>DATHMC010000285.1:0-8820 GCA_035487495.1 Undibacterium sp.
AGTCCGCCGCATGCGGTATTCAATATCGGCAACCATCAGCCGGTGAAAGTGGTGGATTTTATCAATACGCTGGAAAAGGTATTGGGCGTCAAGGCCAATATTAACCATCTGCCGATGCAGCCGGGCGATGTGCCGACTACCTATGCGGATACCGGCAAGCTGCGGGCCTGGGTAGACTTCGCTCCGACCACTCCTTTGGAGACTGGCTTGATTCGCTTCAAAGATTGGTATAATGCGTGGTCAATCAGTTAGTCCGTTAATGGTTAAATAACATGAAAAAAATTCTTATTCTGGGTGTCAATGGTTTTATCGGTCACCACCTGTCCAAGCGCATCCTGGAAACCACCGACTGGGAAGTGTATGGCATGGACATGCAAAACGATCGTTTGGGAGACCTCCTGAGCCATCCGCGCATGCATTTCTTTGAGGGCGACATCACGATCAATAAGGAATGGATCGAATACCATATCCGTAAATGTGATGTTATTTTGCCATTGGTGGCGATTGCTACGCCTTCCACCTATGTGCAGCAGCCTTTGCGCGTGTTTGAGCTGGATTTCGAGGCCAACCTGCCTTTCGTCCGTTCTGCCGCCAAATACGGCAAGCACCTGATCTTCCCATCCACGTCTGAAGTGTACGGCATGAGTTCCGACGCGGAATTCGATCCTGAGTCATCCGACCTGGTATATGGCCCTATCAACAAATCCCGCTGGATCTATGCCTGCTCCAAGCAGTTGATGGACCGCGTGATCTGGGGCTATGGCATGGAAGGTCTGAACTTCACGCTGTTCCGTCCTTTCAACTGGATCGGCGCCGGCCTGGACTCCATCCACACGCCGAAAGAAGGTTCCTCACGCGTATTGACCCAGTTTCTGGGCCACATCGTGCGCGGCGAAAATATCCAGCTGGTGGATGGCGGCGTACAGAAGCGGTCATTCACTTACGTTGACGACGGTATCGATGCGCTGGTGCGCATCATCGCGAATAAAGACGGCATCGCTACCGGCAAGATCTACAACATCGGTAACCCGACCAATAACTATTCGATCAAGGAACTGGCCGGCATGATGCTGGAACTGGCTGCCGAGTATCCTGAGTATCGCGACACTGCCAAACTGGTAAAGCTGGTGGACGTGACTGCGCAAGGCTACTACGGTAAAGGCTACCAGGACGTGCAGAACCGCGTGCCCAAGATCGACAGCACCAAGTCCGAACTGGGCTGGGCGCCGCAGTACTCGATGCGCGACGCGCTGGTCAAGATCTTTGATTCCTATAAAGATAAATTGTCTGATGCGGAGCACTTGAACGACTGATACCCGCGCAATCAAACGGATAAAAAAAGGCCCAAGTTTGCTGCTTGGGCCTTTTTCTTTTCGGGCAGCGGTTGGCAATATCGACGCCCGCCAGCCGGATTCAATGATATTCGCGGTCGACGCTGACACGCAGGAAGGTCTCGAACATCAGTACCGACCATAGCGAAGCACTATAGTCTTTCAGGCCGGATTCGTGCTGATCGACCATATGGCGCAGATAGCTTTCATTAAAGATGCCGGTATCCAGCAGCAAGGGACTGAGCACGGACTCGCGCACGCGTGCTCGCAGCGGTCCGCGGAACCAGTCTGCCAGCGGGATAGAAAATCCCTTCTTGGCGCGATACAGAATGTCATCGGACAGATAGGGTTTCAGCGACTTCTTGAAAATATACTTGCCTTCGCTGCCATTGAGTTTCATCGACGGCGGCAAGCCGGACACCCATTCCACAAACTTGTGGTCCAGCAGCGGCACCCTGACTTCCAGCGAGTGCGCCATGCTGGCGCGATCGACCTTGGTCAGGATGTCTCCCGGTAAATAGGTTTTGAAATCCAGGTACTGGATCAGCGACAGCGGATCGTCGGTCGGCGCATTGGCGGCATGGTCGTGCATGACCTGTATGGCCTGGTAACCCTGCAATTCAGTTTGGAATCTGGCGCTGAATAATTGCTTCCTGACACGGTCCGGCATCACGGAAACACCGTGGAAGTAGCCGTCCACCAAGTCGCGCGACAGGGCTTCAAAGGTGGTTTTGGCGCGGAACATCTGCGGTGCCCAGTCTGCCTTGGGATAATACTTGCCGAGTGTGCCGAACACGGGTTTGCGCAGGGCCAAAGGCAGCATCGAGCGCACGCGCTGCTCGCCCATCGCATAGCGATAGCGGCGGTACCCGGCAAAATTTTCATCGCCGCCGTCGCCGGACAGCGCCACCGTTACCCGCTTGCGCGCCAGTTGGCACACCCGGTAGGTAGGGATGGCGGAACTGTCCGCATACGGTTCGTCGTACAAGTGCGCCAGCGTATCGATCAGGCCGTAGTCATCCTTGTCCACGGTTTCTGCATAATGCCTGGTTTGGTAGCGCTGTGCGACCTGGTTGGCAAACGCCGACTCGTCATACTGGGGATCGTTGAAAGAGATGGAGCAGGTATTCACGGCCGCATGGTCTTGCTCGGCCATCATCGCGACCACCGCGCTGGAATCCACGCCGCCGGACAAGAAGGCTCCCAGCGGGACTTCCGATTTAAGCTGGCTCTTGACCGATTCGCGCAGGCGAGCGATCAACTCATGTTCTGCGTCTTGCTCGGAGATCGCTCCCATCGGTTGGAAAGGCAGGTCCCAGAATTTCTTTTGATGCACAGCAGTGTCGCCGACCTTCAGCGTAATGGTATGGCCTGGGCTGAGCTTGAATGCCTGGTGGAAAATGGTTTTCGGCTCGGGTATGTAGCCGTAGGCGAAGTAGTCTTCGACTGCGCTGGGATTGAGTTTCCTGGACAGGGCAGGGAAGGTCATCAGCGACTTCAGCTCTGAACCGAAGACGAAATGCCCGTCCGGCAATAGCGAATAGAACATAGGCTTGACGCCGACATGGTCGCGGCCCAAAAACATGGTCTGCCTGCTGCGGTCCCACAGTGCGAACGCGAACATGCCGCGGAAGTGGTGCACACAGTCTGCGCCCCATTGCTGCCAGGCATAGACGATGACCTCGGTATCGGAGCGGGTGCGGAATACATGGCCCAGCTTGCCCAACTCGTCCATCAGTTCCAGGTAGTTGTAGATCTCGCCGTTAAATACCACGCCTACCGTATGGTCGGCATTGAACAGGGGCTGCTGGCCGGTGGCCACGTCGATTACCGACAGGCGACGATGGCCGAAGCCCAGGCCGTGCTCAAGGTACAGGTCGCCCTCATCCGGGCCGCGATGATGCTGGCTTTCATTCATCCGATGGAGTACTTGCCGGTCTATCGCCCGCTCGCCGCGCGTATCAAAAATTCCGACTATTCCGCACATGATTGCTGTTTTCCCGCTTGAAAGAATGGATTAAAGTTTGGCTCGGCACAAGGTATCGTACAGCTTCGTATAATTGAGCAGCATCGCAGCGATGCTGTAGTTTTGCTCCACCAGAGAGCGCCCGGCCATGCCGTGCTCGGCCATCAGCGCAGGCTCGCGGCAGTACGCGGCCAGCTGTGCCGCGATGGCTTCGTGATCCGTAGCGGCAACCAGGACGCCGGTATGCCGGTCGCTGACGACATCCGGTATGCCGCCGACTGCGGAAGCGATGACGGGCAAACCGCAGGACATCGCCTCCAGCAGTGTAACAGGTGTGCCCTCGGCAAATGACGGCAGCACGAATACGGAAAAGGCGCGCATCAGGTCGGCAATGTCGGAACGCGCGCCGGGCAGCCATACCTGGCCGTTCAGTCCGGCCGCCGCCACCTGTTCTTTCAGTTGCTGCATCAAGGGGCCGTCGCCGACGATCTGCAGGCGCAGCCGGTCTTTATGTTCCGGCATCAGCTGCAACAAGCGCTGGAAGGCGATGACCAGGCCTTTATGGTTCTTGATGTCCTGGATGCGGCCGACCGTACCCACGACAAATTGCCGGGTATCTGCCTCTGCCGGCGCCGGATGGAAGTGTCCGGTATCGACGCCGTTGTTGATCAGCAGGTTTTTGGCATCCGGCACGCGTATCACGTCCTTGAGCCATTGTTTCAGGTCGCGCGACACCGGTACGTAGCAATCGATGAACGGAATCAACAGCCGGCGCAGCATATTATGCTTCGGATTTTTTCCTTGCGGATCGCCGAGGTCGCGCCCGTGCTCGGCGTGGATGCGCACCGGCACCCCCGCCATTGCCGCGGTGAATGCATATTCTATCGCCGCCAGGTTGTAAGTGTGCAGGATGGTCGGCGCCAGCTTGCGCAGCAACTTCCAGAGTTTCAGGTGGGTGCCCAGGCCCAGGCCGGCCGGCTTGTGCAATGCATAGATTGGCACATCCGGCTTGGTGATCTTTTGTGAAAACGCCGTATAGTCGGTCAGGCAGACTATTGCATGGCGGTATTTATCCGCAGGCATGCGATTGACGCATTCCGCCAGCACCGTCTCCAGTCCGCCGAAGTCGAGCCGATAGACCAGGTGCACGACCAGTGGAAGTTGATGCGGCGGAAGTCGGCTCATGCTTCTTGTCTATTTTTTATTCGCGGTCAGCGTGGCCTGTATTGCGCCCAGGTTGGTATTCAGGAAATTCCTGAGGGTTGCCCTGGCTTCTTCCGGATTTTCGCTAAACGGCGCATACACCAGGATCGAGGCGCCGTCATCGCCGGCCATCAAGATCTTTTCCTTGGTCTGCAGTATTTTTCCCACATAATTATTGGCGGTGAAGGTATTGGCGATCCAGTACCAATGCCACACCACCATCGGGCCGGACGTGCCTTTCAACTGGGTCTCGCGTACCGTCAGCTGGCGGTTGGCGACGGTTTCCTGGCGCACAGAAAAATTGGTTTTGAGCCAGGCTTCGTCGCGATCCGGCACCATGATATTGACGCTGCTGATCAGCGCCGATTGGCGGTTCTGGTTGCGATAATATTTCAACAGCAGGTTTACTTTCTGGCCGTCGCGCTGATAGGACTGGTCCAGCTCCGTGTTGGCCGGCAGGAAGATGGGGCGCCAGGTGGTGAACGAGGGCCCTTGCGGCCAATCCGCATGCAGACCGGACAGCAGCACCGGCGCCGGATTGATGCTGATGCGGTTGATGTACGAGGCATAGGCCGGCCATATGCCTATGCAGATCACTGCCGCGACGGCGGCAATCAGGATCTTGCCGGTTGTCACCGGCGTCGCATCGATCGCCGCTTGCATGCTTTCGCTGTCCGGCGTGGCCCCGTCTTTGTCTTCGCGCCAGAAGCTGCCTATCCAGAACATGATGAACATTACCAGTCCGAAGAACAGCCAGCCGTAGATGATGTGATCCACGCCCACCGCCAGGTGCATGCCGCTCAAATGGCCTATCATCACGATCATATACGCCCGCATGCCGTTTGCGATGATCGGCACGATGATGGAAAGCACAACGAATGCCAGTTGGCGCTTGAATGAACGATAGGTCAGGTAGGCGTACAGGCAACCCAGCGTAAAGGATGAAATCAGGTACCGGACGCCGCTGCATGCCTCCACCACGGACCAGTTGCCGGACGGGATGGAAAAACTGCTGCCGTCACGCAGGACCGGTATGCCGGTAGCCTGCAAAGCCAGGACCGTGAAATCTGCGGTGAAATCAATCAGCGGGCCGATAAAAACTTCGCCGAAGGGCACCGCCAGCAGCACAAAAAACAAGGGGAAGGCCATCGCCCAGGAAATCCTGCGGCCCAGCAGGACCACAGCGGCAATCGGCAGCATGGCGACAAAGCTGTATTGCTTGATGACTTGCACCTCTCCCAGATCCGCCAGCAGCCACGCCAGGCCGCAGGCCAGCAAGGCCAATAGTGCCGGCCAATAAGGCTGGGGCGCCATCTCCATCAGGCTTTTCCTGCGCAACCAGATCAATATCAGGCTGATCGGGATAATGATATAGCCGTGGGCAAAGGTTTCGGAACTATTCCAGACCGAGACGATGGATTGCGCGGTGTTGAAATACAGCAGGAAAGGAATGATCAGCACGCAGGTGATGACCAGTCCCTTCAGGAAACTGGATGAGCCTGCCTGAGTTGTTGCCGCGTTAAGTGTTGTCACGACTAAGCCTTTGCTGGAGAAAAGTCGGATGGATAGGAGGAGCCGACGGCGCCGTGTGGCGGCGCGGCTGGATCGAGCAAGGCATCCACGCGCGACAGGTTGGCGGTCCAATTGTATCGGGCGATCACTTTGGCTCTGGCAGAATGTTCCATCGCCGTATTTTCTTGTGTCAGCAACTGGACGACCTGGGCCGCGAATTGCGGGGCATCTGTCGCCAGCATCAGTTCGCGCCCCGGTTCGGCGTCTATGCCTTCCAGGGCCTGGGGGGAAACGACCACGGACTTGGCCATGGCCATTGCTTCCAGCACCTTGTTCTGTATGCCGCGGGCGATCCGTAACGAGGCTACGGCGACCCGCGCATGCGCCAGGTAGGGGCGGACATCCGGCACCGAGCCGGTCACCCGCACGCCGGGTAGCTTGGCCAATTCCCTGACTTGCTCGGAAGGCCTGGCGCCGACAATGTAAAACACGGCATCCGGATGCTGCTGCAAGACTTTCGGCATGACTTCGTCGGCAAACCATTGTACCGCGTCGACATTCGGCCAATAGTCCATGGCGCCGGTGAAGGCGATGGCTTTTTCATTGTTCGGATAGGGGTTTTCGTGGGTCAGTTCAGGCGAAAAATACTCGGTATCGACGCCGTTATTGAAAAAATCGATCCTGGCCGCGCTCTCCGGCGCCAGTCGCCTGAACAGGCCGGCCTCGGCCTGCGACACAAACAGCGCTGCATCGCACTCTTGCGCGAGGCGGCGCTCATAGGCGAGCAACTGATTCCCTTCGCGCCTGTACAGCCAGCTCAGAGGCCAGACTTTCTGGTCCGCGTATTGCAGCCACTTATCGGAGTCGACATCCACAAAGTCGATGATTCTTCTGGCATCATCCACATGCTCGACGAATTGCGCCATCGCCGACGAAAACACGACAATGCGTTTTATCTGATGCTGCCGGATCACGGCATCAACCCATGCCTGCAGGCCTGCATTGCGGTAATAGTCCAGCGACAGCGGCCGGTTGCCGAGCAGCGCCGCCAGGCTGCGCAGCTTGGCGGACCGGGGATCGAGCCTGGCGATATGGGTTTCGTGACAGAGTTTTTTGACGTTGTCCACGTACTGCCAGTCGTTCTCGTCATCGATGAAGCTTCCCAGATGAACGCGATAGTTTTGCGCCAGGTGTTTCAGCAGATGATAGGAACGTATCTTGTCTCCCTTGTTGGGAGGAAAGGGGATGCGATGCACCAGCAATAGCAGATCGTCCATCGCGCTATCCCAGGTTCTTGACGATGTGGGGACCGATCAGGTTGGCCACCGGTAGCGGCAAGCGCTGCCACATCTTGATGAATAGCTGATATTTGGGGTTCAACGGATTATTGTCCGGCACCGCGGTCGATTGATGCAGTTGGTAAGTGTAGTGCAAAGGCTGAGGTTCGAAGCCCCAGTTCTTCTTGAAGTCAAATGCGCCGGTGCCCAGTTTGCTGCGGCCGAAATCGAATACCTTGTAGCCGCGCGCGCAGGCACGCCGCATCAATTCCCAATACATGAAATCATTGCCGGCGAGGTCGCGTGCCTCCGCCGTGCCGCCGCCGTAATACGGCAACACCTCGTCCCTGAAGTAAAAGCTCATCACGCTGGCGATGATGCGCTCGTCCTTGACGATGGTCATCACTTCGCAGTCCTTGCCGAAAGTTTCTTTCAGCAGGCGGAAGAATTTCTTCGAAAATACCGGTGTGCCCAAGCGATGCACGCTGCTGGAATAGGCGTGAAAAAATCTTTCTATGCCCTCGTCCAGTTCGCTTTTCAATTCGAATTTGATGCCCTTGCGCACCATCGCGCGTTGTTTGCGCGGTATCGCCAGCATATTTTTTTCTTCGTCAGGATCGATTTCCTTGCGAAAGGTGACATATAGCTCTTTGGTATGCCAGCCCTCTTGCGCGCTGGCTTTGACGTTCCTGTATTCCAGGTGTCCTACCTTCAGCTTGCTGGCCAATGCCTGGGCGGCCAGGGTCAATGCCACGCGCGCCGCATCGGACTCGGTCGCCACGCCGCCGTACACGCAAAATGGCAGCGAACTTAAAGAGTGCCCGAACAGCGCGCTTTTAATTTCGGCCAGCGGCAGCACGCCGACTATCTTTCCTTCCGCTTCCGCGAAAAAAAACCAGGTCTTATGGCCGAAGGCGCGCTCTATCACGGACTGCCATCCGGCTCTGTGGAAAAAACTGGCTTCCGGGCATTCCAGGACAAACTGGTCCCACCTTGCCGCATCTTGCGCTTGCATCAGTTGGATCGAGAGTTGGCTGCCGGCGCAAGGGGATTGCAAGTGGTCTGCAGAGGCTTCAACGATAGAGTTCATGGTTTTTCAAAAAAATCCTGTCCATGCGGTCCCATTGGAAATCGCGCGTTAAAGCTTTGAGCCGGTTCTCTGTGCGAGCCAGATTGACGTAGTGGCGGAAGCGCGTTTTCATGCCTATGTTTTGCTGCCTCGGTTGTTCAGGATCGACTTCCCAGGGATGGAGATAAAATATGCCGGACTGCCCATCCTGCAGATTGACCCTGCGCAGCAACCAGCGCGACAACTGGTACGGAAACAGGCGGAAAAAACCGCCGCCGCCGGCCGGCAGATTGCGCTGCATGATGCGTACCGTGGTAATCGGAATTTCCAGCAAGCCGTCTTCGCCATTCGGATAAAACGCAAAGCGCGGCGCATCGGGCATGCCGTAGTGGTCGTGCTTGACCGGGTAAATGCTGGAGCTGTAGCGGTAGCCGGCTTGCAGCAGGGAATCCAGCGCCCACA
>DATHMC010000286.1:0-4216 GCA_035487495.1 Undibacterium sp.
CCGAACGCCGGCAAAAACCAGGCCGAACCCAGTGGCTTGGCCTATCTGGCGTCCTATTGCCAGCCGCCGGACTATCGCTATCGTTCCAAGGAGGTGGCCGACAGCAACTGGAACAAGTGCCTGGGCGAGCTGCCAGCGCAGGCGACGTTCCTGGTGGCGCACGGCGCCGATGTGAATGGCAGGGCCGGCGTGGAAAACGCATGCGTGACGCCGTACGATGTCGCGAAAAACAATGGCAACCCAATGCTGATGGCTACGCTATTGGAGTTGAAAGCAGATCCGGATTTTGGCGCGAAATGCCGGAAAAGCTCCCGGTGATGCGTCTTTACTGCGCTACGCGTGCAGCGCCACATACGCGACAAACACGCCGTACAGCAGACCGATCGGCGCCAGCGTCCGGCTGTCCACTTTGCCGCGGCGGAACATGAACCATAGCAACAGGATGGATGCAGCGGTGACCAGGCCGGAAACCAGCAGCGGGCCGTCAAAGCGCCATGGCGTAAAAAATAGTCCCAAAGCGCTGGGAATGGTGGCCTGAATCATCATCGCGCCCGAAATATTCGCCAGCGCCAGCCGCTCCTTGCCCTGGCGCACCCAGATCAGCGCATTCATAATTTCAGGTAATTCGGTCGCGACCGGACTGAGCAATAGCGCGACCAGATGCGGCTGCAACCCGTAGGCGATGCCGATGGATTCCAGCTGGGCCACGAAGGTGTGCGAGGCGATCGCGATGACCGCCAGCGCCGCCAGCACTTGCAGCGCAGCCCAGCCAAAGCTTGCATTGTGAGGACGCAGCTTCAGGGCCTCCAGTTCCTCTTCCTCTGGAGATGTTTCGGCGGTGGTGATTTCCCGCCACACGTACAGCGCATAGGTGGCCAGAAACAGGATACCCAGCCAGGGCTTGACGGCAAAGGCGACCAGGCCCAGCGCAACCTTGATGACGAAGATGGCCAGGAAGGCCAGTTGATCTCGGCTGAGCCGGGCATGGTCGACGACCACTGCATGATTCGTCCGCTGAAGCCGTCGTTGATTCCACCACATTGCCAACCCGACCACCGCATAGGCGATGGTGGCCAGCACCAGGGGCCCGCCCATCGCCGCGCCGACACCGATGTCCTTTTGCTGCGGCGTATGGCCGAACACCACGGCGGTGAAGGTGACCGCGCTTTCAGGCAGCGCTGTGCCGAAGGCGGCCAGCACCGTGCCGACCGCGGTGGCGCCCAGCTTCATATGGCGGCCGCACCACTCAATGCCGTTGACGAAATATTCGCAGGCCAGATAGATGGCCGCTGCGGAGAGAAAAAACAGGAAGAAGGTCAGGAGCATAAGAATTCACGGAGCCGGGCAAGCGGATAACCAATGGCGCAACGATACGGCTTACCCGGCAGGTAAACGCATCGTGGCCAAAGGTCTCGCCGGGCTGGTCCGGCCTGAGCCGGAAGCTGATCACACCATGAAGCAATCCGCCTCAAGTTTGTTGATGTGATCTCTACGGCAAATTTGCCGAAGATAGCTACTCCCCAATGACAACAAGCCGGATTGTAGCAGACCGCCCGGCCGCTTGAAAAGCGGTTTGCATTTGCTTGTGCAAGGCTTGCAACAGTGGGCTTTTAACAGCAGGCTTTTAACAGCAGGCTTTTATAAGTATTTGGTAATTTCCTTGAACTCGCGCACGGTGTCTTCGGCGCTGCGGGGATTTTTCTTTACAGCATGCTCAAGGCAGTGGTCGATATGGTCGTGGACCAGTGTCTTCTTGGCATTGGTGATGGCCTTTTCCACGGCATGCAATTGCTGCGCGATTTCCAGGCATTCGCGGTCGCCTTCCAGCATGTCGATGATGCTCTTCAGGTGACCTTGCGCGCGCTTGAGGCGCTTGATAATTTCGGGGTGCGATATGTGTGTACTCATGGGGCGTATGGTATCCCCCTGGAGGGGATACTGCAAGAGGGGCTGATTTCAATGACTAATGCCGATTTTTATCAAATTTTTACTTGACACGGCAATTGCCGCGCATCTAGAATCCGCCACATTGAATTAAAAAGGAGTCCGATCTTGGACAGTTATAGTTGTTGTTTATGTGGATGGGTTCTCAGCCCGGCACTGTTCGCAAGCTCCAGGTAGATCTCCTTTTCTGCTGCAGCTTGCGACCATGCAGGCTGTAGTGTTTCGGCAACGTCCTGTTGCCGATCAGCACTCCCATCCAAAACCATTACACGGCTTGTTCGCTTAAGCGCATCTTGTGCGCCGGGCAGGCCATGCGACGCCCGTTCCGGCGCTAACACGCTCGCGGGCTTCGCTATTGCGGAGGAATTTGGCAATGGATTGGCACGTCTTTACTCTACGGGTGTTGCTTGCGCTAACACTCGGTTCCATTATCGGCGCTGAAAGGCAGATGCGCCAGCGCATGGCAGGCTTGCGCACCAATGCGCTGGTAGCGGCCGGCGCCTGCCTGTTTGTGACGGTATCCGGGTTTACCGGCGACCTTCAGGGGCAGGCCCGTATTGCGGCACAAGTTGTTTCGGGTATCGGCTTTCTGGGCGCCGGCGTCATCATGCGTGAAGGGCTCAATGTGCGCGGGCTCAATACGGCCGCCACCTTATGGTGTTCGGCGGCAATCGGCGTGCTGACCGGCCTCGGCCATCTGCTGGAAGGTGCGCTTGGCGCGGTCGCCATCCTGGGAGCAAACGTGCTGCTGCGGGGCTTTGCGCAACTGATCAACAAGCAAAGCCTGGACAGCGCCACCGAAGTCGAACAGGTGTACCGGCTTTCCATAGTCTGCCGCGCCGACGACGAGGTGCATGTCCGCACCCTCATGCTCCACATGCTGAACGGCATGCAGCAATTGCTGATTCAGTCGCTGCACAGCGAAGACCGGCCCTTGGCCGGACAGCTCGAGGTGCGCGCCGACCTGATTGCCTCGCCCGGCAACCTGTTGCAACTGGAACAAATCGTCAGCCGCATCAGCCTGGAAAAAGGCGTCAGCGCCGCGCGCTGGGCCGTGCTCAACGGCATTGAAACTTAAGGAGATTGCCATGCATCGCTATCAATTCAAACCATTTTTCAAGCACAGCCTGCCGGTTGCTCCCGGCGCCGCCGCCCGGGCGGAACAGGCTTTGCCTTATCAGATTACTACTTTGTGCCGGATAGAGAGCGTCGCCGATGTGGAGCGCCTGATCAGGCAATGCCTGTTCGGCATACAGGGCGCAGCGCCGGCGATCTCGCATGAACCGCAGGGGCAGGGCAAGCTCACCCGCATCGCGGTGCAGATCCGGTGCACGGTGCCCGAGCGGGCCAGCCTGGTGCGCCTGGTCAGCCGCCTCGGCCTGGAAAAAAGCGTGCGCAGCGTGTGCTGGCAAAGCATGCCTGGCCGATTGAACTAGAAGGGCTTGCTGACACCTGTGTCACACCGGTGTCAGCCAGACCCTCTACAGTGCGCCTACCAAATACAGCATCAGACATTGGCTTTGTAGCAATAAGAAGCAACATAAAAAAATCGTCCTTGGAATGGGAACAACGTATGAATCTGACCTCGAAACCTAAGTCTTTACTCCGCCACCGCCTGACTATAGGCGCGGCGGCCCTCTGTGCCGTCGGTCTTTCTGGCTGGTGGCTGGCGGCTTCGCATGCGAAAGAATCCGCTCCGTCGAATGACGCCGTGGTGCTGCGCCATGAAGGCGTGCGCCTGGTTGTTCCGGAGAAATCGCCGTTGCGCCGCTCACTGGTGCTAGAGACCTTGTCCGCCAGGACGGTCACGGCTCCGTTCAATCTGCCTGCCGCGGTCGAGGCCGACCCCGCCAGGCTGGTCAAGGTGCTGGCGCCGATTGCCGGGCGCATCGTCAGCCTGAATAAACGCCTGGGCGACGCGGTGAAAAGCGGCGACGTGCTGTTCACGATAGATTCGGCCGACTATGCGCAGGCGCAAAGCGATGCCAAAAAAGCCAGGGCAGCGTTGGAGCTGGCGCGCAAAAATATCGCCCGGCAACAGGAGCTGGGTAATTCCGACCTGGCAGCCAAGCGGGATATCGAACAAGCGCAAAACGATTTTGAGCAAGCCGCCAGCGAGCTGGCGCGCGCCAACGCCCGCCTGGCGCAGCTCGGCGCCGCCGGCGCCCAGGGCGGCGATGGCCATATCCTGGCCGTGCGCTCGCCGATCTCCGGCCACGTGGTTGATCTGACGGCAGCCGTCGGCGGTTACTGGAACGACACCACGGCCCCC
>DATHMC010000287.1:0-13419 GCA_035487495.1 Undibacterium sp.
CAGCCACAGCTGACTGATCGCCCAATCGCCGACGAACAGGGCAGGGCCGGTACTGCGCGCGGGATTGACCGAGGTGTTGGTTACCGGAATGCTGACCAGATGGATCAGGGTCAGGCACAGGCCGATCGCGATCGGCGCGAATCCTTGCGGTGCGCGCTTGTCGGTTGCGCCCAGGATCACGATCAGGAAAAATGCCGTCATCACCACTTCGGAAATCAGGGCCGACTGCAAGCTGTAGCCGCCTGGCGAATGCTCGCCATAACCGTTGGACGCAAAACCGGCCGACACATCAAAACCTGCCTTGCCGCTGGCAATCAGGTACAGCACACCGCCAGCGACAATACCGCCCAACACCTGGGCCACGATATAAGGCAACAATTTCGCTGCCGGGAAGCGGCCGCCTACCCACAAACCTACCGACACTGCCGGGTTCAAGTGGCAGCCGGAGATATGGCCTATGCCGTATGCCATCGTCAACACTGTGAGGCCAAATGCCAATGCCACACCGGCGAAACCTATGCCCAGACCGGGGAAGGCGGCAGCCAGTACCGCACTACCGCAGCCGCCCAGCACCAGCCAGAAGGTTCCAAAGAACTCAGCGCCATATTGTTTCATTTTATTTTCTCTTTCCCTGAAAGGTGGCCGCCCCGGAAAGCGGCCAGATTGTGCATCAATGAAATCCACAGTGCATCTTGCTTCCAACAACATGGCTGCAGACATTGCCCGAGATACTATCTCAAACAAATATTGCACCATAGTTAAAAGTTGTTATATTTTCTTGGTTTTTCAGTAATTTAACAATCCTTAAATAATCATTCCTGATTGACAACCCTTCATCGGCCAGCACCTACTCGAAAATCGGAAAATATGTCGCTCAAATCAATTCTTGCTCTAACCCTGCTATTGCTCTCCCCCGTCGCACTCGCCGAACGCCTGACTGAAGAAGCGCTCGTCACTATCCAAGGAGAACAGCGGCATTACTTCCGCGTGCACGATACGAACCCTCAGCACACCGGCCCGGTAATCCTGCTGATTAGCGGCTCAGGTTGTGCAGACTTCGGCTCGCGCTTCCCGAGCTTCTTCGAGAAGTATCCGGCGCCGCTGGATGTCTACTTCCTGGAAAAACCCGCGGTAAAGATAGGAGATGAGGATGGAAAATGCTCGGCTGCATATAAGCAGGCCGACTATCTGGAGCGCCGCGTTTCCGACAATTTGGAGTTCCTGGAAACGCAGCCGCTATTGAAAGAGCGCGGCAAGCATTCGGTCGCTATCGTCGGCTTCTCGGAGGGCGGCGCAATCGCACCGCTCATTGCATCCCAAAGCGACAAGATAGGCTGGCTGGCCACCGCAGGCAGCGGCGGCATGCGGCAAAGCGACGAATTCCTGTACTTCGCGGACCATGGCGTAGAGCCGTATGCAAAACCATTTTCGCGCGAGTATTTTCTGCAAGAATATGCAAAAATAAAAAAAGATCCCGGCAATCTATACAAAGATTTTTTCGGAAAATCCTATCGCTACTGGAGCAGCCACCTGTTCCGCGACCCTATTGCTGCTTACAGCAAACTCGATATCCCCATCGTTGCAGCCATGGGGGAAAACGACGACAGCGTGCCGCTGGAATCCGGCAAGGCATTGCAGCGATATTTTCAAGCACATCCTGACAAGAACTTCCAGTTCATCGTGTACCCCAAGGCCAGCCATGCATTGAGAACGCCGGAGAAAAACGGCGCGCAAACTTTCGCCGCCAATCTGGCAAAATGGTTTAAGGGCGACGCCAATGCGTTTGCGGAGCAATGATCTGTAGTTACTCAGCCCAGGTTGACAGAGGCTGCTGGATGTAACCGGCGTCTACCGCCTTATTATGTTGAGAAATTTTGAATTTCGACTGCTGCATTTTTTGACGAAATGTATTTCGTCAAAAAAATCGATTGCCCAGATTATGGATTCGAAGTGGACGCCTGTCGGCTAGATTGGCTGGTTTTTAGCCAGGAATATCGGGAGTCTTTCAGCTAAGCCCTTTCGAAGGCGAGTTCGATTTCAGCCAAATAATATAACTATCGTAAAGGTTGACAATCAAGCTTGGGCGCATGTATTGACTAGCAAGCGTAACATTCGCGCGGCCCACAGGTGGTTGGCGCACGCTCAGAAAATGTATGCCTGCAGAAGGAAATTAGAATTAGGCCGATTCCAGACTGTCGTGCGCGAAGAGTAAAATACATTTCCCGGGCTCTCCGGTAAAGCCGGGGATAGATAAAATCGAATATCCTCTGTCCGATGAAGTCTGAATAATCGCCAATAAGGCTGCGTCGGGCTCAGACGCTCAATGCGCCAATACCTCTTCCGTAAACAGGTCCTCGACCCGGCATCCGAAGACTTTCAGGAAGCCGTTCAGCAGCGCGACATTCAGGTGTTGTGCGCGATTGTCCACGACTCTTATCAGTTGCGGATGGGAGATATCGACGCCGGCGTCGATTAACAGGCGGTGCAAAGCGGCGACCGAGCGTATGCCGCGCTCCGCCATGCAGACGCGCACGCGCAGAACAATGCCGCGCTCGGCGGTGGGGGATAGTGTTTTTTCAGTTTGTGGTTTCATAAGCCGTACCTCACTACGACAGGCGGTAGTTTACGCTGCCTGATACCGAATGACAAGTTTCAGCATTCGTTGCAAAAAAACGTCGCTCAAGCACATTTTCTTGCATGGCATGATTGTTTTTTATCTTTTGTGATGGCACAATCAACTCAACCGTTCCAAAAGAACATTTTTTTATCAGGCACTTTTGCCACGCATTTTTCAGCAAGCACTTTTTAGGAGAGCAATGTGAAGACCAAGCTGCAACCACAGACGCTACAGACAGGACGCCCCGCGTTCGGCCTGGCATCGCTGGTCGCAAATTGGCTGGCATCGCTCAATCAGCAAGCAGTAAACGGCGTGACGGCAGTAGCCGCAGTTGCCAGCAGCAATCGCCGCGGCACTGAGCACGGGATGCACCGATCCGGCTCTGCAGGCGCTACCGAATTGAAACGCAGTATTAATGGAAAAAATTGCAGCAAGATCGTCCAGGGGCTTATGCCCCAGGTCGCGGAGGGATAAACCACTGCGACAGACCAACAGGTCAGGCCAAAAGCCCGGATGATCCCCACAGGACATCCGGGCTTTTTGTTTGTGTAGTGTTTCTGGAACAGCTTGCAATCGCAACAAGCAGTAGAGCCCTCAAGTATGAGGCCGTCCCCCAGAGAGCTGGGCCAGACGTCGATCTTTAATAATTGAAAACCATTGATTCCGCCTGCATCGGCAAACATTCCTCACAGTGTTTGCCAGTTCAGGTGCAGTCCGGGCTTGGAAGCGCCGGTTCAGCACCGGCGTGCCGCCCCAATTTTTTATCGCGCTTTTTTTATAAGCGCATGGCCAAGCCAGGGGCTAGCTCATGCCGCGATGCATGCGGACCAAGCTTTCCCGGATCGCCAGTCTAGCCAAGCACATTTCCGGTTTGATGCCCGCAACATCGGACTACCATGCGCTCAGGACTTGACGGATACCAGCGTTGCGGCTGCCGTCAGGTCAAACCGTACTACAAGGACCCTCTGAGCGGGACGCCTTGTCGGAAGTGTGTTTGACTAGGGTGGTGAATCCTGGGGCAGCTCAATTCTCGCGGTCCCATCAACACCAATACATCCGCCTCACCCTCTTTGCGACGCGGCATGCCCGATCATTCCTCACAATGATCGATGCGGGAAGACCTGCATGCGTCGCACCATTTTCCTCCGCCAAAACCGCTGCTGCCGGCCGCGCCCGCCTTGGCCAGGCGTGCATCGGCGCCGCTGCGCTATACACCAATCTCACGCAAGAAAATCATCGCCCACCAGGAGAAAAAGATGAGCAAGGAAGAAGCATTGAAGAACGGAAAAACCGACACCCTCACCGAATATAGAGACCATGAACTATGGTACCGCACCACTGCCGGAGCGAGCTACTCCCAGCCGGCCAACCATCAGCGCGATGCCGAATACCTGAAGCTGGAACTGGCCATGCAGTTGCAGCGCTGACGAGAACAGCGATGCCTGTATTTATCTGCCTATATCTGCCCAAAAAAAAATGCGATCCGGCTTGAACCGGATCGCATTTTTTATTTCAGGCACCCGCTAACGCATGCGCGCCCGACGAGGCCAGGAACATCAAGCTCCGCATTGTGCAGTGAAATCCTTCCAGGCACCCTCCTGTATTTTTTTTATCGCGCCATCCTGCTTCATTTTTTTCAATACTGCTTCCAACCTGGGGATTAGGGCTGCATGCCGCCTGCTGACCCAGTGATTAGCCAATAGTTTTTCCAGCGAAGGCTCCAGTATCGTCACCTTGGTCAAGCCCAGCTTCCTGGCCCTACAAAAACTGGCCCGCGAATCCACTGCAATATCGGTTCTCCCCGCTTGCAGTTTGTTGAATAAGGATTCCAGGTTAGGCGCCGTATCAACGCTCATGCCTTTGAGTTTTTCCTCAAAAATTCTGGAGCCCAAAAGATAACCGATGGAATACGGCTGCAGGCTGCGGTAGCCGGCGACCTTGAATCGCTTGTTCACCGAGAACACCACCAGCTCTTCATAAGCAATCGGCGTCGCAATTTTTTGCAGATCGCCGAGCTTGGCCTCTGCGATACGGAAATCCACGCCATCTATCGCCCCGGCTTCTGCCGCACTGACAACCCGGGGAATGGGCAGTGCTTCAGTTTTTGACGGTGATGCCTAGTTGTTTATATGCCTGAACGAGTATGCGTTGCGCCATGATGGAGCTCGGCCTTGGGTCCACCGAGGTGGCAAAGACCAATTGCGCATACGACCACGCAGGGCAAAGAAGGCCAAGCAAAAACACTAGCGGGATTTTTGGGTGAAGGAGAATTTGAGCAAGAACCATGCGCCATTATACCGAACGGATAATGGCCAGGCTCTGGTTTTCCCGCCGCGCCCTATTTACAAGGCACGCCACTCGCTGCAATGCCTCCGGTCACCAGCCATACTTCTGGCTGGCTTTGCGGTATACCATGCCGGCCATGGCGATATCTTCCAGCCCCACCCCTATCGATTTGTAGATGACGATGTCGTCCGGTTTCGCCGCATAGCTCATCGATCCATTCAAGGCTTGCCCGAGCTCCCACACCTTGTCCCAGTCAAAGGTGCCGGGCGCGCACATGACCAGGTCTCCGGCTTCTTGCTGCGCCTGCTGCTTCCACTCGACGACGACAGCTGCGGCACGCGCGATGGCAGCATCGTCCAATTCTCTGACTGTCGCCTTGCTGGCACCGACGGCAGCAACGAACGCCCCTTTCGGCAGCAGCTCCCCGGCAAATAAAGGGGTCTGCGCCCTGGTCACGGTCACCAGCACGTCGGCCGCCGTCACCGCATCCTGCATCACTACCGCTTTGGTCGTCACGCCAGTCTGCGCAGCAATCTCTTTGGCAAAGTCATTCGGAATAGTCCTGCCGGACACCAGTATCTGCTTGAAGCCCCGTATTTTCAGCAAGGCTTCGATATGCGAGCGCGCCTGCACCCCGGTTCCTATCACCGACAGCGTCTCGGCATCTGTGCTGGCCAGCGCATCCGTCGCCACCGCAGTGGCGGCGGCGGTCCGGAACGCAGTCATCGTATCCGCCTCTATGGTCGCCAGCGGCTGGCCTGTCTCGGTGGAAAACAGCACGATCACGAACTGGAACTTGCCGTTGATGGTCGTATAGATCTTGGTGCCGGCGACCTGCGCGCCAGGCACGATCGCCCCCATCGTGGACAGCATGACGCCGGCCGCGGAAGTACGCACCCGCGCCTGCTGCGCACCTTGGTCCATGGTGCGGAAGGCCTCCCGCATCGCCTGGATCGAGTCGTCAGCGGTAATCAGCTCAGCGACTTGCTGGTTGGTAATCAGTTTCATATTCATCCCCTCGTTTCAATAGCGTCAAATAACTGCATCATCCTGTACTCCGCTATGTTTACATAAATTCGACGGTATGAGATTGAAATTAGGCCGGGAATTATCCTACGCTGATCATTTTTACCTAAATACCGCTCTCAGAGCGGCACGTTGGCATGCGTGAATCCTTTGCAAAATGGGTCCGGCAAGGTATTCCCCACGGAATAAATTTATTTGTCAGACGCCCATGCGGCAAACAGCCTGGGCTACAGTCACTTAGGGCAGCACAACATTCGCGTCATTGACAGGCCCGGATCGCTTCAGGCCGGCGGCGACCAAGCTCAGCACGATCAGGCAGATCAAAAACATGGACAGCGGCACCAGTATGGTGAGCAATCCCAACTGTGCTGCGGACTGCGGGTTGAGAATGCCGGCGCCCGCCGGCGCGCCCACCAGCGACAAGCCAGCCCCGGCCAGGATGCCTCCCCCCGACTGTCCAAGCTTCTCCGCTGAAAACAGTATCCCAAGGTAAAGACCCAGCGGCGTCGAACCCGACAGGCCGGCCATTGCAACCTGCATCGCGGCAGCCGAGATCAGCACCGTCATCATTCCACTTCCAAGGCCAAATACAATGCAGCCGGATACCAGCAGAACCTGGCTGGCCTGCCACAGCCCGCTCCAGAATACCAGCATGCCGGAAGCTGCGGCGAAGAAACCACAGGCGATCGCCCTCACCTGACCTAAGCGGCGCAATAGTCCCGGCGCCAGCGTGACGCCGACGAGCAGCGCAACGAAGATAGGCACCAGCAAGACCGCCAGATGATCCGCAGCTCCAACCAGAATGTATTTGTTAACATAAGGCAGCAAAGCCAGGAAACAAGTTGTGCCGGTCCCGATCAACACGAGCATCAGCGCCACCGCATAGAAAGAGCGATTGTTAAACGTACCTCGCAAAGATTGCCATAAGCTGGCCTTCTCTGAAGCCCGTTCCATACCGGAAGCCGACGCGACGTGCAGATTCAGCGCCGTACCGCGTGTCATGCGGTAACACCATAGCAAACCTGATGCCGAAAAAACGGCCAGCAGCAGCGACATCGCCAGGTAACCCGAATTTTTTCCGCCGAAGGCAGAAATCAGCACCGGCGCACCGGCCGACACTGCCAGGCCGGCGATCGCTGAACCAAAGGCTCGTGAAGCAAACAGGGAGGCACGCGTTTCGGCATGCTCGCTCAAGTCCCCGGCCAGCCCCGTATGCGCAACCGAAAATGCCGTGATCAGATAGGACTGAACCACCAGCAATGCCGCATAGACCAGCACCAACATCCATAAGGGCCCGCGGAACGGCGCAAACAATACGATCAGCGACAAAGGCAATACCAGGCTGCTCAGCAAAATCACGACAGCGCGGCTGCGATATGCAGCGGCAAACCGATCGGTAGTTCGCCCTATCCAGGGATCCAGCAACAGGTCGAAGAATTTGGGAATCGCCAGGATGATTCCGGCGACGGCCGGGCTGATGCCGGCAAATTCGGTCAGGTAATACAGCAGCAGCAAGGGAACAGGCGCAAAGCATAACAATGCGCCGAATGCGCCAGCGCCGTACGCAAACTGCAAGCCTTTGCCGGTCTTTGGCGAGCCAGGTTCATTCAGCATGGGATGTCACCTCATGTAGGCGCAGCCGCATGGTACGGCCCGTGTTAACTATCAGTTCGCGCCGCCCTGGCCGGACGGCAAGCCTCAGCGTTCCTGTCAGTGGAAGCGTCGGGTCCGTTTGGTCCAATTGAAACACATCGCCGCCCAAAGGGCTAAGCCGGAAGGTATTGCGTCCGTACCTGCCTTGCACCGACAAGAGATCATTTTTCCCCGCTTCACCGATGATGAACTCTGCGCTCATCTCTTTGCTGCGGTAGATGCCGGCCAGCCGGCACAGTAAATCCGCCGTTTTTCCGGCCTCGATTTCGACGCGCGCAAACAGCATGCGGCGCCCCTGCTCATTCACCACGATCGCGGTAATTTTTCCGACAGCATTTCGCACCGGTTCCACGCTCAGGTCAACGACACCCAGCAGGTTGACAATTAGAATATCATTATCTGCCGGCTCCAACGGCAGAGGCATGCCATAATATTTGAGGCAAAGCTGGCCGGCCAGCATGGTGACCGTCAGCAACTGGTCATTATCTGCACATAGGAAATCGCCTTGCAGATCCTGCGCCAGAAGGGCGCTTGCCGTGCCGGCGGGAGCCCGGATGTTGTCGCCGGCGACGGCCTCCAGCAACTGGTAGGCAAGATGTGGCGCCGACAGGTCGTTGCGGTTGCTGACGACGATGATATTGATATCGAGCTCGGGAGCGGTCAGCATCTGGCAGGTCCCGCCTATCACGCCGCCGGAGTGCTGGATGATTTCGATACCCCGATATTGCTCGCGAATCAGCCCCAAACCGTAAGCGTTCAGGTATCCATTGTTCAAGCGCGTAGGCTTGGTCAGCTCGGCAGACAACTGCTGCGACCACAGCACAGGCTGGCGCAAATGTGCGAGCCAGCGCTGCATGTCGTCGATGGTCGAGACTATCCCGCCCTCGCCCAGTATCGTGGATGGAAAAACGCCGCGGATGAATTTTCCGTCTGGCTGGGCCACATGTGAGGTAGCTACTCCAGGCAGTATCTCGTTGTCCGATGCCCATAGCGCAGTATCACGCATCTCCAGCGGAGCAAACAGGCGCAGCTCGAAAGCTTGCGCCAGCGACATCCCGGTTACCCGTTCAATGGCGATCGATAGCAGGCGGTAGCCGCCGTTGTTGTAGGCGAACATCTCCCCTGCCGCAAAATTATCTTCCTGTTGCAGGCTATGATAGAAAAGTGCCGCTTCCGCCGGAAGGATAGACAGGCCGTTGGAAAACATCGACAAATCCAGGAAATCGCGAGTGCCGCCGGTGTGGTTCATAAACTGCCGCAAAGTACGGCTCCCTTGTGAAGGCGGCAGCTCCGGCAAGTAGCGGATGCACGGTGCGTCAATATCCAAACTTCCTTCATCACGCAACATCAGCGCCAGGATGCAGGTGAAATGCTTGGTGGTGGAGCCTATGCGCATCCTTGTGGCGGGTGAATTAGCCGTCAGCATTTCCAGATTGGCCATGCCATATCCCTTGCGCAGCAAGCTGGAACCGCGCTGCACCACGCTCGCCACACAACCGGGAGCATCGCTGCGATTCCAGTCTGCCAGCAAAGCTTCAAGTTTGGATGTAATTTCTTTCATAACGCCTCTCATTGGAAATACCAGATTAAACGAATAAACATTCTTTTATGCTATACTCCGGGCCTTTAATCCCTGCCGGAATCTTCATTCTTCCCACTATCCATGCCCAAACGCGACAGCTCACATATGGCCGCAAGACGCAAGCAAATCCTTGACGCCGCCAGTGCCAGCATCCAGGAAAAAGGCGTTGCGGGCCTGTCCATCAGCGACATCAGCGGCAGTGCCGGACTGAGCGTCGGCGCAATCTATACGCACTTCAAATCCAAGGAAGAAATTCTTGCCAGCCTCATTACGCAAGATAACGGCGTCGGCAACGCCGACCTGTTTAAGGATTGCCCCACGATAGATGCAACCCTGCACAGACTGACGGCCCTTTTGCAGCAGGTGCAAAATGACGGCGAAGCCACCCTGAAAGGCCACATAGCAATTCAGGTAGTGGTGCTTGCACATCGTAGCGAACTGGTGCACAACGCCATAGAACTCCAGTACCGGGGCTTGCGTGATGCAGTCATGGCGCAGGTTGCGCTGCTGCAGGCTGCGTCCGCACAACAGGCGAACCAGAAACTGGCTGCCATGGTGGGCGAATGCCTGTTGGGATTGATGCTGTCTGTGCAATTTCAAAGGCTGGCCGGCATCACACCTGACACTGAAGCCAAGATACTGGCTGCGAAAAATTTGCTTGAACTGCTTCAAGCGTCGCCCCTCAAGCCGTAGCACGGGCAGCTCCGGCACTCAGGACCGGCAATGTGCTCATCGAAGGGAAGTCGATACTACCTTGCTGATACACAGCGGCATGATCGACATCCCGCGTCAGAAATAAAGGCGCGTCGAGGTCTACTATTGTTGCGTACTGCCCCGCAATAAAGGCTGGCGCCATCGCCAGCGAAGTGCCCAGCATAGAGCCAACCATCACCCCCAAGCCATGACGGGGCGCCATCGCCGCGATCTGCAATGCCTCGGTCAGGCCGCCGCATTTATCCAGCTTGATATTCACGTACTGGTATTTTCCGGCGACGTTTTCGAGGTCCTTGAATTGCTGGAAAGACTCATCCGCTGCAAGAGGTATCGGACAAGAATAGCCCAGCAGGTCCTGATCTGCGCCCAGCGGTAAAGGCTGCTCTATTAGTTCTATGCGACAGGCCAGTAAGGTCGGCAGCAGGTTTTCCAGATGGTCCAGCGTCCATCCTTGATTCGCATCCAGCAGCAAGCGCACCTGCGGAGAAGCGCGGCGCACCTGGCGAATACGTTCCCGGTCGAGCGGACCGCCGTCCAGCTTCAGCTTGACCGCCTTGGCGCCGGCATATGCAGCGGCATTGATTGCCATATTTTCCGGGGTGTCTACTCCGACTGTCATGGTCGTTACCAGCGGCCGAGTGCTCCTCAGATTTGCCAATTGGCACAATGGCACTTGGCGCTGGCTGGACTCCAGCTGCCACAAGGCACAATCCAGCGCATTACGCAATCCACCGGCAGGCAGGCTACGATGCAAGCTGAAACGATCCAGCCTTGGCTCACGCGAGGCATTGAAGGCTTCAAGCTGCGCCAGCATCAGGGCCGCGGTTTCTCCTTTGTAGTACACGCCTGCCGCTTCCCCTATGCCTTCGTGTCCACGCTCACTCACCCGAACTCGCAGCACCTGCGCTTCGCAAAAGCTGCGCCCGGTGATAAAGAAAGGCTGCTTGAGTACGATATTCTCGATCCACCCATGGATGTTCATGATCTGTTCCAATTTGAAATGATTATCACTAAATAGAGCGCGATCTCAACTGCCGGCATGCGAATACGCGCTCAGGCAATATTTAGGATCACGGCGCATTTTGTTATGAGAGCCACTACGAAAACCAAAGCCCTTCAACCAGCGGGCCGTCCCATCTGCCGCTGCGCCGGACCGCGCCGCCAAGCCCACGGCTTGCTCGTCGTGTCCCGCAAGCACTGCTTCTTCAGCAGCCTCGTCTGTTGTCCCCGGTGCCTGCTTTTCCATGATGTTCTCCACAGCGGCCGCTGCCCGGATATCGCACATCAGGCAACGCTTTCCGACCTAAGCTCGGCGCTCGAAAAAATTATTTGCTTTTGTTGCCCCTCAGCATAGGGATCGGCAACTTTCGGAAAAAACAGCGCATCGCGCTTCTCATAGGGCAGCGCCGCAAAATTCATGGACAGTGCGCCGCCGGCATCGACCATCACTATCCGGCTGGAAAAGCGCGAGAATTCGGCGTGAAAGTGGTGGCTGGATTTCACGATAATCCTCGATTTATTCTTCAGGCTGACGCCCAGCCTTTCGAAAGCGGAAGGCGACAACGTTTGTGTCCGTTTGGATATCACGACAATGTCGATCCCTGCGCACTCCAGCCAGACGCTGAGGCCCAATGCGTCTTCCTGTCCATCAAATGACTGAGAATAATTTTCTGCCACACCGCGTATCACGACATCGAGATCCAGCGGATCACCCGAAGACACTCCCATTTTTCCTCCCAGGCGCACCCGCAGGCACGCACCCAGGCCGGCACTGGCGCAACTCGCTGCGGCAACCGGGTCCCACAGGCAACCGACAGCCGTATTTGTTGCACCCCGCATCAGCAGTGCCCGCAACAAATTGGTGTTATCGCACGGAGCTCCACCGCCCGGATTGTCCGCAGCGTCGGCAACAATCCACGGTTCATCGGGAACGTGCGGCAGCTGCAGCATTTCATCTATGCCCAACACCTT
Source organism: Undibacterium sp. (assembly GCA_035487495.1). Taxonomy (GTDB): domain Bacteria; phylum Pseudomonadota; class Gammaproteobacteria; order Burkholderiales; family Burkholderiaceae_D; genus Undibacterium. Next base: position 11,850 of record DATHMC010000287.1, read on the forward strand.
CGGCAACAGGGAAAGCCGTTGCTGATAGATCGCATCGGCCAAAATCTCAGCGGTGCTGCATGCCAGTTGCACGTCACCGTCAGCCAGCGCCAGAACGCGGGTTCCCATCGCCGCCACATCGGCCCACGGAAAACCGTGGGCAATGCTGACAGACAGCAGTCCAGGCAAGCATTCCAACTGTTTGGCCTGTCGCACGAGGCCAGCCATCGGCTCTGCCGTTGTGGGATAAAAACCGACCATGCGGCAATCCACCAGCGCAGACATCGGCCGTATTTCACCCCTGGCAGCTTGCACGCATAGCGTATATAGCTCATCGGCGCGCGGCACACCGTCGGTGTGTGGATATTCCTTGAACAGGATTGCTATATCGGCGGTGGAGACCATCGCTGCAGTGAGATGGCAATGCGGGTCCAGCTCCACACCGATAATGGCGGACGGTCCCACGATGGATCTCACCGCCAGCAGGATATCCCCCTCACAGTCATCGCACGACTGTGCGACCATCGCGCCGTGCAGGATCAATAGCACGATGTCGACCGGGCCGACGGCCCGCAGGCTGTCGAGCAAATCCTGCTTCAATCGTTGATAGCTGGCGTCGGTTGTTTTTCCGCTCGGCTGCGCAAAGGCAAAAAATCCCTCATGCAAGGCGTGCCCATCGGCAGCCGCGCGGCGGCGCCATAAATCGATAACGGGACGAATAAACAGCGTATCCTCGCCGACCGCCCCATAGGTAAGCCCCCCTTCCTCGAAGCTAGCCCAACTGGTTGGCAAAGGAGCAAAGGTATTGGTTTCTGTAGCAATGCAAGAGGTAAATATCTTCATGATTCATTTCTTGGCGAGCGGTCTTTGATGCCATCGCAACGGAAAAAATTCCGCTGTTTCCTCGATGACCCGGATATGCAACCCTGGCAATTCGCTCAGAACTCCGTGCTGAGTTGTACGCCTATGGTTCTGGGCTGGAGAATATTGATTTGTGCCGGCGCGCCCAGTCCGCTTAGCGTGGTGGCAGCCGCAGTCTCCCCGTGGACATTGGTCAGGTTGCGCACAAACAAGCCGAGATGAATTTTATTCAATGCGGTGCCTGCCCTAAGATCGACAGAGGTGAATGCCGGTAGGCGATACTGCGGCATGCCAGGACTGCCGGCGAAGGCATTAAACCTTTCCCCTGTGTAGCGAAGGCCTGCGCCGGCATAGGATTCCCGGCCCGCGAAGTCGAAGGCGTAATCCGCTTGCAATGCGGCGGAAAAGCGGGCGCTGTTCGGCAATTGATCACCGGCTTTGCCGCCGAGATCCGTACTATCCGTCTTTAGTTTCGCATCGACCAGGCTCATGGCTGCGGCAACGGTAAGGCCCTCCAGCGGGCGCGCTGTCAGGCTCAATTCCAAACCTTTGGACACTGCGCGGCCCGCATTGCCTATGCCGGAGAAGCCGGCAACCGAAGTGAATATCTGGATGTTCTTCCAGTCTATGTAATAGGCTGCAGCATCCAGGGACAAACGCCTGTCCAGGAACTCCGACTTCCACCCTGCTTCATAGCTCCACAGGGTGTCGGACTTGAAAACCGGCGCGG
>DATHMC010000288.1:0-7522 GCA_035487495.1 Undibacterium sp.
GAAGGCGTGGACGAGAACACGCATCTGCACGTCAGCTTCGACCTGGATTGCCTGGACCCGGCCATCGCTCCCGGCGTCGGCACCGCGGTACTGGGCGGCCCGACTTACCGCGAAGCGCAACTCTGCATGGAGATGGTGGCCGACACCGGCTTGCTGGGCTCGCTGGATGTGGTGGAATTGAATCCGGCGCTGGATGTGCGGAATCAGACGGCGGTGCTGGCGGTGGATTTGATTGAGAGTTTGTTTGGGAAGTCGACGTTGGTGAGGATTACTAGTTAGTCTCGCGTAGCGGTCATAATTAGGTCAACACTTAGTAAATGTATTGCGCCTCGTAGGTACAAGCCGGGAGTGGCCCGGCGGCCACTTACTTTATTTTGCTTCGCACCTAGCCGGCCGCCCATAAAGTAAGCAAACAAAAGGCGACCGCAAGCCTCGCCCCTTCGGGGTGCCCGATTGAGCGGCACAAAAAATGGGAAATGGCCGAAACTCGCCTGCGGCTCAGACAACGGCCATTTCTGATCCATTTTCTGTACCGCACAATCAGCGAGGCTCCAAGCGGATGAACGTCAAAAGCAACCCCAGCACCCAAACCAAGCCAACCAAATTTTGCAGAACAAGTTCTATTTCGCATTGGAGAATCTGGTTGCCGCTGTTTTTGTTTTTGACGTTCAACCGCTTGGGATGCTGCATTTTGTGCGTTACAGAAAATGGATCAGAAACAGACGTTGTCTGAGCGCAGCGAGTTTCGTCTGTTTCCCATTTTTTGTAACGCACAAAATGTGATGACGCTTGCGTCATCACCCGTAGGGCAAGTCTGCGGTCGCCTTTTTTTGGCTTACCTTTTTTTGGCGAAGCAAAAAAAGGTAAGTGGCCGCCGGGCCACTCCCGGCCTGCACCCACGAAGCGTGAGCAAATTATCTGGTGTTAGCTTAACTGTTCTGCAGGACAACACACATCCCCTACTTCAGCCCCCCTTTCCTACGGAAATACCAAAACGGCGTAAGCACCGACGCCAGCATCAACACCAGCGCGAATCCATGGAACAGGACACTACCGTGTTTTATTTGTTCCCTGAAATGGCTTTTTCCAGCATTTTCTCTCTCAACTGGCCGTCGCCTTCCGCTGGCTGGTCCGCCTGCACAGGCTGTTTGGGCGCCTCTATGCCCCGGCTGTCATGCAATTTCACGGCACGGCTGCCGGCATCGTTGCATTCAACATTCGAATAGGTTACCTGGCCGGCGATCACGCAGCGCCTCACTGCGCCGTTTGCCGGCGTCCCTCCCTGCCCAGCGGCACTCCTGATCTGCTGCTGGATCTGCTCGGCTTTGCCCGACTTGCTCCAGTTCTCCCACAGGCTCTGCATCGGCCAATGGCCGTAACGCATCGAATAAAGAAACGACAAGGCCGCCAGGCTGACCAGCATCATGAAAACCGCGGTAAACAACAGGCTGACGGCACCGGCCTGAGCGCCGAACTTAGCGGCCCGGCTCACGGCAACTCCGCCGCATTCATGCGCCGCAAAATAATTTCTGTGCGCCTTTGCAGATAAGCGGAGCCGGTATTCTTGTCAAAGAATCTCGGTTTGGGCAGCATCACGGCCAGCTTTGCTGCCTGTGTCGGCCCCAGCGCCGCAGCGCTGACGCCGTAGTAATGCTGGGCCGCCGCTTCCGCGCCGAATATGCCGACGCCCCACTCGACCACGTTCAGGTAGATCTCCAGTATCCGTTCCTTGTCCATGCAAAACTCCAGCATATAGGTAATGATCAGTTCCTCGCCCTTGCGCAGGTAGCTGCGCTCGCCGGACAGGAACAGGTTTTTTGCGAGTTGCTGGGTGATCGTGGAACCGCCGGACACGACCTTGCCCTTCTTTTGATTTTTTTGGTAGGCTTTCTGCATCGCCTCCCAATCCACGCCGTCGTGCTCGGAAAACGTGTCATCCTCGGAGGCGATGACCGCGCGCTTCAGGTTACTCGAGATACGGCTATACGGAACCCATTTTTGCTGCAGCTTCGCATGCGGATTTTTCTCCTGCAAGACTCCCAGCTGGTGCCGCATGAAGCTGGTGGAGGAAGGATTGTGGTCGACCCACCAGCAGATCTGCGCAAAGAAATACGCCTGCACCAGGACAAAAATCAGCAATGGCGTGAAGACCAGCCAGAACAACCAGAAACGCAAGGATTTCATGACTACTCCATCGCCTTGCGCAACTCTGCAAACACGGTCTGCGTATCGGGGCGCACACCGCGCCATAGGTAGAAAGCTTCGGCGGCCTGCTCCACCAGCATGCCCAGTCCGTCCCGTGCCAGAGCGCCATGCAGCGCGGCAAAGCGCAGGAAGGAAGTGGGCTTATTCCCGTACATCATGTCGTAGGCCAGTGAACCGGCGGCGAACAGGCTGGCCGGAATCGGCGGCACCTCATCGCTGATGCTGGCCGACGTCGCATTGATAATCACGTCAAACTTGCCGTCCAGCGTGGTAAATTCGGACGCTGCCACTTTGCCGTGCTGGCCACTGCGCTGCACCGCCTGCGCCGCCAATTCCTGCGCCTTGGACAAGGTGCGATTGGCAATCACCAGTTGCGCCGGCAGCTCCGCCAGTATCGGCAACACCGCTCCGCGCGCAGCGCCACCCGCTCCCAGCAGCAAGACCCTGCTGCCCGCCAGGCTCGCCCCGGCATTGCGGACGATGTCGGCGACCAGGCCCACACCGTCGGTGTTGTCGCCCACTATGCGGCTGCCGTCAAACAACAGCGTATTCACGGCGCCGGCCGCCTGTGCGCGCGGCGTCAGTTCGGTCGCCAGCGCAAAGGCTTCCAGCTTGAAGGGAAGGGTTACATTGGCGCCCTTGCCGCCGGCTCGCCGGAATTCCTGCACCGTATCAAAAAAGCCGTCCAGCGGCGCCAGCAGGTGCCGGTAGTCCATCTGTTGCGCGGTCTGCCTGGCAAAGCTGCCGTGTATGAACGGCGATTTGCTATGCGCGACAGGATTGCCTATCACCACATAACGGTCGGGTCCGGACGCGGCAGGCGGGAACTGGTCCTTTGCCATCAATTGTCTCCTCCTCTTACCTCGGTCTGCAGCAACTGCTCGCGGGTGAACTTGAATTTGGTGGAGAATATCCACACGTGGTCTTTATCGTCTTCCAGCAAGTCGCGCGGAAACACGCCAAATGGAGCGGACCTTTCTATGATGCGCAGGGTGGCTGCATCCAGCGCCGCATTCCCTGATGACTTGGCAATAGTGGGGCCGCCTTCTTTCTTATAGAGCTGCCCATTGCGCGATATCGGTATATACACGATCAGCTCGCCATACAGCTTCTTGCCATCGTGCACAGGGAAGTTCAGTGTACCGATATTCTCTATCCTTTTTTGCATCTCTTTATAATAGATCGCATACCCTACGCCCTGCGTGCTGGGCCCCAGATAGGTCTTGCGCGGCCGCTTGTTCTGGTCTTCTATGGTTTCGGAAATTTCCGCCACCCGCCTGGCCAGCGCCTTGCTGCTTTCCACCAGGTCGAGCGCAGCCGGGTCAGGCTTGTTTTCCTCGGTTTTGATCTTGTCGCTCAACTGCGGCGACTTCAGCTCCGTCTTGCGGGCCGCCTGATCCAGCAGTTTTTGCTGGCGATCCTCCAACTCCTCTATCCGCTTCTTGGTGACCAGTAGCGTATCGCCGTTCTGGATATTTTTCATATCCGGCAATGGCGATTTGGAGCGCCCTGCATCGTTGACGCCGCCGCCATCCAGGTCGGCCTGGGCCAATGCCTGCGCCTTCAGCGGCCTGGTGTCGTGTTTGGCATTGACCAGGATAATCTCCAGGCCGGGATCATCCGGCTGCGATTTTTCCGGCGCGGGCTGGCTGAAATGCAATAGCAAAGCCACCCCGTGTATGACCAGCGAGATCACTATGGCCGTCGTCAGGATCAGGTTTTTAAATAGGGCTTCCACAAATCGTCTGGATGAAATTTTTATGTGCTCTCATTAGTCTGCTATCGGCGCGTCTGTGTCGCTGATTTTTTCTTCAGTGGCGATTTCGGAAGAGTGCTCGGCGATTTCTTCGGCCGCATCGGCGGCTTCGTCGCCCAGCGCGGTATCGTCCAGCACCACGTCGTCTTCGACGTCTCCCAGGTCTTCTTCGGCAACCGTCGACAACATCTCCAGCAGACGCGCTTCCACACTCAGATCCAGCTCGTCCCAGCGCAGCAAATCCAGTTTGACCTGGGCCCCACGCGCCATCTGCGGCATGCCGGGCAGGCGTATGATCAATGGAATATCCACCAAACGCAAGACTTCGTCTTTTAATACCACAGCATCGACCTGGCGCGCGTTTTCCTGCGCCAGCCAGCGCAGGCACCAGTAACGCTCCATATTGGTCTGAAAATCGCCGTAGGCCGAGTAGGCTGCGTCAAAACCGGACACGATCGCAAACAGGTCGGCGTCCTTGGGTTTGAAGGTGGCCACCAGCGGCGCAGTCACGCCGTGCTCGACGCAGGCGATGATCTGCCACTGGTTCACCAAGTCGGTATAGCGGCGCAGCGGCGAGGTGCTCCATGCATACTGATCCACGCCCAGCCCCTGGTGCGGCGCCGCATGCGTGACCATCCTGACCTGCATCTTGGCGGCCCAGCCGCCGCTGCCGCCGCCCTGGCTGCGGTAAATGCCCGGAATACCGTGCTCGTGCATCAGCTTGCCCCAGCTGCTGTTGGCAAAGATCATCAGCTCGGCGACGATCTTGTCCAGCGGCGCACCGCGCTTGCGGCGCACGATGGAGACGACGTCGTCTTCCACATAGAAGTTGAAATCGACGCGATTGGTCTGCTCAGGCTTCAGGCCGAAACCCTCGCGTTTTGCCATGCGGCCCTTCTCCAGCACCTGCGCCCACTGCCACAGCACCGCGATCTCGGCCTTGTGCGGGTATTCACCGGCATCGTTGGCCAGGTTTTCTTCCGTCACCAGCGCATCCAGGTCGTTATGCCGCAGATTGGACGCCATCGGTATCGCCTCCACCCTGGTCTCGGTGGACAATACCGACCAGTCCTGCGGCTCCAGCGTCACGTACAGCGACAAGGCTGGACGGGTCTGCCCCGCGCCCAGCGTATAGGTTTCCACCAGCTCGTCCGGCAGCATGGTGATCTTGTCGCCCGGCATATACACGGTGGACATGCGGGCTCGCGCGATATGGTCCAGCGCGTCGCCGCGCTTGATGCCCAGGGCCGGCGCGGCGATATGGATGCCCACGCGCAGCTTGCCGTCCGCCAGCGTGACGATGGAAAACGCATCGTCGATCTCGGTGGTGGTGACGTCATCGATAGAAAATGCCTGCACGTCGGCCACCGGCAGATTGTCCGGCAGCGCAGGAATAGGCGCGGCGGGAAAGGCCGTGCCTTTCGGGAAGCTGTCGAACAGGAATTTGGAAAAATGATAATCCTTGGCGGACGCCAGGCCGCCGTTACCCAGCATCAGCCGCGGCGGCGTGGTCTGCAAGGCGTCGCAGGCCTCCGCCATGGCCTTGTACTCTATGCCGTTCTTGTCCGGCTTGAACAGCAATTGCAGCACCAGCGGCTTCAAGGCATCAGGCAGGCGCTGCTGCTTCAGTTCGTCCACGTAGGCGGCTTGTACGATCGCCTGCTGTTTTTTCTTTTCTATGCCGGCCAGCGCCGCTTTCAATGAAGCTTCCGGCGCGGCCTTGTAGCGGCCGCGGCCCTTTTTATAGAAATAGATCGGCGAGGTATGCAGCGCCAGGATCAGGCCGGCGGCCTCTTCCGGCTTCGGCGCATGGCCGAAATACTCGGCGCCCAGCTCGGCAAAGCCGAACTCCTCCTGGCCTGCGACTTCCCACAAAAACTCCAGGTCGATGTCGGCGGCGGCCAGTCTGGCTTGCTCCATCAGGCTGACCGGGTCAGGCGAGGTAAATTGCAGCAGCACATCCTTGGCTTTGACCTTGTTGCGCTTGCCGCTGGCCATTTCTACCTGATAGGCCTCGCCCGCTTGCGACAATACCGATCCCGCCTTGAAATCGCCCGACTCTTCAAAAAATAAATTCATTCAACACTTCTTTTCTATACAAACGTCGCCGGCTATCGCGTCTCGGCCTCAGGTGCCGTCTTGGCCGGATATTGCCGGATCGTATTAGTCTCTCAATTTCTGGAGTATATCCAAAAACTCTCGTTGTTCTGCTGCCGCTTCATTTCCTGTCCACAGCCGGCACCGTTGCCCGCATTTGCTGCAATTCCGCTATCTGCGGCAAAAACACTTCGGTCACCAGCAAGCAGCCGCCCTTGCGCCGAAATACCGAGCGCCGCGCAAATAATGCCTGGTGCCCGGCTATAGGCAGCTTCAGCGCCTGCATCCTGCGCACCAGCGGATGCGTTGCACGCAGTCTCGCATAGGCCAGGGTTCCGCGCTCCACCAGCGGGTCGTTGAACAGCGTCGTGCCCAGCGACTTTTCCCCCAGGCTGTGAAACAGCGGCCATTCGGATGCGGTCGCCGTCAATGGCAACACCGTATGCGCATACACCATGGGCAACCCATCGCAACGCAACAGCACCTGCCGCTCATGCACCCGCACCCGCCTTGCCAATTCCAGCTCGGCACATTCATCCGCCAGGCAGGTCGCCTGCCGCTGGCTCAGCCGCTGCACCCTGAACTGCGCGCAACGCGCCACCAGCTTGGCGGTCAGCGAGCCCCTGTCGGTCAGCCAATGCGTCATTTCAGCGGACGCCTGCACGCCGTTCACGTCGACACACCAGCGGGCAAAACTTGTTCTATGTTGCAATTACTCTACCTGCCGTCACAAAAAGCCACTACCTGTTCCAGGTACAGCGCGAAATCCGAAATCCCGTGATCGCTGCCTTCAATCACATGCTGCTGTGCTGATGCATAGTGCGCGCTCATCTCGCGCCAATCCAGCACTTCATCGCCGGTCGCCGCCAGCAGGAAATACCGCTCGGGCCGCGTAATCGCCGCCACCCCATAGGCTTGCAATTCGGCCACATATTCTTGCTTGAACTCAAATACTTCGTCGCTATGGTAGGCCGTCGTGATGCCCACGTATTTTTCCAGCTCGCGCGGCGGTTGCACCGCCGGATTCAGCAGAACCGCCTTGCAGCCGTACTTTTCCGCCAGCCAGGTCGCGTAATAGCCGCCCAGCGAAGAACCTATCAGCGCCACATCCTTTGCCTGATACCGGCTGAGCAATTGCTCAGCCTGACGTATGGCCAGCAAGGGCGAAGCCGACAGCTGCGGACACAGGTATTCAGCGCCACGACCATGCTGCTGCAGGTATTGCCCCAGCATGCGCGCCTTGAACGACTGCGGCGAAGACCTGAAGCCGTGCAGGTACAGAATCATTTCGGGGCTGCCAGCGCATCCAGCAATTTCTGGTGCACGCCGCCGAAACCGCCATTGCTCATCACCAGGATATGATCTCCCGGTTGTGCCGCCTGGACGATGGCGCCGACCAGGCTGGGAATGTCGCTATAGGTGCTGGCCTTGTCGCCCAGCGGGGCCAGGGCCGCGCCCAAATCC
>DATHMC010000289.1:0-14247 GCA_035487495.1 Undibacterium sp.
GACCGCGTATAGCCGGTCGAATTTGGCGCCCTTCGGGTATTCTTTTGCAATCAGCGCCTGCCGCATCGCAAGATCCCAATCCATAGGAAAAAGCTCCCGTAGCGGTACGCAAATTCGAGAGTCAATGACGATCATCATTTCGTGCAATAATTATTTCCTGCCGAAAAATAATTCGAACGGTACGTCACAGTTAGGGGATAAGACATGCGCATACTCGTCGTTGGTGCCGGTGCGGTAGGGGGATATTTTGGCGGCAGGATGCTTGCCGCGGGACGCGACGTCACTTTCCTGGTGCGGGCGCAACGCTCTGCACTGCTGGCAAAAAACGGCCTGCAGATCAAAAGCCCGGCCGGTGATTTGGCGCTGGCTGCGCCGCCCACCGTGCTGAGCGAACAGCTGCAGGCAAACTACGACCTGATCATCCTCAGTTGCAAGGCCTACGACCTGGACGATGCGATCAATTCGTTTTCGCCGGCGGTAGCAGAAAAGACGATGATACTGCCGCTGTTAAACGGCATGCGCCACCTGGATGTCCTGGAACATCGTTTTGGCAAAGACAGGGTGCTCGGCGGCCAGTGCGCCATCTCGTCAACGGTCGATGCTAAGGGCGCCGTCGTGCACCTGGCCCCCATGCACATGCTGACCTTTGGCGAACGCGACGGCAGCATGTCCGAACGCATCAGGCAAGTGCTGGCGACGATGTCGAACGCAGGATTTGATCCGCATGCGAGTGAAAACATCCTGCAATCGATGTGGGAAAAATGGGTATTGCTGGCGTCCCTGGCGGGCAGCACCTGCCTGATGCGCAGCTCGATAGGCGACATCATGGAAGCGCCGGGCGGACGACAATTTGTACTGGAGGTACTGGAAGAATGCCGCAGCGTCGCCGTAGCAGCCGGTTACCCGCCCGGCGCCGGCTTCTTTGACCAGTTGCGCAACTTGCTGACCACGACGGCATCGCCGCTGACCGCGTCGATGTTCCGCGATATTGAAAATCATGCCCGCATAGAAGCAGACCAGATCATCGGCAACCTGATAGAGCGCGGGCAAAATCTAGGTTTGAAAGAGCCCGGCCTGCCGCTGCTGCGTACGGTATACACTCACCTAAAATCCTACGAAGCCAAGAGCAGGCGCGCGGCCTCCTGACAAAGAATGCGCTGGCGCTTGCAATCATTTTCTTATATCAATATGCAAAATAGTAATTAGCAACTTTCACCGCAGCGCACGGCCCCAAATTGCGCAATCCGAAATCGGGATCGTAAAAAATCCAGATACTGCAGGGGGTATCCCTGGTTTATGAGATAAATCGATTGATATGATGCATATTATTTATCATACTCCCTGATTTTTAGGAATGCAGCCAGCGTTGCCAGGATGATTGCGGTACCCCAAGGCAGCCGGTGAGGACTAAATCCATGCAATTTCCTTGCCTGCCGCGACACATTTTCGTCAGCTTTTTGATGGAAAATCAAATTTTCATTCCGTTACTGCTCAAATAATAAGCAGGCCCAACTTGTTATTTTGCAGAGCAGCATGTAGAGTAAGGGGTTGATTTTCCGCATTTTTCACCCCTGCTTCAGGCGGCTTGCATAAATCGTCGCGTCCCGCAGTCTGCAAGGCGCGTTGGCTTATCCGGCTGCCGGCATTACTTTTTTGATATCTATGGCTTTAATCGTCCACAAATACGGCGGTACTTCGATGGGTTCGACAGAACGTATCAAGAATGTCGCCAAACGCGTTGCCAAATGGCATGATGCCGGTCACCAGATAGTCGTGGTGCCGTCAGCAATGTCTGGCGAAACAAATCGTCTGCTCGGCTTGGCGAAAGAGATCATGGCGGAACCCGATCCGCGCGAGCTAGACATGGTTGCCTCCACTGGCGAACAGGTGTCCTCTGCGCTGTTGTCCATAGCGCTGCACGCCATCGGCAAAGAAGCGGTGTCCTACGCCGGCTGGCAAGTTGCCATCAAGACCGACTCTGCCCACACAAAAGCCAGGATTGCATCGATCGATGAAGCCAAGGTCAGGGGCGACCTGGACGCCGGCAGGATAGTGATTATCACCGGTTTTCAAGGTGTGGACGAAAAAGGCAATATCACGACGCTGGGACGCGGCGGCTCCGACACTTCTGCAGTGGCTGTAGCCGCGGCATTGAAGGCGCAGGAATGCCTGATCTACACCGACGTGGACGGCGTCTACACGACCGATCCGCGCGTGGTTTCCGACGCCCGCCGCCTGAAGACCGTGACATTTGAAGAGATGCTGGAAATGGCATCGCTGGGTTCCAAAGTATTGCAGATCCGCTCGGTCGAATTCGCCGGCAACTATCGCATGCCTACCCGGGTACTGTCGTCACTGACAGACCCCATGATACCGCTGGAAGAAGAAGCCAACTCCGGCACCCTGATTTCGTTTGAGGAAGATACACACATGGAACAAGCTACCATCACCGGCATCGCGTTTAACCGTGATGAAGCAAAAATCACCGTTTTCGGCGTACCGGACAAGCCAGGCATCGCCTACCAGATCCTGGGCCCTATCGCCGACGCCAATATCGAAGTCGACATGATCATCCAGAATCAGTCCGTGGACGGCAAGACCGACTTCACCTTCACAGTGCCGCGCGGCGAATACGCCAAGGCCATGCAGGTGTTGGAAGCCAGCGTCAAGGAACACATCAGCACCGGCAACATCATCGGCGACCCCAAGGTTTCCAAGGTATCGGTAGTCGGCGTCGGCATGCGCAGCCATGTCGGCATTGCATCACAAATGTTCCGTACACTGGCGGATGAAAGCGTCAACATCCAGATGATCTCCACGTCGGAAATCAAGATTTCTGTGCTGATTGACGAGAAATACATGGAATTGGCGGTACGTTCACTGCACAAGGCCTTCGGCCTGGAATCGGCATAAGAGCCCGGCCGCTACCCTGCCGATCCGTGGGTGCTGCACATCATGGCAGGCAGGAAAGTAAAAAGCAGAATTTTGGCGATACTTACTGTTGACCAAAGCTGCGCAAGCGGATATTATCTCGTTTCTCGATTGCGATGGAGGTAACGAAGTCGCGAAAGAAAGTGTGGAGACTTGGCCGAGTGGTCGAAGGCACTTCCCTGCTAAGGAAGCATACGGGCTTAAACCTGTATCGTGGGTTCGACTCCCACAGTCTCCGCCAGCAATACTGAAAAGCCGCTTAATATTTATATTAAGCGGCTTTTCTCATTTTCAGCGGAAGCTAATCGGTGCGGCGGACAATGCCTGCAATAGGCACTCCCTCTTAGCGGGCTGCATGCACCGGCATGCCCAGCCGCGCCTCGAACCCGTGCTGTGCCCGGTTGCGTAGCAACAATTCGCCGCCATGACGCTTGGCAATGGCGTTCACGATCGACAGTCCCAGGCCGCAACCCTGCGCGCCATTGCTGCGCCGCCAGAAACGTTGCACGGCCTGCGCACACTCGGCCTCGGTCAATCCAGGTCCCTCATCCAGCACGCTGAAACACACGCGACCAGCGTCGATGCGTTCGATGCGCAGCACTACCGGGACGGTCGCAGGCGAATATCTGAGCGCATTGTCGAGCAGGTTGCGCAGCGCAGATACCAGCAGCGCGGCGGGTATCGCCAACGGTATCGGCACATCCTCTGCCTCAAACACCAACCGGCCCACTGCGCCGCCATGATCGGACTGCGCGTCCTCGATAGCCTGCCGCGCAGCGGCTCCGGCCTCTGTGCACTCCGCACTTGCCTGCTCGACGGGGCCATCCAGGCGCGCGAGCAAGAGCAGTTGATCCAGCGTGCTCTGAAGCCGCAGCACTCCCTGGTCGGCGCCGCCCAGTGCCTGGGCCATGACCTCGGCGGCCTGAGGCCGGGTGGAAGCGATCCGTGCCACTTGCAAGTGAGTCTTGATCGCCGTCAGCGGCGTGCGCAGTTCATGCGCCGCGTCATCGGTAAAGCGCCGCTCGCGGGCGATCGTGCCCTGCACGCGCTCCAGCAGGTGATGAATAGTATGTACGAGTGGGCGCAGCTCGGAGGGCGCGTCGCTCGCGGGCAAGGGCACGTCGTCGTCGGGACGGCGCCGCGCCAGTGTTGCGCGCATGCGCTCCAGCGGCGCCAACCCTCGCCCGATGCCGAACCATAGCAGCAACAGGCTGCCGATCAGCGCTACCGCGAAGGGAACTCCCGCGGCCAGTGCTATGTCACGCAGCAATGTTTCGCGGACGTCGATCCGATCAGCTGTGGCAATGCGGATATCGCCCTGCTTCAGCACATAGGTGCGCCATTGCTTGCCGCCGAATACGTGAGTGCCGTAGCCCGGCGCAGCATCGGCCAGGCCGGGGCTGCCGGCCGTACGGGTAATAATGGTCTGGGCCATGACCTCGCCGCGCAGCAGGCTGACCTCGCAAGCCAGGCCATCGCGTGCGATCACATTGAGCGGCGAATCGCCCTTCCCGCCGACCGGCGGCAATTGCGACACCAATCCCGCGACCATGCGCGCCGAGGCCACCAGACGGTCGTCCAGCGCGGTCCGCAGTTCATTGCGCACGTCCAGGAACATCCAGATCGCGACCAGGCTCCAGAGCATGGTGAGCGACATGCCTATAATGGCCAACAGCCTCAGGCGGATGCTCATCGCTGCTGCTCCGCGCACGCATCTCCGAGCCGGTAGCCCAGCCCGCGCACGGTCTCGACCACGCCCGCACCGAGCTTGCGGCGGAGGTGGTGGATGTGGACGTTGACCGCATTGCTTTCCACGTCCTGCTCGAAACCATAGAGGCTATCGCGCAGTTGCTCGCTACTCAGAATTTGCTTCGGGTGCTGCAGCAACGCACGCAGTAGCGCCCGTTCGCGTCGCGACAACTCGACAGGCGCGCCCGATAGCAGCACTTCACCGGTCGACGCTGTGAACGAGAGTGCGCCGTGTTCGATCCGGTCCGCACTGCGGCCCGATACCCGGCGCAGCAGTGCATGCAACCGTGCTACCAGTTCATCCAGGTCGAAAGGCTTGAGCAGGTAATCGTCAGCGCCCGCCTGCAGACCTTTGATCCGGTGCTCCACCGCATCGCGTGCCGTCAGCACCAGCACCGGCAGCGAATGCCCGCGCGCGCGCCAACGCGCCAGCAAGGCCATGCCGTCTTCGTCCGGCAAGCCGAGGTCGAGCACACAGATGTCGAAGGTAGACGTCGCCAGCGCAGACTGCGCCAAGCTGGCAGTTTCAACATGATCGACCGTGAGTCCGTGCAGACGCAGGCCCGCAACGATGCCGCTGGCCACCAGTAAATCGTCCTCGATCAATAATACGTGCATGCTATTACCCTCCTGACAGCGGCGCTTGGATCGCGCTCAAAACACAAGTCTATCGAAGCACGATGAAGGCAGCGTTAACGTTGCCTTAATCGCCAGCCGCAAGAATAGATCATTTCTATCGTCAAGTGGTTCTTTATCGTGCCCGATACGCTCCCTATCCATTTGTACCGCCAGTACCGCACCTGGCAGGCGCTGCCGCCTTGCTCCGCCCTTGCTGCCGCTGCCTTCCGCGGGCAGAGGCAGGCCTTTGCAACGAGCGCGGAGATGCCGCCGGGGAAGCTCGCTTGACACAGTCGTTCCAGATCGGCCCGCTGGCCCTGCCCTTCACATTGCTGGTGACGATGACAGCCGTCGCGCTGGGCATGTTCATCGGCAAACGCGCAGGCCGCAAGCTCGGCATCGACGTTGAACCGCTGTTTTTCAAGGTGCTGCCGGTAGCCGCCGTGTGCGCGCGGCTCGCTTTTGTCTGGCAATACCACGCCGCCTATTTCAATGCACCGCTAGACATTCTGGATATCCGCGACGGCGGCTGGGATCCTCAGTTCGGCCTTGTTGCAGCCTGGACCTATGTGCTGCTGCTCACCCGGCCGCGGCCGTTGCTGCGCAAACCGATGGTGATGGGCATGGCTGCAGCCAGCGCCTTCTGGATGGTGGGCTCGATCACGCTGGCAGTGCAAGCACATGACGAGGTCCAGTTACCCGGCATGGCGCTCTCCTCGCTCGACCAAGGGACAGTTTCATTGCAGGACTTCAAGGGCAAGCCCACGGTTGTCAACCTGTGGGCGACCTGGTGCCCGCCCTGCCAACGCGAGATGCCCGTGCTGCAGCAGGCGCAGGCGGCACATCCGGAGCTGCACTTCACCTTTCTGAACCAGGGCGAATCCGCCGCCAAGGTGCAGGAATTTCTAAGCGCCCGCAGCCTGCCGCTGCACAACGTCCTGCTCGACCCCAAGGGCAAGGCAGGCACGCTGTTCAGCCTGCGGGCGTTGCCGGCCACCCTGTTTTTTAATGCGCAGGGCCTTCTGGTGTATACGCACATCGGCGGATTGTCGCGCGCCACGCTGGCGCAGCGGCTCGACGCGCTTACCCTCCACCCCACTTCCACCAAATGACTTTCATGACATCCTTTTTCCCACCCCGCTCCACCAAGGCATCCCCGGCCCGTCCTTGGCTCACGACGATTATCTCCGCGGCGATAGCCATGGCTGGGGCCCTGACCCAGTCGCCCGCCGACGCGCAGGACCGCCCAGCGGCGCTGTCTGCACTGGAAAAACAGGGCGTCATTATCGTCGGCACTTTCCCATCGGCCGGAGGACTAAGCGCCTGGGCCGGCTATATGGGGCAGCAGCCGATTGCACTGTACGCCACGCCCGACGGCAAACACGTAATCGCCGGCACCATGCTGGACAGCGAAGGCAAGGACATCAACCACGGCGCTGTGGAAAAAATGGTGGGCAAGGCCATGACCGACGGCGTCTGGAGCCGACTCCAGGCCAGCCACTGGATCGCCGATGGCTCCGACAAGGCGCCGCGGACGGTGTATGTGTTCACCGACCCCAACTGCCCCTACTGCAACAAGTTGTGGTCCGATGCCCGCCCCTGGATCGACGCCGGAAAGGTGCAACTGCGCCATATCGTGGTCGGCATCCTGACCCAGAGCAGTCCCGGCAAGGCTGCCGCGCTGCTATCCAACAAAAAAGCCGCCGCGCTATTGGATGCCTACGAACGCGGGCAGGTCGCCAATACGGCCAAGAGCATAGCGTCGGGCCGGCCGCATCCACTGAGCGACGATGGCATGCAGCCGCTCGCCAGCATCCCGCCGGCGATCCAGAGACAACTGGACGCCAACGAAAAAATCATGGCCGAGCTTGGCCTGCGTGCCACGCCGGCAGTGGTCTGGCGCGACGCCAAGGGCGTGGTACAGATGCGTGCAGGCGTGCCTGAGCAGGCCATGTCGGAAATCTTTGGTCCACGCTGAATACGGATGCCCTTTCATCCCATGCAGTACAAGCCAGCAGAGCGCACTAAACCACGTGGCGCAGCAGATGAGTCACCGGCCGACCGGAACTCACAGCGCGGCCACAAGCACCAGTAACCGCCCCTAGGAGCCTTATGAAACAAAAGCCCCCCGACCTGCGCATCGTCCTGCATGCGCCCAGCGCCGCCGCACTGGCCCGCGCGCGCAGTAACGCCGCCAACCTCATCAAGGGAGCGCCGCAAGCCGTGGTGCAGATCGTGGTGAACGGCGATGCGGTGGCGACCGCGCTGAAAGAGCCCGACGCCATGGCCGATACGCTCACGCTGGTCTGCCCCAATACGCTGGCCAAGATAGCCCGCAATGCACCCGCGCCGCTGACGGTGCTGACGGAAGGGGCGGTGCTGGCCCTGGCCAACATGCAGCTCGAGGGGTGGTGCTATGTCCGCGCCTGAAATCCGCCTGGCCGCCTGGCTCCTGACTGCCGCGCTCGCCGCGCCGGCGCTGGCACAGCAGGCCAGCGTGGCCCGGGGTCAGCAGATTGCAGCACAAGGCACGCCGCAGGGAGTCGCTGCCTGCATCGGCTGCCACGGCGCGCGTGGCGAAGGCAGCGCCGACTTTCCGCGGCTGGCA
Organism: Undibacterium sp.; assembly: GCA_035487495.1. Classification (GTDB taxonomy): domain Bacteria; phylum Pseudomonadota; class Gammaproteobacteria; order Burkholderiales; family Burkholderiaceae_D; genus Undibacterium. The sequence goes on from DATHMC010000289.1 coordinate 7,907, forward strand.
GGCAGCGGCCAATCCTACCTGCAGGCGCAACTCGACGCCTTCGCCGACGGCAGCCGCAAAAATCCCATCATGCAGCCTTTCGCGCAAAAACTCTCCGCCACCGAACGCACGGCGCTGGCGATGTACTACAGCCAGTTAGCGGCGCCTTTCAAGCCTGCGGACACGGCAGCGCCCGGGCCTGCCGATACCGGCGCCTGGCTGGCCGCACGCGGCCGTTGGGCCGACCAGCTACCGGCCTGCGTGCAGTGCCACGGCCCTAACGGCGGCGGCGTGGGCAGCCAGTTCCCACCTCTGGCCGGCCTGTCGGCGGCCTACATCACGGAACAACTGCAAGCCTGGAAGTCGGGAGTGCGGCCGCCAGGTCCGCTAGCACTGATGCCTGCGATCGCCGGCAAGCTGTCCGACACGGACATTGATGCCGTGGCCCGGCACTATGCCGGCTTGCCGTCACTCCCGGCGATGGCAGACAAGAAAGGACAGCCATGAACAAGCCCACTCTGAAGTTTTCGCTCAACGGCCTGGCGCTCTTCCTCGGCGCGATGACTGTCTTGGCGTTTGGCATCATCATTGGCGCAAACCTGCTCTTTGATCAATCATCCAAGCGGGCCGGATCGACGACGGCCAAAACGGCCGTCTCGTCGGCGATGACAAGCACTACCGCGCCAGCCGTCGCCGCGCCGACCGCGCACACCGCCTTCAGCCCGCAGCCGCCAAGCAAGCTGCCCGATGGAGAATACGGCAAGGTCATCCGTCTGGGCGAACAGGTCTTCATGGAGACCGGTAAATATGCCGGCCGCTACGTGGGCAATAACCTGAGCTGCGTGAACTGCCACCTTGATGCCGGCCGCAAGCCCGATTCCGCGCCGATGTGGGCTGCGTTCGTCCGCTACCCTGCCTTTCGCAGCAAAACCGGTAAGGTCGACACGCTGGCCGCGCGCATCCAGGGCTGTTTTCTATACAGCATGAACGGCAAGGCGCCGCCGCTGGACGACGAGATCGTCACCGCGCTGCAAACCTACGCTTTCTGGCTTGCCAAGGGCGCTCCGGTCGGAACGGCCATGCCCGGCAGCGGCTACCCCAAGCTCAAAAAGCCCGCACAGTTGGCCGACTACGGGCGTGGCGAGAAGGTCTATGCGCAAAACTGCGCGCTGTGTCACGGCGCTGACGGCCAGGGGCAGCGGGCGGACGACAAGCAGGTGTTTCCGCCGCTATGGGGAGCGAAATCCTTCAACTGGGGCGCCGGCATGCACCAGTTGGCCAATGCGGCCGGCTTCATCCAGGCCAACATGCCTCTGGGCAAGGGCGGCACATTAAGTGAACAGGACGCCTGGGACGTAGCGATGTTCATGAATAGCCACGAACGGCCGCAAGACCCGCGTTTCTCCGGCTCCGTGGAAGCCACGCGCAAAAAGTACCACGACTCCGACGACTCCATGTACGGCCGTACCGTGAACGGGCATGTGCTCGGCGGCCGGTGATGCGAATCGCGCCTGCTGCCTGGGTCGCTGCCTTGAAACACAGGCAGCGACCAGCAGCACGTTTTCCCTAGTCAGCCGCTGCAATAGCGGTCTCCACTGAAACCTCGAAGCGAATAATTTAACTGACGTGAATACATTAACTGAAATGAAAATTGGCACCAAGCTGACCCTTAGCTTCGCCCTGCTCGTACTCTTGCTTTGCGTGGTCAGCGGTGTGTCTATCCTACGCATTCAATCGATCAACGAACGGATTACCGAGATCCTCGATAACCGCTACGTCAAGGCCAACCTTTCCGCCCACATCAGCCAAACAGTGAGTGTGCAGGCACGGCAGTTGCAAAACGCCATCATCGGAGCCAACGACCCTGAAGAAGTTCGCCGCTCCCTGGACAATATAGAGCAGGCAACCGTAGAAAACAACGAAACGCTGGCCAAGCTCAAGAAGATGCTCAACTCCGGCAAGGGGCAAGACTTGTTCCAGAGCATGGCCGGGAGCCTCGCCAAGTACACAGATGTGCGCAACGAGAGCATCCGACTGCTGAAGGAAGGCAAGCTCGACGAGGCCGGCAGCCACTTTCTCAAGGCCGCCCGCCCCGCGCAAAAGGAATCCATCACGGCGATCAACGCGATGATCGCTTTCCAGTCGGAACAAATGACCCAGGCTGGCGTGCAGGCCGCCGCCGACGGCCGTTCGGCGGTCTGGACGACCATTACGATCGCTGTGCTGGCGGCGACGCTATCCGTCTTCATGGGATTCATGCTTACTCGGGGTCTGACCCGCCAGCTCGGCGGCGAGCCCGGCGAAGTAGTGCGCATTGCCGCCGCCATTGCCGAGGGCGACCTGGATGTGGAGATCCACACGCGCAGCGATGACACCGGCAGCATCCTCGCGGCGATGCGCAGCATGCGCGATCGCTTGGGCGAGGTCGTCGGGCAGGTACGCCGGAGCAGCGACAGCATCGCCAGCGGTTCCACCCAGATTGCAACCGGCAATCTCGACCTGAGCCAGCGCACCGAGGAGCAAGCCTGCAACCTGCAACAGACGGCCGCATCGATGGAGCAGCTGATTAGCTCGGTCAGGCAAAATGCCGCAACCGCCAGCCAGGTCAACCAGTTGGCGGCGGATGCCTCGGCCGCAGCGGTTAACGGCGGCAAGGTGGTTGCCCAGGTGGTCGCGACGATGCAAGACATCGCCGCCTCCTCCAAACAGATCGCCGACATTATCGGTGTGATCGACGGCATCGCCTTCCAGACCAACATCCTCGCGCTCAACGCTGCGGTGGAAGCCGCCCGTGCCGGCGAGCAGGGCCGCGGCTTTGCCGTGGTGGCCAGCGAGGTACGGTCGCTCGCGCAGCGCTCCGCCAGTGCCGCCACGGAAATCAAGGTCTTGATAGGCGGCAGTGTCGAGAAGGTCGATGCAGGGGCGCAGCAAGCCTGCCACGCCGGCGCGTCGATGGAGGAGATCGTCGCCCAGATACAGCGTGTCAGTCAACTCATTGACGATATCTCGAACGCCACCAGCGAACAATCCATCGGCATCGATCAGGTGGGTGATGCGGTCGGTCATCTCGACCAGGTGACCCAGCAGAACGCTGCGCTGGTGGAAGAAAGCACCGCGGCCGCCGAAAGCCTGCGCGTGCAGGCGGCACAGTTGGCCAGGGTCGTTAACATCTTCAAACTCGGACAGCGCCACGATGCCGTAGCGGTGATTACGCGGCGAGCGTCCCCCGATTTCCATCTTCTCACTTCAAGCGGTCAATCATGAAAAAAACCTTAAGCTGCCTTCTGTTGTCCCTTGCTGTCAACGCGTCGTTCGCCGCTACTGCGCCGATAGAACGGGGAGACTCCGCATCACCCGCGGTGCCCTCAACTGCTGCATGTAGCCAGCACTACGACATCGTGATTGGCGTGAGCGACAAAGATAAAGTCGAGGCGGCGCTCAGCAATGCGCAGAACCTGCAAAAAGAATTTGGCGCCGCTTGCGCCAATATTGAAATTGTCCACTTCAGTGCGGCGGTCACTTTGCTGGGACCGACGAGTCCGAAAGCGACCCTCATCAAAGAAGCCCTGCAAAACGGCGTCAAGCTGGTTGCCTGCCAAAATTCCATGAATAAATTCAAGATGACTGAAGATGATCTATTTCCAGGCATTACGACAGTCCCTTCGGGAGTGGCGGAAATTGTAAGGCGGCAAAAGGAGGGCTGGGTCTACCTCCGTCCATAGTCCCGCGCAGCTTCGAATGGCCTCCGATCAACACGGTATCAATAAATTATCACAAATAGGACCAAGACCATGAAATCCAACGGCACCGGAAAATCAAGCATCCTGTCGCTCATGCTGGCCGCCATCTTTTCGGCAGGCGCTGCCTGCGCCGAAGCGCGCGACGGCAAAGTGACGCTGATCCATATGGGCGACGTGCATGGGCACCTGGTAGAGCATCCCAACGTACGTTCCGACGGCAAAGGAGAATCGCTGGGTGGGCTGGCCAGAATGTACACGCTCATCAAAGACATTCGCCGGCGGCACCCGGGCACCACCATCACCGTCAACAGCGGCGACACCGTCCAAGGTTCTGCCGAGGCCATGTTCACTCAAGGCGAGGCCATGATTGCGGTCTTGAATAAATTCAATATCGATGTCGACAATCCTGGCAATTGGGACTACCTGTACGGCACCGACGTCTTCCTGCAGCAGTTTGCCGGCAAGGATGCCCGGTTCCATGCGAATGCAATCGCTGCGAACCTCTACTACGATGGCCCGCCGTATGCGGGAAAGACCGGAGATCGCGTACTGCCCCCCTACTGGATCAAGGAAGTCAACGGGCTCAAAGTCGGGTTTATCGGCTACACCTCAAGCCGCGGCCCTCAAGCCGTGAAGACGGAGATCACCAAGGGTTTCAGGCTGACCGAGGGCGAGGCAGAATTTCCTGAATTCATCCACATCCTGCGCGACATCAAGAAAGTCGACGTGGTGGTCGTCATTTCTGAATTGGGCCTGGCCGCCAACATCAGTTTATCCGATCGCAATCCAGGGGTAGACGTCATCCTTTCATCGGACATGCACGAAACCACGCCGAAAGCCATTCATACCAAAACCGGCGCGTGGGTGATTGACGAGGGCCAGGACGGCCAGGTCCTCAATGAACTGACCATCCGTAAACGCAATGGCAAGGTATCCCTGGTGCATTTCAAACAGCACCCGGTGACGATGAATATCAAGCCGGACGCCGAGATTGACGCTCTGGTGAAAAATGTCCGCGCGCCTTTCGTTGCCGGACCTGAATTTGTACCCGGCAAGTGGGTCAACCCGTTCAACGGCACCCGACTCATGCAGCCGATTGACACGGTGGTCGGGTATACCGAAGTGCCGCTGTACCGCGCGAATTTTTCCGATGAAGAAATGCCTGCGGTGATCGAGGGCTCGTCCCACGACTTTTTAACGGATGCCTTCCGGGCTGTCGCCAAAACGGATATCGGCGTCATCCGGGGTTTCCGCTACGGAACGCACGTCGCCACAGGCCCGATCAAATCGGAAGACATCTACCACTTCATCCCCATCGGCCCGATGATCGCCAAGGGCACCATGAGCGGCCATCAAATTCACAAGATGGTGGACGATTCTGCCTACGCCTGCCTCAGCACGGACGTCTCCCTGGGCTGGACTGGCGGCTGGGTTGCGGGCTTCTCCGGAGTAACTCTTGACTTCAACCCGTACGGCGGAAAAATGAACTACTCCTCCAACTACAAAGTCAACGGCGTCCCTCTGGACGAGAAAAAGCGCTATTCGGTAGCGGGGTATTTCTACAAAGAGGATCCGCAAGAGATCAACCGCACGCGCGTACATGACCTGGAAATCCTCAAGGGGGAAAACGGCGCTTCCCTGGATGCCGTCGAGGTAGTTTCCAAGTACCTGGAATCGCTACCGAAACGCACCGTGACAAAAGATAACTTGAAGCTCAACCGTTTCAATATCGTGCGTAAACTTCCGCCAGCGGCCTATGGCAACCGAGAGATACAACCGCTGAACGGCGTGCCCACTGAGTCGATAGCACAGCCTTGATGCCGCGGGGGGGATCGTCATGGTCGTTCAGAGATTGCACTGACCGGGCTCTGAAAAAACGTGAACATTGTCCCCTCTTGTAACTAACCGCAACTTTGAGAGGCAAGAGGCTGATTTTCGCAGTAGCTTTTGTAAGCTTGATACTTGACATGCATGCCTGGCAACGTTAATAGCAATCCAATGTGAAACACGAATTTTCGAGGCCAGGGTACAAAAATACCTTGCCCCCCTATTCTTGTTTGAAAAAATTGTCGATAATAAGCGCAGGCCGTCGTCAAGGAGTTTCCCATGCTCAAGCTTTATCTTTGTGCCATAACATGCTTATGCGGTGCAAATGCCTGGGCTGTCGACTTGACTGATTTGGAACGAAAATGGTTGGACGCCGCATCGCCGGTAATTGCCTACGCCAATGCGATGCAACTGCCGCTGGACGTCATCGTGCAGCCAGAGACCGAACCGCAGGACGTCCCCATAGCGCTGGGCCATGAAGCAGGCCGCTGCAAGCTGGTGCTGTCTCTACGCGGCAATCCGGGAGCGGAAGCGATCCTGGCAGGCATTAACCCATCACAACACAGTATCCTGATTGAAACCATGGCGGCGCACGAGTTGGGACATTGCTGGCGTTATGTGCAGGGCAAGTGGAACAATTTGCCAGCAGGCTTCAACTCCATACATGACAATTCCGGATCAACCAGCACTGCCGACGAACAGCGTCGAAGCAAAGAAGAGGCCCGGCGTGAAGAGGGCTTTGCCGACCTGGTAGGCTTGGCCTGGGCAGAACATCATCATCCCGAAAATTATCAG
>DATHMC010000290.1:0-8409 GCA_035487495.1 Undibacterium sp.
AGCAATATAGTTGCGCTGGACGTAATTCGCTCCATCAAACGCGACGACACGCTGGGTTACCTGCAGCGCTATCTGGAACAATTACTCAAGGCGGAGCAAATTCCGCCGGCATCGCGTAGTGCGCTGGAGCGCAGCTTGCAGCAAGTGCTCCGGTTTGTCGGCGCCGTGGTCGAGGCAGATGACGATGTCGATGTGCGACGGGCGGCCAGCGCGCTCTATCACATCACTACCGCCATTTTCTTTGCGTGGGAGGCGGCGCAGCTGGCGCAGACCTCACAGGACTATCGCCGTCTGGCGCTGGCGCATCTTCTGCTCAAACACAAACTCTTGCCGGCCGATCCGCTGGCTGCGGCGATCGATCCGCACCAGCAGAAAATCTTGCAGGCCTTGCTCGACGACGCCGTCCTGACATCCGCCGATGCCATGGAATTGCTGTGACTAGTTGGCTTGAATCCGGTCAGCTCTACGATAATCAAGATGCATGAATCACAAGGAATTGATGGCTATGGAACAAAAGCAGAACGGCGCATTGGCGGGTTTGAAAGTCATTGATTTGAGCCGCGTGCTGGGTGGGCCATTTTGCGCCCAGATACTGGGCGACCACGGCGCGGACGTGATCAAGGTGGAGCCGCCGCAAGGAGATGAAACGCGGGGCTGGGGGCCGCCGTTCCAGGAGGAGACAGCCTCATACTATCTGGGCATTAACCGCAACAAACGTGGCATTGCGATTGATCTCACCCGGCCGGCGGGCCGCGAATTATTGCTGCAATTGCTGGCCGATGCGGATGTCCTGGTCGAGAATTTCAAGACGGGCACCCTGGAAAAATGGGGACTTGGTTACGAGGAGACGCTCTCCAGACGTTTCCCTCAATTGGTTCATTGCCGGATTTCCGGTTTCGGCGCGGACGGTCCCTTGGGCGGCTTGCCCGGCTACGACGCCGTGATCCAGGCCATGGCGGGACTGATGAGCGTCAACGGCGAAAGCGGCGGCGAGCCCCTGCGCGTTGGATTGCCGGTGGTAGATATGGTGACGGGGCAGAATGCGGTGATTGGCATCTTGCTGGCCTTGCAGGAGCGCCAGCGTAGCGGCAAGGGACAGTTCGTCGAGGCGGCCTTATACGATTCCGGCGTTTCGCTGCTGCATCCGCATCTGCCGAACTATTTCTTGTCGGGCAAGCGACCCGGGCCGACCGGCAACGCCCATCCCAATATTGCGCCGTACGATACCTATGCAACGCGTACCGGTCGCATCTATCTGGCTGTCGGCAATGACGGTCAATTCAGAAAATTGTGCGAACAACTGGGACGGCCGGAAATGGCGTCGGACAGCCGCTTTGTCACCAACGGCGCGCGTTGCGCGCATAGGTCCGAACTCAAGCAGGCACTGGAAGCGCTACTGGCGGAGTGCGACTGCAAACCGGTCGCGGAACAATTGATTCGCAGCGGCGTGCCTTGTGGTCCAGTGCTAGGGGTGGATGAAGTGGTCGCCCATCCGCATACGGCGCATCGAGGCATGCTGGTGCGGATCGGCGATTATCAGGGTACAGGCGCGCCAGTCAAGCTAAGCCGGACGCCGGCCACCTATCGCCTGAAGCCGCCGGCTTTCGGCGGGCAGACACGCGAGGTATTCGCGGAGCTGGGGATTCCGGAGGATGCCTTGGAAGCATTGTTGAAGGATGGCGTGATCAAGGCGGGTTGGGAACTGTAATACATTCGATAGACGACAGACGGACAGCCCTCGGCACAAGAGGGCGTCGATCAACACAACAATTGGAGACAGAAATGAAAATCAAGTTAGCTGTATGGGCAATTGCATTGACAGCAGGGTTTGGTGTCACGACGGCACAGGCCGAAGAGTTTGCCGTAGGCTCCGTGATTTCGCTGACCGGCGCCAACGCGCGCGGCGGCAGCGGCATGCACGAGGGCATCATGACTGCGGTTGAGGTCTTCAACAGGCAGCAGTCGAAACACAAGATCAAGCTCGTCACGATCGATGACGAATCGGCGCCGGCCAAGGCCATCGCCGGCGTTGAGCAGCTGGCATCGCAAAATGTCGTGGCCATCACAGGCGGCGCGACTTCCGATCTGGTTGGTCCGGCATCCACGGCCGCCAACAAACTGGGACTGGTCTATATCACTTCCGGCGGCACCAGCGAAGAACTGATTTCCCAGGGGTACAAAAAATTCTTCCGCATTAACAATACGAGCGGTTATGTACACGCCATGACAGGCATGTTTTCCGACATGGGCATCAAATCCTTGTCGATCATCTATTCCACCAAAAAATCGACCAACGAGCTCGCCGTCGACGTGGACAAGATCATGACGGCCAAGGGCGTGAAGGTCACGCTGCATCCGTTTGATCCGGCCATCACCGACTTCAAGCCCATCCTCAACAAGGTGAGGCTGCAGGATCGTCCGGACGCCATCAATATGCTCGGTTATGAAAACGACTACGTCGGCATTTTGCGTGCCGCCAAGGTGCTCAAGCCAAACGTCAAGGCGCTGGTCGGCGTCTGGCAAATTGCAAATGCCAAGATGGCCGGGGATTTCCCCGATCTGGTGCCGAACGTCTCCGGTACCGAAATCCTGCCCTATCCCGTCGCGTTCAGCACCGCCGAAGGCAAGTTGTTTGAGACGACATTCAAGGCCTTGTACCACAAAAGCCCCGACTATCTGGGCGAATACGGTTTCGTTCAGTCCATGGCCTTGTTTGAGGCCATTGCCCGCGCCGCCGACAAGGGGAGCTTGAAGAAGGGCGGCCTGGCCGATGAGATGCGCAAGACCGATCGCGATACCCTGATCGGACGCTTGCAGTTCAACGACAAAGGCGACAACCCCAATTTCATTCAGCACATCGGGCAGCACCAGGGCGGCAAGATCGTCATCGTGTGGCCGAAGGAATTTGCGACCGGCAAGATGAACTTTCCCGGCGTTCCATGGTAGCGCGGGGCGTTAGATGTCGGTATCCGTCGTGGTAGGCCTGAAGCAGGGCATAGCCTTCCTTATTCACGTATTGGTATGTCCAATGAGGCGAATGACATGTCTGAATTAATTTTACAGTCTTTATATTCCGGACTACTTGCCGGCGGCTCGTACGCCCTGATTGCGCTGGGACTGGCGCTGGTTTTCGGTACCATGAAAATCATCAATCTGGCGCACGGTGAACTGGTGTTGCTGGCGGCCTATATCGCCTACATGGCGGAGTCTATGCTGAAGATCAATCCGCTGCTGGCGATTCCACTGGCGCTGATTGTGGTGTGTCTCGCATCGGTGATCGTCTATTTCCTGGTCAGCAAGATCGTCAAGGATAGGGAGCTCAATTCGCTGCTGTTGACCTATGGGGTCGGTATAGTCTTGACCAACGCGATCCTGCTGATCTGGAAGTCGGACATACATTCGACCAGCAATGAATGGTTTCAACAGTCGCTGGTGCTGGGTTCGCTGTACAGCATGAATAGCGAGGTGACCTTTTTTGTCGTCAGCCTGGTATTGATCGTATTGGTCTGGCTGTGGCTGAGCAAGAGCTGGTATGGCCGGGCGGTGCGCGCGGTCGCCAGCAATCGCGACGCCGCCAAGCTGATGGGGATCAATCCGCGCTGGACAGAATTGATTTCATTCGTACTCTCCGGCGTGCTTGCCACGTTCGCCGGTGTCGCGCTCTATAGCTACGGTGTTATTCAGCCTGAGCTGGGCAGCGCGTTGACGGTCAAGGCATTCATCATTACTGTGCTGGCGGGTGCGGGCTCCATCCCGGGCGTGCTGTTGGGCGCGGTATTGCTGGGCGTCGTCGAGGCGCTGACGACCACCATGTTCAGCTCCGCACTACAGGAATTGACCGGCATGCTGCTGTTTTTATTGGTGCTGTTTGTGCTGCCGAATGGCTTGTTTGGTGCTAATCGGAGGCGGGGATGAAACAGTATCGATGGATGTACCTTGCCGTTGCCGCCGTGGTCTTGTACGTGCTGGTGCCGCTTTTGTTGGGAGGCAATCTCTATCTGATGAGCTTGGTGGTGGCTTCGCTGACGATAGGCGGCATCGCGCTGGCGTGGGCCTTGCTGGGAAATCTGGGCGGAATGGTCAGTTTTGGGCAGGCAGCCTTTTTCGGCGTCGGCTCCTATGTGTCGGCCTTGTTGACGCTGAAGTTCGGATTGCCGGTGTTGCCGGCGATGCTGCTGGGTGGCGTGGGGGCATCGCTGGCATCGCTGGCGATGTTGCCGGCCCTGCGCCTGAAGGGGCCTTATTTTGCCCTGGCGATTCTCGCCTATGCGCAGATTTTCCGTATCCTGGCGATGGAGTTCCGAGGCGTCACCGGCGGGGCGGGAGGCTTGTCCGGCATTCCTCAGCTGCCAACGGTTTTTGGGTTCGATTTGAGCGCAAAGGTAGGCGGTTATCTGGTGATCCTGAGCATCGTGGTTGTATTCCTCTGGATCTACTATTTGATTCGCAAGAGTTATTACGGTCTGGCGCTCAAGGCCATGCATGAATCGGAAGATGCCACCCGCGTGGTCGGCGTCAACAGTACCCTGCTCAAGGCGATGATGTTGCTGGTGTCAGCTTTCATGACCGGAATGGTCGGAGCCTTCAACACTCACTATATCAACTTCCTGGAGCCCGACTACGCCTTTGGGTCAAGCTGGACAGTGATTCCCATCATTGCAGCAATTTTCGGCGGCTATCGGACTATCTTCGGGCCATTGGCAGGCGCGGTGGCGATCTACATGATCGATCAGTTGATATTCAAGAACCTGATTCCAAACGGGCATCAAATCATTCTTGGCGTGCTGCTGGTATTGATGATAATTTTCTGCCCATCCGGCCTGGTGCCGGTGCTGGTGGAGAAATTCAAGGGGAAAACTCATGCTGAGGCTTGAAGATGTCACCATCAAATTCGGCGGACTGACCGCGGTCAATGGTGTCAACATGAATATCGCCAGCGATGAAGTGGTCGGCCTGGTCGGTCCCAACGGTGCGGGAAAAACGACCTTGTTCAATTCCATCTCCGGCCTGGTCAGGCCGACTAGTGGAAAGATCATCTTCGATTCGGTCGATGTGCTGAAAACGCCGCTGCATCGCCGCGCGCGATTGGGCATAGGTCGTTCGTTCCAGATTCCGCAGCCGATGCACGAACTGACCGTACGCGAAAATCTTCTGGTCGCGCAGCGCTTCGGCACCGGTAAGATCGATCTGGAAAAAATTGACGAAATTCTCGATTTCCTGGAGCTTGCAAACAAAGCCGGGCGTAATGCCGCCACTGAACTGGCCCTGACCGAACTCAAGGCGCTGGAGGTTGCCAAGGCGCTTGCTACCGCCCCCAAGCTTCTGCTACTCGATGAAGTATTGGCCGGGATAGAAACGACCGGCAAGCGCAGATTCATGAAAATGCTGATGAACCTGCACAAGCAGTACCGCATCGGCATTTTAATCATTGAGCACGATATCGATACCATCAGCCAGCTCTGCAGTCGCGTATGCGTATTAAACTTCGGCCAACTGATCGCGGACGGCACGCCGGACCAGGTGTTTAGCGACCCGCAAGTGATCAAGAGTTATACAGGGGACCAACATGCTTGACATATCCCGGGTGAGGGCCGGTTACGGCGCGATCAATATATTGTGGGATGTCTCGGTAAGTATAGCGCCGGGCAAGCTGACCACCATCATTGGCCCCAACGGCGCAGGAAAGACCACGCTGCTGCGCGCGATCATGGGCTTGATTGATGTGACGCAGGGAGAAATCCTTTTTCAGGGAGAAAATCTGAAAGGCGTTAAAACATGGGACATGAGCGGCCTTGGCATCTCACTGATTCCAGAGGGGCGTATGGTCTTTCGCGACATGACGGTCGAGGAAAACCTGATGATGGGCGCTTTTTCTCCCGGGCACCGAACGCGTGCCGCGCAAAACATGGAACTGGCCTACGATATGTTTCCTCGGCTCAAGGAGCGGCGCCGGCAGTTGGCCGGCGCCTTGTCGGGCGGCGAGGCGCAGATGCTGGCGATGGGGCGCGGCCTGATGTCCGAACCAAGAGTGATACTGATCGATGAACCTTCGCTGGGATTGGCACCGGTGGTGGTCCAGGATTTGTTTGAAATTTTGGAGCGCTTAAAAAGCGAGGGCCGTACTATCGTCCTGGTGGAGCAAAATACACATAGGGCAGTGCGCGTGGCCGATCATGTTTGCCTGATGCAGAGCGGTAAGGTTTTATTGTCTAAGCCTGCAGCCGAGGTCGATCTGGAAGCCCTGCATGATTTGTATTTTGCGCGCGAATAACGGAACCGCGTAACTCAAAAAATGCTTCGACGGCGGTGTGCCGTTCATTTGCTTGCAAATTTTCTAGAGGATTCTTCGTGACCGGGACCGATATCAATGGCCACTTCAGCCGGGACAATTCTTTGCTGCTCGAACAGCAACAGAGACAGCAACAGAGTGACGAAGTGTGCATAACTCCTATGAACCTGCCCGCTATCCTGGGTATCGTCGGCGCTGGAGCGATGGGTCGCGGCATCGCACAGATTGCCGCGTTGGCGGGAGTACGGACCAAGGTATACGACATGCAAGCCGGCGCAGCAGAGAGTGCACGCAATGCGATCATCGCGCAACTGAACAAATTACAAGTGAAGGGCAGGCTGACCGAAGCAGCGGTGCTCACTGCGATCCAAAAAATTGAACCGGTAAATGCGCTCGATGCGTTTGAAGACTGCGATATCGTGGTCGAAGCGATCGTCGAAAATCTTAATGCCAAGCGCGAATTGCTGCAAAAGCTGGAACAGATAGTCGGCACCGCCTGTATCTTGGCGACCAATACGTCGTCACTGTCGGTGACGGCGATCGCGGTTGCGACGGTCAATCCCGAGCGGGTCGCCGGTTTTCATTTTTTCAATCCGGTTCCGCTAATGAAGGTGGTCGAAGTCATTTCCGGCGTGCTTACCGCCGAAGGCGTCGCCCAATCGCTGGCCGATTTTGCCGTCAGGATCGGCCATAAGCCGGTGCGCGCCAAGGATACTCCCGGTTTCATCGTCAATCATGCAGGACGGGGCTATTTGACGGAAGCACTCAGGATTGTCCAGGAGACCGTCGCAGATTTTTCACAGGTCGATGAGGTCATGCGCGAGGCCGCCGGATTTCGCCTGGGGCCGTTTGAGTTATTGGATTTGACAGCACTGGATGTATCGCACCCGGTGATGGAGTCGATTTATCAACAATACTATCATGAGCCGCGTTATCGCCCGAGTGCCATCACTGCGCAACGCCTGAGTGCCGGTTTGCTGGGACGTAAGAGCGGTCGCGGCTTTTACAGCTACGAGAACGGCATAGCGCTGAAAGATCCAGCCAAGCCGACTTGTGCCCAGGCGGGGCCATGGTCCGGGACGGTCTGGATTGCCGGCACGGATGCCGACACCAGGGGTCGGCTATCGGCCTTGCTTGCGAGTTGTGGCGCAATCATTGAAACAGGCAAACAAGCGTCTGCCGGGGCGCTCTGCTTGGTAGCGCCCCTGGGCGAAGACGTCAGCACCTGTGCGGCGCGTGAAGGACTCGATGCAAAACGAACGATCGGCATCGACATGCTGACGAATTGCAGTGGGCGTTTGACGCTGATGAGCAATCCGGCAACCGATAAGATGCTGGCACAACAGGCGCAGGCATTGCTGGCCCAGGGCGGACAAGCTGTCACATTAATCCAGGATAGCTACGGCTTTATCGTGCAACGGGTATTGGCCACCATCATCAACATCGGCTGCGACATCGCGCAGCAAGGTATCTGCACGCCAGGCGATCTCGATAGCGCCGTTGAACTGGGTTTGGGTTACCCGCGCGGCCCGCTTGCATGGGGCGACCATATCGGCCCTCGCCGTGTGCTGACCGTATTGCAAAATCTGTATCGCAGCACCGGCGATCCACGCTATCGGGCCAGTCCATGGCTGGTGCGCCGGTCACAACTTAACTTGTCGCTGCGGCATCTGCGCAACGATTGCACGACCGATCCAATCAATCCATAAATTCAGCAAAATTAGGAGATATTCATGGCACACGCTAAAGCCTCTTTCCATTGGGACGATCCCTTATTATTGACATCGCAATTGACGGACGAAGAACGCATGGTGCGTGACGCGGCGCGCGCCTATTGCGACGACAAACTTGCACCACGTATATTGGAAGCCTTCCGCCACGAAAAAACCGACCCGACGATTTTTCGCGAAATGGGTGAGCTCGGCCTGTTGGGCGCCACGATACCTACGGAGTACGGCGGTTCCGGCCTGAACTACGTTAGTTACGGCCTGATTGCGCGCGAGGTAGAGCGCGTCGATTCCGGTTATCGCTCGATGATGAGTGTGCAATCCTCATTGGTGATGGTACCGATCAACGAATTCGGCAGCGAAGCGCAGAAGCAAAAATACCTGCCCAAACTG
>DATHMC010000291.1:0-4803 GCA_035487495.1 Undibacterium sp.
CCATTTATCTGGAAGTTTATTTTCGCCTTGATCCAGAAATTTCCACTCTCCATGTCACGAACGTACATTTCGTCAATCAGGTCTCGCAATTTTTCGCTAATGCTGGCAGTACCCGGCTCCCCTTCACTCTTGAGTTTATAGGTGATGTGTACCCCGTCAACGCAATCAATTGTCAGTGAGCCCTTTGTCCATTCTTTTGGAATGCACAATACCATTTCCGAAATGAGTCGAGTCAATACGTCCGCTTGTTGTTGAAACTTATCCACGTTCAGCCTTTCAATTTTATTTGGTTGAGATGCTGTTCTTCACCCTATGCATGGAGCCAAAGGCGCTTTCAATTTTATCAACATTTATTATTAAATGGCAACAAATTATTTTTTAAATAAGATAATTATTAATACCGACAGGTCATTAAGTTTGTACTGATTTATTAGCTTATCTGCCGACTGAACGCATCTGCCAAAAGAAAAGCGCGGGGCAATCATCTCTCAATGATTGCCCCGCGCTTTTTTGATCAGACGACTGCAACACCCGACAGGTGTTGCTAGCTCCGATCAATGATGGTGGCCGTGCTCGCCGTGTACGTGGCCATGCGCGATTTCTTCGTCGCTGGCGGCGCGTACTTCCAGTACGCTGGCGTCGAAACGGATCGTCATGCCGGCCAGTGGATGGTTGCCGTCCACGGTGACCTTGCCTGCGTCGATAGCCGTTACACGGAACTGCATCGATTCCTCGGTTTCCGGATCGCGGGTTTCAAACATCATGCCGACTTCGATATCGGGAGGGAACAAGCCGATGTCTTCTTCGCGCACCAATTCTGCCTCGTGCTCGCCGAAAGCATCTTCCGGCGCCATCGTCACGGAGACGGTTTCGCCGGCGGCTTTGCCTTCCAGCGCTTCTTCCACGGCCGGCAGGATATTGTCGTAGCCGCCATGCAGATAGACGATGGGCTCTTCGTTTTTGTCGATGATCTTGCCGGCATCGTCGAACATGGTGTAGTTCAGCGAGACGGCGGTGTTTTCTGTAATTTTCATGATGTCTGGTATTTAATAGGGATTTGTCGATTCCGACAGGAGCGATTTGGCAAAATCAGACACAAATCAAAAACACCATCGGTCAATTAATTGTTTCAAACACAATACAAACTGTGCTCAGGTGTGAATTGTATCAGAGGCGCGTTGGCGCTTTTGATTAGAGTTTTTGTAAAGCTTGCAGCAAGGGCGCGCAGGCGTCCGCAACCCGGTCGATGCTTTGCTCGCGCAACGCCGCCAAGTCTACCTTGACGTCGCTTTTCAGGCCTGCCCACTTCAGCAGGGCGGCGCCGGCCTCGGGTTCGTCAAACATGCCGTGCAGGTAGGAACCCAGGATCTGGTCGTCCGGCGAGCGCGTGCCCTCCTCTTCGCCATTGATGATAAAGGCCGGCAAGGTGTCGTTGCTGGCATAGGTGATGCCCATGTGGATTTCATAGCCTGTCACCTTGGCCTGGTCTTTATCGCCGAAGGCGCAATAGCCGCTGACTTGCTGCAGGCGCTTTTCCTGGGTCAGTTCGGTCGTGATATCCAGCAAACCCAGGCCGGAGGAGTCGCCGGGAGGACCTTCCACGCCATGCGGGTCGCTGACGACCTGCCCCAGCATTTGGTAGCCGCCGCAAATGCCGATGACCTTGCCCCCGTAGCGCAGATGCTTTTCCAGCGCCTCCAGCCAGCCCTGTTCTATCAGGAAGGCCAGGTCGGCGCGCGTGTTTTTACTGCCGGGCAGCACGATCAAATCGGCTGCGGGTATCGCCTGGCCGGGGCCGACGAATTGCAGATCCACGTCAGGGTGCGCGCGCAAGGCGTCGAAGTCGGTATGGTTGGAGATGCGCGGAATGGCCGGCACGATGATGCGGAATTTGCCGGCGCCGCTCTGGCTGGACTGTATCGCATCTTCGGCATCCAAGTGCAGGCCGTGCAGATACGGCAGCACCGCCAGCACCGGTTTTCCGGTCTTTTGCTGCAGCCATTCCAGGCCGGGTTCCAGCAGGGATATGTCGCCGCGAAAGCGGTTGATGACAAAACCGACGATGCGTTTTTGCTCGGATTCGGACAAACACTCCAGCGTGCCGACAAAATGCGCGAACACGCCGCCCCGGTCTATATCGGCCACCAGGATCACCGGGCAATCCACCGCTTCGGCAAAGCCCATGTTGGCGATATCGCGCTCGCGCAGGTTGATCTCGGCGGGGCTGCCCGCGCCTTCCACGATGATCGCCTCATATTGCTGTTGCAGGCGGTGGTAAGACTCCAGCACCGCCTGCATCGCCACCGTCTTGTATTGGTGGTAGTCCCTGGCGTTCATGTCGGCGCGCACCTGGCCGTGGATGATGACTTGCGCGCCGGTGTCGGAAGAGGGTTTCAGCAACACTGGGTTCATGTCGGTATGCGCGGGCAAGCCGGCGGCAATCGCCTGCAAGGCCTGCGCCCGCCCTATCTCGCCGCCGTCTATGGTCACCGCGCTGTTCAGCGCCATGTTCTGCGGCTTCATCGGCACCACCGCCACGCCCTGCCTGGCCAGCAGCCGGCACAGCGCGGCGACCACCGTGCTTTTTCCGGCGTCGGAGGTCGTGCCTTGCACCATCAATGTAGCTAACTTCATGCTTTTACCTGTCCTGTCTTGTTATGCCAGTCCGCGATCAGCGCCTGTATCTGCGGCAAGCCTTCGGCAATCGCGCAGGGGCCGGGCGACAGGATGTCCGCCGACTTGATCTCTGCGACAAGCCCGTTGCGTACCGCCGGGATCTGCTCCCAGCCGGGACGCGCGCATAATAACTCAGGCCGGAATTTCTTGCCGCACCAGGAACCTATGATGATGTCCGGCGCGCGCCGTATGACCTCGTCGGCATCCGCGATGATGCGCTCTTTGGCGCTATGATGCTGTGCCAGGTCGGCAAAGGCGTCCTCGCCGCCGGCTATCCCGATCAGCTCCGACACCCAGCCTATGCCGCTCATCATCGGCGTATCCCATTCTTCAAAATACACCCTGGGTTTCACCGTCCACGATGCCGCTTTTTCCCGGGCGAGCGAAATCCCTGCCTCCAGCTCTAAAATCAGCCTCTGGCCCTGCTGCTGGCGATCGACCATCGTGGCCAGCACCGCGATCATGTGCAGGATGCCGGCGACGCTGCGCTGGTTGAACAGATGCACTTCGACGCCGGCCTTCACCAGGTCGCGGCAAATCTCGGCCTGCATATCGGAAAAGCCGATCACCAGATCCGGCTTCACGGCGAGGATGCGTTCTATTTTGGAAGAGGAAAATCCGGATATCCTGGTCTTTTCCTGGCGCGCACGCGCCGGCCTGGTGGTAAAGCCGGAAATGCCGGCGATATACTGTTCCGCGCCCAGCGCATACAGCGTTTCAACCGCTTCGGTGGATAAACAAGCGATACGCTGATAGTGGCTCATGGCTTCTGGCCCACAGCGGCGTTCGTAGATATGTTGCGGTTACTGCGTGCGCCCTCCAGTGCTTCGCAGACGGCCTTCACACCTTCTATGATGCGCGGACCAGGCCGGTTCAGCTCGTCGCCGTCTATCGCCACCAGGTTATGGTTTTTCACCGCCAGCATGCTGGTGTAGGGCTTCCATTGCTCTATGCCGCTGACGCCCTGGTTCTTGCTGTCGCCGCTCACCACGACTTCCGGGTTTTCCGCCAGCACCGCTTCCAGATTCACCATGGGCGCAGGCACCGGCAATTTACCGAAAATATTTTCGCCGCCGCAGGTGCGAATCACGTCGCTGACGATGTTCCGGTCATTCAGGGTATAGATGGGTTTGCCCCAGACCTGGTAAAACACTTTGACATTGCTCCTGGCTTGGTAGCGGTTGCTCAATTGCGCCAGTTGCTGGCGGAAATCACCCGCCGCCGCCTGCGCCTGTTTTTCGGTGCCGAACATCGCCCCCATCTTGAGCAGGGTTTCCGGGATCTGTTCCAGCTTGCGCGGGTCGCTAAAGTAGTACGGGATGCCGGATTTTTTCAGCGGCTCCAGCTGCCGCTCAAAGGCGCCGTGCATCCAGACGATCAACAAATCAGGTTTCAGCGCGATCACACGCTCTATGTCTATCTGGCGGTTGTCGCCGATGCGCGGGATGTTCCTGGCGGCAGCCGGATAGTCGCTGTATTTGACGGTGGCGACGATGCGCTCGCCAGCCCCGGCGGCATAGATCAGCTCAGTCACATGCGGCGACAGGCTGATGATTCTTTGCGCGGGTTTCTGCAGGACGATGGTATTGCCGATATCGTCGGTGACGGTAATTGCGGCGTGCGCTTGCACTGCCCAAAGGGTGGCCGGCAGTACCAGGCAGGATAAGAATTTTTCCATTATTTCCTCAAGGACCATAGTTCGAAAGCCTGCTCCAGCCGCTGCCAGGCCATCTCGTCGGCAGGCAGGCCGAAACGCAGGCCGCGCGCAGCATGTTTAAATAGGCGCAGCCAGATGCCTTGCTCAGCCATGTGCCGCCACAACTCTTCGGTCTGCATCTGCAGATCGGTGTCCGCGCACCACTGGAACAAGTCCGTCCCGGAGGAACGGTAGCCCTGCGCGCGCAGCAGGGAACGCAGGCGCTCGCCCTGCTGCCGCAAATACGTTCGCGTATCGCTTTGCCACTCCCTGTCATTCAACGCGGCGCAAGCTATCTGTTGCGCGGGGCCGCTGATGGTCCACGGCCCGAGATAGTTTTCCAGCTGGATCAAAAGATTTTCTTCCGCAGCGACAAAGCCCAGGCGCAGACCGGCCAGCCCGAAGAACTTGCCTACCGATCGCAGCACGAT
>DATHMC010000292.1:0-4558 GCA_035487495.1 Undibacterium sp.
AGCGTTTTTACGTAGTATTACGCAGAAGATTTGAATTACCTGTTATTTGAAAACATCAAACTGATGCGTCAGCATAGCTGGAAATGCCATTCACGTAGTTATGTTGCGCGGGGACCTGCTGATTTCCTGCGCATATCGGTAACCCTCTTCTATCAGACGCTTTCCTAGTACTGATAGCTCCCCGTGTTGGCGAACTGTTGATATTCCATCCTCGAGGCGAGAGTAATAATTCGTCAGCAGCTTGCCAATTTTCTGCCGATCATTTTCTTCCATGCTTGACTTTTCCATGATTGCCGAAAACGCCAGGATGAGTCGCTGTATGACAAAAGTCGCATGATATACACCCAACATCGTTCTTTTATCTTGCCTGAGGGGCGAACTAAAACCCTCATGTTCATCGTTCAAAACCAGTTCTTCCGATAAATTTATGGCGAATAGATAGGTATGTGCCGCTTCATGAATCCATTTGTCTAGTAAAAAAATCCAGCTTGGATCTATGTCGCCGTTTATTAGGATAAGCCCTTGAATTCGATTGCTTGTTACTGAAAACGCCTTATGTTTGTTGTCACGTCTGGACACGAAAAAGGTGACCGATTGGACCAGCTCATCAATCTCTTGCGCCAACTCGGGTTGAGCATGCGTAAGCACCGTTCGACCAAATGCAAGCCGCTGATATGCCGCGGCTTCGATCTCTCGATCGAGTGTTCCAATTGATATGGAATATTTGCTGTTACTGCATTCTTCATAAATAAGTTCCCTTATTTCTCTGCTTATCGTCTCCGCATGAACTAATCCTGTAGCGCTCAGTATCTTGGGTTCCATGAGGAATTGAAGAAATCGCGACGTCTCGTCGAATCTGCTTTCTTCTAGCAGCTCAATCGATTTATGGTAAATAAAGCTAAAAAAACTGTTGTAGCTCTCAACGGATAAGCTAGAGAAATATGAAATCAATGTTTCGGGAAATTGGGGCATCTTTGTTTCAACGAGCTGCGTGAGCATTTCGATGTAGCTGTCTTTGAGTTCCGTCTTGTACCCAAGTCTCAATGTTCGCGCAGTCAAATTGTTCGGCAGGAAAGTGTAAGTCATCTTTACCCTCTGTTAAAAAGAGCGCCATACCGGCGGACGTAATATGGAACGGTATCCTTCTCGGCATTCAACATGCTCCTGAGCGGACGCGAATAGAAAATCAGAAATGCTGGTGGAATAACCAATATTGCTAACCATAAAATCGTGGTATCTGGATCAAAATGACGGAACAGAAATTTGGTGAGAAATAATCCGAGTGGAATTGAGACAGTGCATAAAAACAATAAGCTCGATTCCATCACAGCGCGATAACCGTCAGGTATTGAAATAGCCCTCCTCGCGTTGATCGTCACATTGAATATTGAAAGGGATCCGCCGAGAAAAAATGCCAGGAAATACATCACATGCAAATTATTCGTGCACCCAAATCCAACTATCGTGATAGATAATATTGCGGTAGAAAATGACGCAATAGCGTGATGCCCGCAACGCTTCTGCAGTCGAGATATTAGAAACATCGTTGAAAATAAAATACCTGCGCCTAGCGCCAGCTCGACCATGGCTACGTCTAGCATTGTCATACCGCGCCCGACGATTTTTGCAGGGAGAATTACAAAAATAAAAGGTGTCAACAACATGTTTGTCAGTAAGGAAGCTATCGCTATGACTCGTTCTTCTGCAATATGGGCTATTCGCATAAAACCGTTGCCGAGATCGGTTAAAAGTGAAGAAAACCCTTTGCTCGAATGGACTGGCGGATAGTCTTCGTTAAACCATCGTAAGAAAGTCATCGCGCAGACCGTCGCAAGAAAATAGGACGTCATGGCGAGTATTAACGATGCTTCGCCGCCATATATTCCGATGATAAGTCCACCCAATGTCGGCCCGAAAATCAGGTTGACGATGAACATCGATGATTTGATTTTGTATGCCTGTTGAATATCAGGCTCGTTAGAAACTATATTCGGGATGAGTGCGGCACCTAGTGGAAAGATCGTTGCTTGAAAGCCGCTTAGAAACACTCCGGCGACTACCAAAATTGGCACGAATCTGGCAGACTGTTCTGGCTCTGTGAAAGAAGGCATGAAACTGACCAGCAATATCGTGCTTAAAGTACCTAATAGGCAAGATATAAACAATATTCGGGTCTTTCTGAAGCGTTCCGCAAACACTCCAGCTACCGGCAACAGAAAAGTTGTGGTAAGCCAAATTGCGATCAGTAGATTTGATAACTGGTCTTCGCGTTTTAGGTTTTGGATGAATAACCAGGTACAAAACACTTGGAAGACTCTGAATCCTATTCCTGCAAACGTGTCTGCCGCGATATATAACCAAATTTTGGCTGCGGCACTGCGATTCATTGTTTCACCGCATTGGATTGATTGAACTCCTCGACCCGCACTTTTAGTACATCGTTAAAGATCTGTGCTGCGTTGACTGCTCGTGCATTACCTGCGAATACCGCAACCTGAATAAACACTTCTTTGATCTGCTCCTCAGTCAAACCCAGATTCAGCCCAGCTCGCAGCTGAAATCGAAGTTGATTGGTGCAATCGCCCATCGCAGCTAAGATGCCTAAACTTATGAGGTGCCGAACGCCAATCTCTATCCCGCCGCGCCTGTAAGCGAAACCATAGATATCCTGAATTAAATGATCCACGAGATCTGGAAAGACGGGGCGAAATTCTCGCTCCCCCCATTCCACGGCATTCTCTGCGAATTTTTCGAGTAAATCCGCGTTTTTCTGTGAGGGGGTCATATCAATTCCATTCAAGTAGGAAGTGCCTTACCAGCACGACGGACTTGCGTCCGCCGTGCATTACTTACTTTTGCTTAAATAGCTATTCGTCGTCAGTACCTATGGTTTGGACATTCAACATTGCAACTTTAGACTTCAGCTTCATGCGATTTACGAGTTTCATGTGCTTCTCCATAAAATTGAAAAATTTCTGTCTCATCCCCGTCCAGTCAATACAGACTGATTGCTCCGGAGACAATTCAGCCTAATTGGATGTTGGTTTTTTAGCTAGTTAACAAATCGTCTAGTTCGCTTTCCAAGATGTTACTTACAATGGACGTGCTGATCCTTCCGATTACCGTATATAGATATCCGCTAATAGCCCCCACCTAACCATTTTCGATTCCGGGTAAAGTAGCGCCATGAAATTACGCCAAAAAATCATTTTCCTGGCTATCGTCCCCTTGATTCTGGCGCTGTGCGCGATCGCGCTGGCGGTGCGCCACCAGGCCATTTCGCTTGGCCAGCAGCAACGGGCGACGATCCAGGCCGCCTATCTGGCCAGCAAGGAAGCCGAGCTGAAACACTATGTCGCGCTGGCGACGCGTTCGATCGCCCATCTGTACGATTCCGGCCGCAACGACCAGGCCACGTTGGACGAAGCCAAAGCGATCCTGGCCAAGCTCTCGTATGGCGACGACGGTTATTTCTTTATCTACGATATGCAGGGCAAGAACCTGATGCATCCGCGCCAGCCGGAACTGGTCGGCCTCGATCTGTGGGACATGAAAGACGCAAACGGCAACCTCACCATCCAGCATCTGATAGAACGGGCCAGGAGCGGCGGCGGGTTTGAACGCTATCTGTGGGAAAAGCCATCCAGCCACCATGTCGCGCCCAAGCTCGGTTATGTAGTTGCGCTGCCCAACTGGGGCTGGATGCTGGGCACCGGCATTTACCTGGATGATGTCGATGAGGCGTTGAACCAGATCGACGCCCAGGTATCCGGCAATATCCGCAACACCATGTGGTGGATTGCCGGCATTGCGATCCTGAGTGCGCTGGTGGTGGGCATGTCGGGACTGGTGTTGAATATCAGCGAACATCGGGTGGCCGACGCCAAGCTGAAAGTCCTGGCGCAGCGCGTAGTGCGTTCGCAGGAAGAGGAAAGGGCGAGATTGTCGCGTGACCTGCATGACGGCATCAGCCAGTGGCTGGTGTCGATCAAATTGCAAATCGAAGCCGGTATCGCCAAACTCGATAGCGGGCCGCAGCAGACCGCCGCCGCCCGCGCAACTTTCGAGCGCACTGCCGGCCAGCTCAACGACGTGCTGGGTGAAGTGCGCCGCATTTCGCACGATTTGCGGCCAGCGATCCTGGATGACCTCGGCCTGGCGGCGGCGCTGGCCCACCTGACCCATGAGTGGCTGGAACACGCCGGCATTCCGATCGAGTTCCGCCACAGCGGCAGCACCGACGGCATGCCGGCGGTCGCCAATACGGTGTTGTTCCGCATCGCCCAGGAAGCCTTGACCAACATCGCCCGCCACTCTCAGGCGACGCGGATCAAAGTGCTGTTGCAAGGCGATGCGCAAGCGATTACCCTGACCGTGCACGACAACGGCGTCGGTTTCGATGTCGATCAGATCGACGGCAATCCGAAACACGGCATCGGCCTGCGCAATATGGTCGAACGGCTGGAAGCGGTCGGCGGCAATCTCAAAGTCAGTTCGTCAGCGGCCGGCACCACGGTGCTGGCTACCATTCCCCATACATCTTATGCCTGAGACAATT
>DATHMC010000293.1:0-21719 GCA_035487495.1 Undibacterium sp.
TACGACTGCTTCACCAACAGGATGTTTGCTGTATACGCACCGGATCCCTATAACCAGCATGCGGCGCACAGTATTTATTTCCAGGTGCTGGGCGAACACGGATTCATAGGCCTGGGGCTCTTCCTGCTGTTTATGTTCACCTCCTGGCGCACCGGCACAAGGTTGCTCAGATATTGTAAGGGGAAAGAGGATCTGAAGTGGGCCGCCGATCTGGCCGCGATGTGCCAAGTCAGCATCATCGGTTTTGCGATAGGGGGTGCTTTCCTGACACTTGCGTATTATGATTTGTATTACGATATCGTCGGATTATTAGTGCTGCTGGACAAATTAATATTGTCAAAAAAATTGCAGCCCGAATCGCAGAACAATATTGACGCTGTTGCAAACCCGGCTATTGATGTAAACGCAGCTAAACAATCCGGATAGCGCATGACAACCTCAATCATAGATAGCTTGACATCGCACATGGTGCGCTTGATCGGCAACAGAATTGCACCGCATGGCAAGGGACAGGGGCGTCTATGCATACTGAATTACCATCGCATTCTGGAGCATGCCGATCCCATGCTGGATGAAGATCCGGATGTGGACATGTTCCGCTGGCAAATGCAGGCGCTGGCGAGTTCGTTCAACGTCATGCCCTTATACGATGCAATGCTTGCCTTAAAGCATGACCGCATGCCACCGCGTGCCGTGGCGATCACTTTCGATGACGGTTATCGCTCTACCCACGACCTCGCACTGCCTATCCTCAAGGAATTCGGGCTGCCTGCCACCGTATTTGTAACCACAGGTTACATGGATGGCAACAATATGTGGAATGATAGGATACTGGAGGCAGTACGCCGGCTACCTGAAGGCACACTGGACCTACAGGATCTGGGCCTTGGCCTGCATCCCGTCTCGACCCTGACAGAGCGCAAAAGCACAGCAGGAAAACTGATCGAAATTGCAAAATATCTTGCCCCAGAAAAAAGACTAGAGTTGTCCTTGAAGCTGGAGAGCCTGATCGGGGAGCACCGTAGCGCAGACCTGATGCTTACCCGTGAGATGGTTCACGCCCTGGCGCAGCAGGGCATGGAAGTCGGCGGCCACACTATCACCCACCCGATACTGACAAGGCTGGACGACCAGCGCGCCAGGGATGAGATAACGGGATGCAAAGAGCAACTTGAGATCATCATCGGTAAGCCGGTCCGGCTGTTTGCCTACCCTAACGGCAAAGTCGGGATGGACTTTGACGAGCGTCACGTACAAATGGCCAAGGCGGCCGGCTACAGCGCTGCCTTCACAACGGCAATGGGTTCGGTCAAACCAGAGATGGATCTACATCAGATTCCCCGCAGCCGTCCCTGGGATAACACTCCCTTGTTGTTCAAACTCCGCCTGCTGCGCTGGCTGGCGATTTGAAAGCCCCAATCATCCCATACCCTATGAACGACACTTCCCCCACTATCTCTATTGGCTTGATAGGCAACGCAGCGCCAATGACAAAGTTCGTGCAGGAAAAAAGCTCGTCCCAAACGGTAGGATACCGGAGCCTGTCCTATAAGCTTACGACACTGGCGAAGGAGATCGCCTATGGCACAGGCAGTCTGGATATCTATCATCGCCTTCGCAACCGGAACAATTTGACAGTCGCCATGTTCCACAGGGTTTTGCCGCGCACCGACCTACGTTGGTCCGGCGCCGACCCGGAATGGACCATGAACGCTGACACCTTTGCGGCATGCCTGCGCTTTTTCAAAAAACACTATCATCCGATCTCGATCGCCCAGCTCGCGGCTGCCTGTGCCGGCAAGGTGCCTCTGCCCGCGCGTAGCCTGCTGATTACTTTTGATGACGGTTGGGCTGACACTGCGGAATATGCCCAGCCAATACTTGATGAGCTGGGCTTGTCTGCCCTGGTTTTTATTGCCGGCTCCGTCATTGATCAAACTGCGCCGTTCTGGCAGGAAAGCGTTTACCGGCTCTTGGCAGCAAATTCGGACGGCCCGGCGCAATTGCGCCAAGCTATGGCGCAATGCAATATAGACGTTCCCTTGCCGCAGCAAAATGCCGCAGGCGAAAAGAACATACGACTGTTCATCAGCGCACTGGAAGCTTGCGACAAGGCTCGGCTCACCGAACTGGCACGCGTATTGCAGGAAAACTCCCACGAACCTGCAGCGATGATGACGGCAGAACAATTGAAAAAAATGTCCGCGTCCCGGCATGGAATCGGTAGTCACGGCATGACGCATCAGCCTTTAACCAAGGTCGCAAACCCTGGGCTAGAGGTCGCCCTGGCCAAAGATGTGCTGTCGCGCCACCTGGACGGACTTCCCGTGGACACCATGTCTTTTCCGCACGGCGCGTATGACACCAAGGTGGCGGCGGATTGCCGCGCCGCGGGCTATCAATACCTGTTCAGTAGTGACGCTTTATTGAACAAATTATATCCAGCAAACAGCAGTGGGAAAATCTGGGGCCGCATCCATATTTCCGAACGCGCGATTACCGATATCGAGGGTCGTTTTCATCCATTCATGCTGGCGACCTGGCTGTTTCTCAGGCCGAGCAGCAGCTTGCACATAGACTGACCCATGCAAACTCAAACTCTTTCCGCCAAAGTATTTCGTCCATTGCAGCTTGAGCAAAGCGCGATTCAGGCGTGGGAATATCTTTCGGCCACGCAAGCCCATCTGGCATCACCCTTCCTTAGCCCACACTATGCGCGCGCGGCTGAACAATCCGGCGTGGATGCACGGGTTTGCGTACTTTACCGCAATGGAAAAATGATCGGCTTTTTTCCTTACCAGTTTGAAAGCAAGCTCTCTGCGTGGCTCAAGTCGGCTGCACCTGCGGGTGGCGGCATGAGCGATTATTTCGGGCTGGTAGCGGAGGCCGGGTTCAGGATCGCAGCACCGGAACTTCTCAGACTCGCGCAATTGAATCACCTTAATTTTTCCCATTTGGACGAATCCCAGTTGCAATACGGCCTCAACGGAGAACGTCCACGCACCGGCTTGAGAATCCGGTTCGAGGCCGATATCGCGGACCGAACGCAACTCGGTTCCATGAGTCATAAATACCTGAAAGACACCGAACGCCGCGAAAGGCAGTTGAACCGCGACATCGGCCCTGTCGCCTTTGAGTTCGACGTGCAGGAAGACCGGCTGGAAAAGTTGCGGTGGCTTGTTGCACATAAGCGTGCTCAATATAAAAAAACAAATGCCAGTGATGCGCTGGCGGCTCCCTGGAAATTAAAACTGCTGGAAAATTTGCTTAACAAGAATTTTTCCAGTTGCCGCGGCGTTCTGTCCCATATGAAGGCCGGCGATATCTGGGTAGGCAGCCATTTTGGCATTATGGGCAACGGCGTATTGCAATACTGGTTCCCCGTCTATAACCCGGACCTGGCAAAATACGCCCCCGGCCGCTTGCTGCTGCATTCGATCTGCAAAGCCACGTACGACAACCAGGTGCATATGATAGACCGGGGAGAAGGCGATACCCCAAGTAAACGCGAGATCACCAATGAAGACCACCTGTTTTACCGAGGGGCTTGGTATAACAAGTCCGTCTCCACACAATTAGCACGAGGCCTCCAAAGCATACAATGGAGACTGGGAATTTAAAACGATGAACAACTCCACCAACCAACTTGCCGCTGCGGGTGAAGAGAATGCTTACGAAATCAGCGTCATCATTCCAGCATTCAATGCAGCCCAAACAATTTCACGCGCCATCGAGTCCGTTCGCATCCAGGAGATGGATTCGATGGAAATCATCGTCGTTGACGATGGCAGCGCGGACGATACCTACGACATCGCCAACGGGCTCATACTTCCGGGCGAAGTTTTTAACGTGCTTAAAATGCCCAAGAACAGCGGCGTTTCTGCAGCGCGGAACGCCGGCATCCGGCATGCAAAAGGAAAATTCCTGGCATTCCTGGATGCCGACGACATCTGGCTTGCGGGAAAACTCAAACAGCAGGTCGCAGCAATCAAACAGGATCCGTTGATCACTCTGGTGTCCTGCAATAGCAAGCTGATTTCAGAATCGGGCGAACACCTGAAAGAAGGCCACGTCAATCGCCCTCCCGTTGAAGGCGACGAAGCATGGAAGACGCTGTTAATCTACAACTTCCTTCCAACACCTACTGTATTAACCTATCGCCATCTGGTGACGCAAATGGGCGGCTTTGATGAAACGCTGGCAGTGGGAGAAGATCTGGACTTGTGGATCAGGCTGGCCATGCTCGGCAAGGTCAGGGTCCTGAAAGACATACTGATCAACTATTACGACAGCACCGACAGCCTGATGAAAAGGCACTTATGGCAAACCCAATCAATAGTCCAGCCCATGCTGGAAAAACATCTCGTTAAACAACACAACAAATTGTCCTCCAGCGAGGTACGCCATATCCGGGGTACGCAATCGTTTCAGATGGGCTGCAATCTGTTCTTTGCCGGCGCATTCCTGCCCAGCATTCCGCCGTTCCTGAAAGCGGCCTATTTTGGCATCAGACCCCTCAAAAGCGCTATCTACATCCCGCGCGCGCTGCTGATGGAGGGTTGGTCCAGATTTAGAAAGCCAAAATGATCCGAACCGCGCCAAGCACCTGCTGCCGCATCCGGCATAGGCCTTATCCACGGCTAGATTTCCATTGCATTTGACCTAACGCCTACCGCATTCGTACCGTAGGACACTGTTGATATGCCGAATCCCGCAGCGACGTCCCAGGAGAAAGTAGTGTTACGAGAACCTTATCAAAAAATTTTGATACTGCTAGGGTTAGCTGCAGCCGTCGCACTGCTTTTTATCGGCGCCCCCTCCAATGGTGAATTTGACTGGAGCGATGCGCCCCGGCATGCACTCAACGGCGTATTCCTGAAAGACTATTTTGCCGTCGGCCACCTGCAAAACCCGACCGAATTTGCCTATAACTATTACGCGCAATATCCGGCGTTGACGATACTTTTCTATCCGCCGCTTTTTTACGTTATCTGCGCTCCTTTCTATGCGCTGTTCGGCGCTTCGCAAAATACAGCCCTGCTGGTTGTCGCGCTCCACTATATGGCCTTTGCCTGGGGCAGCTGGTACCTGTTCCGGAATTGGCTAGCCCCTTGGCAGGCCGCCGTTGCCGCATTGCTGCTGATTGCCGCGCCGGAAGTCGCCTTCTGGGGGCGCCAGGTCATGCTGGAAATCCCCGCCTTTGCCTTCCTGGTATGGAGCGCCGTGTTTTTTACGCGCTATCGCCGCGAAGCCAGGCCGTTATATTTGTACCTGTGCGCCGCCCTGCTGGTGCTGGCGATGTATACCAAGATCTCCACCGCTTTCCTGGGGCTTGCCTTCGCATTGACACTGTTGGCAGAACGGCGTGGTTCGCTGTTACGCGACCGGCATATCTGGATAGTCGCCATCGTCGCTATCCTGAGCCTGGTTCCGCTGATGCTCATCACGCTGAAATTTGGCCAGGCCAATGTGCAGTCCGTGACCGGCGTGGCGGACTCCATCGCGTCCCGCAAGACCCTGGCCGGCTGGTTGTGGTATCTGGCGCAGTTCCCCGGCCAGCTGGGCTGGCCGCTGGCGGCTACCGCAGCGGCAGCCGCCGTCCTTGGTCTCATCCGCCGCAACAGCGGGGGGCTGGCAAAAGGTGATCTGGTTTTCTGGCTGATGTGGGTAATCTGCGGCTACCTGTTTTTTTCGGCGATTGACCTGAAGGAAGCCCGCCACAGTATTTTTATATTGCCGCCATTGATCCTGGCGGCAGTCCTGCTGATCAGGAGTATCTCTCCGCCATGGCTGTCCCACTCTCTGCTGGCCTTGCTGACGGTATCTCTCCTAGTGCAAACCCTGGTCTTCAGGCCGGTTTACTATGTAAAGGGCTACGCAGACGCTGCAGATTACATCGCCAGGCACGCGCCGAAAAAAAGCAAGGTGCTGTTTTCCGGTTATCGGGACGGTTCCTTTATCTTCAATATGCGCAGCCGAGAAGACCGTCGGGACCTGTCGGTGATACGCGCCGACAAATTATTGCTGAGCGTTTCGGTGCGCCGCGAACTTGGCGTGTCCCAGAAAGATTTGAGTGAAGCTGAAATCAATGAAAAAATCAATCGACTCGGCATCCATTACCTGGTGGTGCAGCCGGGTTTCTGGGACGACCTTGAGGTCATGAAAAAATTTGAACATATGTTGGCATCGGGCAAATTTGCCGAGGTGGCCCGCATTCCCACTCCGGCGAATTACAATGCGCACGAAAAAGAACTGGTCATCTATAAGAATCTGGGCGAGGTGAACGACAATCCGGCTGCGCTGGAATTGGGATTGCCGATTATAGGCAGGACGATCAATACGGTGCGCTGAATGCGGGGCCGCCTTCTGCCTCCGGCTTTTGATTATTGAGGATTCATGTTAAATTCACGCAAAATTAATTAAATTACAAGAAAATTAGAGCAATGAATCCTGATACATCATCCTCAGCCCCCCTGTTCGTCGATCTGGACGGCACGCTGATCAAGACCGACCTACTGATGGAGAGCGCGCTGCTATTGGTCAAGCAAGCGCCGTGGATGATTTTCTCCCTGCCAGTCTGGCTGCTGCGCGGCAGAGGCCACCTGAAGGCGCGCATTGCGGAACGCGTCAGCCTGGAAGCGGATACCTTTCCGCTGCAAAACGAGTTCGTCGCCTATCTGCATGAACAACATGCGGCCGGGCGCGAGATACATCTGGCGACAGCGTCCGACATCCAGCTGGCGCAACCGATGGCGGACAGGCTGGGTATTTTCACCAGCGTGCTGGCCAGTGACGGCGTGCGCAATCTACGCAGTGAAGCCAAGCTTGAGGCGATCCAGCAGTTGACCAATGGCGGCCCATTTGACTACGCAGGCAATGCCAAGGCCGATTTCCCTATCTGGTCCAAGGCGCAACGCGCCATCGTCGTGAACCCCGGCGCAGGCGTCGAGAGCGGCGCCAAAAAGCGCACCGAGGTTGCCCATGTTTTCGACGACCGTCCGCCGACCTGGCGGGTGTGGGTCAAGGAGACCAGGCTGTATCAGTGGATGAAAAACCTGTTGATCGGCGTGCCAATGCTGACCGCCCATGCATTCACCGCCGGCAATATGTTGGCCGTACTGCAGGCCTTTATCGCGTTCGGCCTGGTTGCCTCGGCCACCTATCTGTTGAATGACCTGCTGGACCTGGCCAGTGACAGGCGTCACCCGCGCAAGTGCCGCCGCCCCTTTGCCGCCGGCAATCTGGGCATCGCGGAAGGCTGTGTCGGCATGGCACTGATGCTGATAGGCGGGCTGGCCATTGCCGCCAATATTTCATCCATGTTCCTGCTGTCGCTGCTGGGCTATCTTGCCATCACGCTGTCTTATTCGATGTACTTCAAGAGTTATGTGCTGATCGATGTATTGCTGCTGGCCTCGCTGTATACGGTGCGCATCATTGCCGGCGCGATTGCAATCCAGGTGGAAATATCCTCCTGGCTGCTGGCATTCTCGATGTTTACCTTCCTCAGCCTGGCTCTGGTCAAACGCTCATCGGAACTGGTCGCGATGGAAAAATTGTCGCGCGCGGGAGCCAAGGGCCGCGACTACAGGCTCGGGGACAACCAGATCATCAGCAGCATGGGTACCGCTGCCGGCTATCTCTCGGTGCTGGTGCTGGCCCTGTTCGTCGATAACGCCGCCTTGCAAAATCACTATGACCATCCTCGCAGACTCTGGCTCTTATGTCCTTTGATGCTGTATTGGATTTCACGCTTATGGCTCAAGACTTCGCGGGGCGAGATGGAGGACGACCCGCTGGTCTTCAGCTTAAAGGATAAAGCCAGCTGGCTAGTCGTCTTAGGGATGATCGCGGTGACCCTGGCATCCATTTAAGGACTGCTGTTGACGCATTCAGCATTGCAAATTGATTGATTGCGAATATTTATCCGCGCTCATGCAATTCCCTGGGCAAGTAGCCGGAGCTTGCTGATTCCATGGTTACCAGGCAGGCTCGAAGTTGGCAAAGCAGCGGCTTTCCCTTACCAGCAAACGCCGCATCTGATGTTCGCGCCTCCCTGAGCTACGACGATGAGATATGCCTGGCAATATCGCGCACTATTGTTTTGTTATCGTGCCTTGCAGTCCAACCTATATCGGTCGCCTCCTTAGTGGACAGGGTATGCTTCAGTCCCAGCATTAACAACTGCTCACGGGCAAGCAGACGATATCCCAGCACCCTAGACAGGAACTGAATAGGGGCTAAAGGAACATGGAGCCGCCGGATTTTCGGCAGGGATAGCTCGTCCTGCATTTCATCGACCCATTGCTCAATCGATAGAGGGTTCGGCGCCGCCGCGTTAAATTTTCCGGTCGCGCCGGCATTGACGATACAGACAATCAAACCGGCCACATCTTCCACATGCACCATATGCACCTTATGGCTTCCCGCACCTGGATAGACAACCATACCGAAGCGCTGCATGTGCCGCACAAATCCCCGGAATAATCCTTCGCGCCCTATCCCCCCGATAATGCATGGAATAACTGTCGCCGTAGGATTGTCCAACGCATCTACGAATTTTTGCGCATTCAGTTTCGAAATGCTGTATACGCCCTGCCCCCGCATGGGACTCGCCGGACTATACTCTTCTGCCCCATTTTGCAGATACATCATGCTGGTGCCGACATGCACAAAATGAGTAGAGGCATTGGCGTATCGCTGACACAAATTACGCGTAGCCGCTACATTGTTTTTTTCGAAGTAAGCATCTCGAAAAAATAACGGCAAATCGGCGGACACATACTGAACGGCTGCACAGTGCACCACAGCGTCCGCATTCGGAAGATGTGCGCAAAATGCTACGTCGGACAAATCGCCAATATAGTCCACCTCGCCAAGCCGGTCTGTCGTTACAACGTCATACCCTGTTTCCTTGAACTGCCTCATGCATTCGCGCCCCAGGAATCCCGCAGCACCTGTGAGTAGGATTTTCGCCATGGATCAGGACCTTGCCATCAAAATGACGCCAGCAATAATCAAAAGCAAACTGACCAGCTTTTGAACACTGATCATTTCTCCAAACAGATACCAGGCAGCAATTGCATTGACCACATAACCTATGGAAAGCATAGGGTAGGCCACACTTACTTCAACTTTTGAAAGTGCCACGATCCAGATCGCCACACTGAATACATAGCAAGCCAGACCGGCGATGATGTAAGGCTCGAAGGCAACGCGCATCAGGATTTGTAAATAATTTCCATTGCCGAAGGAAATTTGACCTATTGAATTAGTCCCACCTTTGAGAAAAAGTTGGGCGGCAGCGTTCAGCAACACCCCCGTTAATATATAAATGAAATTAATCAAGCTCATACGACTATCCTTGTTTATAAACTTTATTTGCGCAAAAATATTACATAACTTCTCAGAGGAAAATCCCGCGAATTATGGAATAAGTGGCCTTTTTAACATGATATGCTGCGCTAAGTGCATCCGCCTTATAAATATCATTAGAAATCGGGCACTGTCTAAGAGGCAATATGATTTTTGATTGTAGCCGTTCAACATAATTTGATGCGAGGTTTTTTACAGCCGTTCAAGGTACCGCTCGATGGCACCAGCATCATATTTATTATGGCTAGGCGCGCTGTCCAAAATTGACGTCAGCTTGGCTCATCCGTTTGTCAGCCTGGTTTTTTGCCAACAATGGCCTTTAGCGTGCTACTGGTCGCCCGGTCCGATTAAATATTAATCTGCAGCCGTAAAAATCCGTTTATCAACTTGGAATTAACTGTATATTAGTATTTTTTTAACCGCCCCAAAGAGTCGGCCCGCGTATCCAGTCAAACCAAGGCACGGGAGGCCACATTGGCTCCAGGCCTCTAAGATGAATGCAGTAAACTCATCGGAATTCAAATAATGTTGAACTGCGCGGGCGCCCGGCAGCACTCGCACGGCTCCGTCGATACTAATGTTTCGTGAGACCACAGCTTGAGCTCGATTCGAAAAAAACTTGGCATACAGTTTTTCGCCTCCAATAGCGCAACAATAACTACCTTTGTGATGTCGTTAGTGTTATCGCGCCTTTTATCGCCCAAGGAAATTGGCATCTTTTCCATCACGGCGGTATTGATCGGGTTCACCCATGTTTTCCGGGATTTTGGTGTGTCATCCTACATCAAGAGCCAGAAAGTGCTGACGGATGAAGTGCTGCGTGCATCAATTGGCGTGCTGTTCACATCGTCATGGATCATCGCCGTCATACTGTATTTTTCTGCTGAGTATTGGGCAAGGTTTTTCAATCAGCCGGGTATCAGCCAGATCATGCATGTGCAGGCTGTCGGTTTTGCCCTCATCCCATTTGGCAGTATTTCGCAAGCCGTACTTGCGCGAAATATGGATATCAAAAACACAACCATCGTTTCTTCCATCTCCGTGCTGGTGTATGGCACCGCATGCATTGTGCTGGCCTACCTCGGTTTTAGCTATATGAGCATGGCATGGGCCAATCTTTTAAACATCATTATCTCCGGTATTGGCTACAGCATATTAAGTCCCAAAAATCTGCCGCGATTACCGTCGTTTAAGGGGTGGCGCAACGTTGCGCATTTTGGTATCGGAGCCATGCTTTCGTCTACGCTGAGGGCAATAGATAACGCATTGCCCGACATTATCCTTGGAAAAATCAGCGGTCCACATGATGTGGGCATTTACAGCCGCGGCAATTCGACCGTTAACATTTTCAATAGCCTGACAAGTCCGACAGTCAATTATTTCGCGTTACCCTATCTGGCCAAGACTCATCACGGCGGAGAAGACGTCGGCGCCCATGTTGCGCGATCGGTTGCCTATTTGTCCGGCATTTTATGGCCCGCAATGATAGTGATGGCCGTGCTGTCAAAGGAAGTCATAGCAATACTGTATGGCTCAGCCTGGCTAGAAAGCGCAACGATTGTCCCCTGGCTATGTGTCTGTGCCGCCATCCAGGTCAGCTTCATGGTGTTGCCGCAAGCTTTGATCGCGCTCAATAAACCCTATTTGAGCGCATTGCCGCTAAGCCTGGTTGTAACGATGAAAATTATTATAAGCCTGGCGACTTTCGATGGACAGAACCTGGCTTCTTTCGCGCGCGCTATTGCGATTGCAGAACTTTCTGCCGTCCCCATCTATCTTTTCCTTCTGGATCGCCATGTAGGACTGAAGGTTGGGGACTGGTTCAGATCGATCATCGGCAGCCTGAAATTGTGCGGCTTTGTATTGCTACAGGTGCTGATATTAAAAGCCTCGATCAATTCAATAGAGCAACCGCTGGCCCGTATCTTGCTGGCGGCAATATGGATTACTCCCGGCTGGTTAGCTGCGGTGTTTTTATTTAAACATCCTTTAAGCAATGAGATGCTGACTGGCTGGGGCTTCGTAAGATCCCGCCTCAATAATATGGCAGTCAAGAGAAGGCGGTAGTGATGTCTGGTACGAGGGCGCGACACGTCATCATTTACGGCACTGTATCTGCAGCAATGCCGGAGACAACATTGTTCCGACGCTTAAAAAGCCATATCAAGGTCTTGCTGGCGCAGGGACATCTTGTTGTGGAAGTTCGGTTCATCAAAACATTTTGATGAACGCAACTACTTGACATCGAGTTCGCACAATTACGGCGACGAGGCCATCACAGAGGTATCAAGACCGAGATTGTCTGCGTTGTGCCAGTCAGATGGATGAAGGCAACCTGGTTATCACCGATTAATTTTGAGGCGGCAAAGCCTTGCCGGTCGCCGGTCTCCTCTCGGTAGCGAGACAGCCAAAGCCCAAGAGCGATGCAGGCATTTTAAAAAATAATCGCAGTAAAAAGACGTACAAAAAGCACCAAGGACAATGTTTGACTTTGCCGGCAAATTGACTCACCATATGCGGCGAAGAAATTTTACAACCGCTTACAATATTTTATTGCAGACAGACAATATTAGTATCCTGCGCTACTGGCCGATGATTTCTGTTCTCTAAGTGCATTTACATATGACCGTCCGGCAACGACGGCACTATTGTTGGAGGTATGCATGTATAGGTGCGCTAGTCGCTGATAATGGGGAATATCCCTAGAAAGCTTTGCTTGTGAGTGATTTGCCTCACTCCCTTATAACTTCCCCATCAAATCCGAATATGATTAGCCTCGATCTCGTAATCCCAACATACAATCGTCCTGACCTATTGGCTTTTACGCTCGCTAGCGTAGCGCAGGCCAATCTGCCGTCCGATATGGCGCTTCGCGTCATCGTGGCTGACAATAACTCCACTCCAGAAAAACAGAAAGCCAATAAAGCAGCAATTGCAAAATCCGCGTTAGCTAATGTCGTCTATTTGTTGGAAAGCCGCCAAGGAAGGTCATGGGCACTCAACACCGGCATTCAAGCGTGCACCGCAGACTATGTGGGTTTTGTTGACGATGACGAGAAGATAGACGCAAACTGGCTGGAGACCATCGCCGTTTACTTGCGAGAGGGCCGCATTGACTACATCGGCGGCCCCTGCAAACCGGACTGGGCAGCACAGGCGCCGAATTGGCTCCCCGTGCATGTAGGAAAGTACCGTGGAGTGCTGGGCTGGATAGAACAGAGTTCGACGGCACGGCCATTTGACGATTTTGACGGCAACCTGTGCGGCGGCAATTGCGTTATCCGCCGCAGCGCCTTGCTGGAAGTGGGCAGTTTTTCAACCATGGTCGGGCGCTCGTCGAACAACCTGATGGTTGGCGAAGACGACGAACTTCAGCGTAAGCTGCGCGCACACGGCAAGCTTGGCATGTATGATCCTGCCCTGATCATTTATCATCTTATCCCCGTTCAACGCATGACACGCAAATATCACATCCGGTGGGCGTTCTGGTCTGGCGTGAGCAACGGCGTGCGGCTGAACTGGATGCCGGCAGAACCCGTAGCAAAATTATTCGGGTTGCCGCGCTACCGATTCAGCCAGGGTATCTACGGTCTGTTGCGATGGATGCGAAAGCTGTTGTCACCGGCAGAAAAGGCCAAGGCGGAGAGTTTCGCCGGCTTGCTCGATACCATATATCTGTGTGGTACGATCTACGGCAAACATTTCTTTCGTCAACCGAAGGATGCATCAAAAATCTGATTTCTCGCTCACTCTGGCATGAAACCTTCGTCTCGTTTCCGAAGCCGGAGGCAAGCTATCGCGTTCCAATTTCAGCGCCCGGCAGCTTAACGCCTTCTTCAAGGACGACGAATATCGCAGACCGCGCCTGACTATTCTACGAAAGAAAGTGCAATGATGGTGCTTCGAAAAATAGCCAACTGGTTTTCCAATCAGGACGGAGGATTCTCAAAGCACGAGCACCAGCCGAGGCAGGGCCATGACTTGCGAATTGGATGGGTCATTTCCAATGACCGCGCTTGGGCGTCAAGCCGCTTGCAAGGCTATCTGATCCACGAATGGCTGCTTTCGCACGGCTATGCATCGCAGATTCTTCTCGAAAATTTCAACGTAACCCCTTCCGTACGGTCCTGGCAATTCTTCCGGTCGGCGCTGCAGCTCAGCCGCAGCGGTTGCGACATTATCGTTTTTGAGAATGGCGAATGGGTAACGGCGCAGTTAGCGCGCGTATGGCGCCGGCTCGGCAAGCGCGCGGTCGGTGTGCGTTGCGACCGGGTTCCTGGTGCCTTCGACGAAACCTACGACCTCACTATCGTGCCCACGGAAGAGTTGCGGCAAGCCTTGAACATTCAAAGAGCCATCGTTATCGAAGATTGCGTCGAGGTCAGGGAAGAGCAATTTAAACACAGCTACGCGAAAGCATCGTCGCTACGGGTCGTATGGCTTGGCCATCAGGATTACGAAAGCTACATCACAGGCTTGATTGCGACGCTGGGCGCAAACCGGGAGATCAGCGGGCAATTTGAGTTCGAGCTTATTTCCAAAGGCGCCTTTGCGACACGCCAATGGTCTGAGGGTACTGTCGCTGCCGATATTCTTGACTGCGATATCGCACTCATTGCAATTCCGCAGGGTCCGTGGTTCCAGACCAAGTCCACCAACAGGCTGGCCCTGATGATGGCACTGGGCATGCCGACCGTTGCAACCTTAATCCCTTCTTATTCGCGTCTTGCCAAGGAAGGCGAAAATGTCTTGTTTGTCTCTTCAGACGAAGAAATAGCAGATTGCCTGCTCAAGCTAAAGAATGAATCGCTCAGGGAAGCACTTGGGACAAACGCCAGGCAAAGTGTTTTAGGCCAATTTGGCATTAACCGTATTGCTCCTCAATGGCTTGGTGCACTGGAAACCACGATGCGCTCTGAACGCGCACCGCTTCCTAAAAAAATCCATTGGATGATTTTCGCAAAAATGCTTTACCTGGTAAATTTTTGGCGGCTCCGCAATGATGTCCGTTGAAATGCCGGGCGAGGCCACTGCACGCCATTATTTGGACAGCATTCTCGCTTGAGCAATCCCTTGCAGCCGCCATTTGAATCGTCTAACCGGTAGGCGATTCAAATTTCTCTTTTTTGATAGCTGCCCAAGGCTTCACGTTTACTGGCGAGGAATGATCGCGAACTGCGGCCCCGAGGAATAATCCGGTTTTACAGAGCGCCCCATAAACACCTTCCAGGCATCTGCTCCGCCCGGAGCGCCCGATGTTGCGCTGTAAGCCAATGCAGGCTGCATATTGGAGGGATAGCCTGTGTTTGAAGTGGAATAACCGGTCATTTCACCTAGCTGCAAATTAAAAAATGCGGCCATGGCAGGTGAATTGCAAAGCAACGAGGTTAGTGTCGTGGGTTCCGTCGCGTTATAAGCCTCGGCAATCGTCTGATAGTACGAAGAAGTGGTGTTCGAACTCCTGATATTCAACGAATAGATTGCGCCATCAATCCAACAGAATCCCGGTCCCGTCATCCTGCTGATCGAGAATTTTGCTTTCCAGGCCAGCAAGGAATTTGCTTTTGGGAATCCCAATTCTGCAACATGACCGACTGCAGACGTAAAGAAATCATCCTGCCAGGGAGCCATGCCTATGCCGTTGTTGTATTCCAGCGCATAGCCATTGACGATCACCCCTAGCGAGTTGGCACCGGCATTATTTGTATATTGCGAATTGTACCAATCCAGGTTGTTCGATAAGACAGCGACAAACTGATTTTTCAAGGTATCGGCATCAGGCGTGATATAGGCAACCTCTCCCAAGGTGCGCATATCCCATGCCTGACCCCTTATCTGGTCTTCTTTAAAAAGTCCCTGGTCGTAATTTCTGTAGGCACCGGCAAAAATCACCATGTTATAAGTAGCCCAAAATTGCAGCTCCTCTAAGTAGTAGTAATCTCCTGTCAGTAAATAGGGTAAGTATGCGAAACCTGGTTCATGGGCTGAATCGGCAGAATTTGGATTTCCAGTGGTTGCCGGTGCCGGCAATAGCTCATCTTTATTCGTGGCGGGATTAATTGTGGTAGTCCGCCTGTTTGTGGTCGCGTAAGGATAATCTTTGATGCTAATTGGCTTATCAGTCAGCTTATCCCTGTAATGTACCGGCCAGCTTCCCGCCAGATCCGCCGTCCCCAAGGCCGCATCTCTTGCCCGCATATCCATACTAAGCAAATGAATAGCGGCCCAGCCTGGCAACAATGCCATATCGGGCCGCCCCCCGGTTTGCCCCATGTACGGCGTGGCCAGACCGGGTCCCATGGGCTCAATAGCAGGTCCGGAAAACTGGCTCGCCAGGCTGCTCAGCGCAGACAGTGAAATCAAAAAACTCTGATCATAATTAGGCACGGCCTTTGACGCGATCAGATACCCTGTGTTGTGCTGAATATTGATCAGCGGAGCAGTTCCCCACCAGAAAATTTTGCGCCAGCGGGCGTGATTGTAGTGGGTAAGCGCAGCTTTGGAATACACGCTTTGTCCGCCAACCAGGATTTGGGCATCATAAGTAAAATCCTGGGGATTGGGTTCATAAGCCCAGTTGTTCTCCAGTGTAACGTCTACCCTCGCCTTATTCAAACCTGTGTAGGAACGAATCGCAAAACGTGCGGTCAGGTGGGGATGCGCGACACCCTGTGCATTTTTCAACGGTGCGGAGACAAGCCACTCATTAACCAGGGAGCCGGACAGCCAGGATTGCGCTTGCCCGGCTTTTAACAAAGAGTCGGCAGATGCAGTGTATTGCTGGCCATTCAACGTGACATTGACGCCAGCGGTAAAGCCGGCGGCCAATAGTGCGGCTGGTGTAGCGCCGGCGGCAGACGCCGCAGGGGTGGCGGCCTTGATCAGCGTAATGGCCAAAGTCTGGTTATACGGCAACGCAGTTAACATGGAGGAAATGATGGCGTGGCGTACCGAGCCATCGGCATGCTTTGCCTTGACATCCACCTGCAAAGGTACAACGGTGCCATCGCTCAATTTCCCATACAGGGTATTGGCATTCGGCAAATCGCCTTGTGCAAAAATATGACCGAAGGTCACGGGCACATTAGTCTGTGTTGTGGACACTGTGCCGGTATTCTGTATCCTGACATTGGTAATAACAACATCTCCTGGATTGACAGGCGGCGTTATGACAGGAGGTACGATGACGACCGGAGGTGTCACAGTCGGCGGTGTAACTACAGGAGGTATCACAACAGGCGATGCAGGGGGAAAACTTGGGACCTGAACGGATATGGATCCCGCATCGGCGCTACCTCCGCCCCCGCCGCAGGCAAGTAACAAAACACTGAATGAGCAGACTGACAAAACATTCATGAAGTTGGTTTTACTAAAATAGAATTTGAATTTCATATCTGCCGTCACCGAAAGAGGATGCGTATAAATGCTCGAAGAGTGAATGAGCATACATTGCTCTACATCATCAATGTCTATAATTCTTACAAATTGTAAACAATGAGCTTGGTTAAGGCTGATACGTATGGCAACAAAACACAGCTTAGTTCGTATTCGACAATAAACACATATATTTCTGATATTAAATTTCTGAGTAAATACGCATTTGCAAATCAACTTGGATATACTCACATCACTATGAGTATTGGGTTGTCACTGCCGGTAATGGAAACAAGCCGTAAAAGACCGGTACGGCAGTTACGGCAGATACAACTTTAGCGGACCTGCGGGTTCACCTTAAATTCACTCTAAACCAGCGCTTCATTCATTCGCGCCAGCCCGGTCATATTGTTTGCATAGGCACTTGTCACTGTTCGTGTTTTGTATGCTGGATTACAAAAATGATTACAGTAATAAAAACCTTTTATGCACGTATAGGAAATAATTCCAAAAAAAATTTAAATGAACATATACCGTCAACGAAGAAATAACGCTGGCCGCATGCGCTCCGTTGAGGGCGCGCGTGGCATCGCCGCTTTGATGGTCGTCTTGATGCATGCCGCAAATCTGATGGCCGTTGATCAATTCTCCGGACACGTCGGTGTCGGCGGCATATTTGGATTTGGATATGTAGGCGTGGATTTCTTCTTTGTTCTAAGCGGTTTTATC
The DNA here is from genome assembly GCA_035487495.1 of Undibacterium sp. Lineage (GTDB taxonomy): Bacteria > Pseudomonadota > Gammaproteobacteria > Burkholderiales > Burkholderiaceae_D > Undibacterium. Next base: position 17,479 of record DATHMC010000293.1, read on the forward strand.
ATTTCCTTTGTCCACTTTGAAGATATCGGTCATAGCGGGCGATTGGCAACATACCTGAAGCGGCGCATTTTTCGCATTTACCCAATTTACTGGTTCTGCCTGACACTCGCAATCGGCATCCTGATGGCGGGCAGGTTTGCGCTTCATAAAAATACGCCCTTGGGTTTCAGCATCGACGATATCGCGGGTACGATATTCTTGCTGCCCGTTTCCGCGCCACTGTTTGTAGAGGTAGCCTGGTCGCTGCAATTTGAGATGATGTTCTACGGCCTGTTTGCGATTCTTATTTTGGGCAAGCGACTCGGAACCGGCTTATGCCTATTATGGACTGCATCTATCTTATGGCATTTGCTTGCGTCACCTTCGTCGTCGTCATTCGGCGGCTTTCTTAGTGCCTATAGCCTGCAGTTTTTATTTGGAGTGCTTACGGGTGTCACTGTCAGCAACTACGATTTTAAGTGGGCAGGAAAATCCTCCTTGCTCGTTGGGGTCATCTGCTTCGTGGCCTCCATCGTCTACGAAAGAAACATCGCAGCGACGCTCCATGGCCCGGTCGGGCAGATATTTCTAGGGCTTTCGGCCGCAATTATCCTTTTTAGCCTGGTCGAAATGGAAAAGAACAAGGCGATTCAAACACCCAGGCTTATGTACAAGCTAGGCTCTGTTTCCTATTCAATTTATCTGTCGCATATCGTCTTCATTAACCTGATATATAGCGTCATGCTCAAGCTCGGGCTGTATCATCGCATGCCTGAATTCGTCCTCTTTGCAGTGGCTGTTGCAGGAGCGCTGATCTGTGCGTCCGCAATCGGATTCCTGGTAGAGCTACCCTTTACACGGTGGACAAAGCGCTTTACCGGCCACCCGGCGGCGAAGTTTGACAATGCAAGCTTCCGCGAAGCTAAAACCTGATCGCCGAGCGAGCATTTGCGCTCTTAGACAATAACTTCAGGCGCTGTCGCATGCCCCAAAAAAGCGGTAGGGCTCGCCGTCAATCCATAAGCACCGGACTGGAACACCACGATCAGGTCGCCGACCTCGGCGTGCGCCAGCAGCATCTGGTCGGCGAGTATGTCCAGCGGCGTACACAGCGGGCCGACGACCGACGCGGGGCCGGCATCGTCGGCTGACATCTTGTTGCCGACGGCAACGGGATAATTCTTGCGTATCACCTGGCCGAAATTGCCGGACGCCGCCAAGTGGTGATGCAGGCCGCCGTCGGTCACCAGGAATACCTCGCCGCGCGAACGCTTGACGTCGATGACGCGCGCTACATAGATACCCGCCTCGCCCACCAGGTAACGGCCGAACTCCAGCGCCACTTTTGCCTGCGGCAACTCGGCGTGCACGCGCGGCAGGCATCGGTGCAGATGTTCGGCAATCGGGGCCACGTCCAAAGCCGTCTCGCCGGGAAAATAAGGGATGCCAAAGCCGCCGCCTATGTTCAGCGACTTGATCGCTTGCGGAGCATCTTGCGCCAGGCGCAGAGCCAGTTCAAAGGTTTTCTGCTGCGACTCGATGATCGCCGCAGACTTCAGGTTCTGCGATCCGCTATAGATGTGAAAGCCCTGGAAATCCAGCCCCATGCTGTTGAGGCGCTTTAATACATCGGGCACCATTTCCGCGTCGATGCCAAAAGGCTTGGGGCCGCCGCCCATTTTCATGCCGGACGATTTCAGTTCAAAATCCGGGTTCACCCGCAACACCACGGCAGGGCTGATGCCTGTGGCTGCCGCGATGCGGTCCAGTCGCTCCAGTTCAGTGATCGACTCGACGTTGATCACGATGCCTGCGGCCACCGCCTGGCTCAACTCTGCTTCCGTTTTGCCGGGGCCGGCAAAACTGATAGCGCCGGCAGCCATCGTTGTATCCAGCGCCGCTTTCAGTTCCCCGCCGGACGCCACGTCCAGGCCGTCTACCAGGCCCGCCATATGCTGCACCACTGCCGGCATGGGATTGGCCTTGACTGAATAGTGCAGGGATATCTGCTCCGGCAACAGCCCGCGCAAATACTGCACGCGCCTGGTCAACAGGCTTCTGTCGTACGCATAGAAAGGCGTGCGGCCTACCCTTTGCGCCAGGCGCGTCAACGGCATGCCGCCTATCTGCAGACAGTCGTCCACGATCTGGAACTGGGTTTGGGCCGCATGCACGGGTTTGTTATTGGTCATTTTTGTGGGTTGTTGAACAGATCGGCGAAGCGCGCCTGCAAGGCTTTGCGATCGATTTTTCCATTCGGATTGCGCGGCAAGCCAACGGCATCAATGGCGATGTGCGCCGGCACCATATAGGCCGGCAGGCGCCGCTGGCACTCCTTGCGCAAGGCATCGGCGTCCAGACTGGCAGCGCCATTTTGCTTGAGCACGACGACGATCGCCTGTCCCAGTTGCGGATGCGGTACGCCTATCGCGGCCAGTTCCTCGATATCCGGAAAACCGTAGAGCACTTCTTCCACTTCGGTCGGGCTGATGCGATAGCCGGACACCTTGATCATGTCGTCTTCGCGGCCGATAAAATACAGGTAACCGTCTTCGTCCATGCGCACGGTATCGCCGGACCAGACGGCGATTTCCGGAAAGGGCAAACCCGTCAATGCCGGCGGCAGCGGTTTGAAACGTTCAGCGGTTTTCTGCGTATCGTTCCAATAGCCAAGCGACACCAACGCGCCGCGGTGCACCAGTTCGCCGGCCTCGTTCGGCGCGCACGGCGTGCCGTCAGGCCTGACGACGAGGACTTCTGCATTCGGTATTGCCTTTCCTATGGAATCCGGCCGAGCGTCCAGTTGCGATGGCGGCAGGTAGGTGGAGCGGAAGGCCTCGGTCAAGCCATACATCAGATAAACCTGCGCAGTGGGAAGCGCCGAGCGCAGCGCCTGCAGCGTGGGCCGCGGCATCGCGCCGCCGGAATTGGTCAGGTAGCGCAAGCTGCAATCCGCCGGCCAGCTTTGCTGCGCCAGTTGCATCCACAGCGGCGGCACGGCGGCCAGCCCGGTCACGCGCTCTGCACTGACGATGCTGACTACATCGCGCGGCAACAGGTAGTTCATCAGCACCACGGTGGCGCCGCTCAGGAATGCGGTGGTCAGCTGGCTCAAGCCGTAATCGAAGCTGAGCGGCAACACGGCCAGTATCCTGTCGGCCGGCGTATTGCCGAGGTAGCCGGCGACGCTGGCGGCGCCGGCCAATAAATTCCGGTGGGACAGCACCACGCCCTTGGGCCTGCCGGTACTGCCAGAGGTATACAGGATGGCCGCGATGTCGCTGTCTATGCAGCGATGCGGCGGCATTGCGGCACTCGTCGCCTGCAAGCAGGCTTCCCACAACAGGACCCTGCATGTTTCCGTGCTGTGCAGCGCCAGCGGCGCACCGGGTTTGCTGCCGACCACGATGACGCTGCGTACTTGGCGACATGCCGCCAGTGCCGGCGCGAGCGCCGCGAGCCTGTCGGCGGAGGTGACCAGCACGCTGACGCTGCAGTCATTCAAGATGTAGGCGACCTGCTCCGCTTTCAGCAGTGGATTCACCGGCACAAACGCGGCGCCGGCGGCGGAAGCGGCGAACAGCGCGACCACGGTCTCTATCCGCTTTTCCAGATAGACGGCGACCCGTTCATTGCGGCCCAGGCCATCCCACAGCAAGGCATTCGCCAGCGAGCGGACCTGAATGTCCAGCTCCGTATAGCTGAGCCGCTGCGTCTGATAGCACAGGGCTTCAGCGGCCGGCGCCCGCCCGGCTCCTTGTACGATTAGCTCATGAACGAGGTCGGTCATTGGATGCTCTACAGGGCCAGGCTCATTTGATCGAGTGCCGGTTCATCAGGTCATACAGGGTAGGCCGGCTGATGCCGAGCAACTCGGCCGCCTTGGCAATATTTCCATCCACCCTGGCCAGGGCCTTGACGACCGCCTTGTATTCGGCGTCTTCACGTATCTGGCGCAAGTTGATCGGCTCTTCCTCCATCGGCGAGGACGACAGGCCGAGGTCGTCCGCGGTGATTTGCGGGCCGTCGGCCATGATCACCGCGCGCTTGATGCAGTTTTCCATCTCGCGCACATTGCCGGGCCAGGGATAGCTCTCTATCATCGCCAACGCGTCGGGACCGAAATTCAGGCCTGGGCGCCCTTCCTTGGCATTGAACTTGTTCTTGAAGTGGTGCGCGAGCAGGGCCGCATCGCCGGTGCGCTCGCCCAGCGGCGGAATATTGATGACGATTTCGCTCAGGCGGTAATACAAATCTTCGCG
>DATHMC010000294.1:0-15993 GCA_035487495.1 Undibacterium sp.
ACGGGGCCGCGCGCGGCTTCGCGCATATCGGCGTGATCAAGGTGCTGGAGTCGCAGGGCATCGTGCCTGACATCGTGGTCGGCACTAGTGCCGGCAGTCTGGTGGGGGCCTTGTATGCGGCCGGCAATAATGGCTTTGCATTGCAAAAAATGGCACTGGAGATGGATGAGGCGACCATTTCAGACTGGTCGCTGCCTCTATTTTCCAAGTCCAGCGGCGTGCTGAAGGGTGACGGCTTGCAAAACTATGTCAATAAAATGGTGGCTAATGCCACGATAGAGAAGTTGAAAAAGCCTTTCGGCGCCGTGGCGACCGATTTGCACAGCGGTCAGCCGATCTTGTTTCAACGAGGCAACACCGGTATTGCGGTCAGGGCGTCGTCGGCGGTGCCGGGCGTGTTCCAGCCGGTGACGATCAATGGCCGGCAATATGTGGACGGTGGCCTGGTGTCGCCGGTGCCGGTGCGCTTCGCGCGTGAGATGGGGGCGGATCTGGTGATCGCAGTGAATATATCCTCCCAGCCTGAACAGAGCGCAGTGAGCTCGATGGACGTGCTGATGCAAACCTTTACCATCATGGGGCAAAGCATGAACAATTTTGAACTGAAGAATGCCGATATCGTCATCAAGCCGGAATTGGCTGGCATGAAGGGCAGCGATTTTGCCGGGCGTAATCTGGCGATACTGGCAGGGGAAAGGGCGGCTACAGCAGCATTGCCGGAATTGAGGCAAAAGATAAAGGCGATGCAGGAGCGTTGATGGCGGCTTGCCGACGCGAAGCCGGCATGGAGTGCATTGAGCGGGGAGGGGTGCTGCGGACAGGTATTGAAGCGGATTACTTTTTATCTTTGTCGTCTTTGTTGTCGTCGTCGCTGATTCTTCTGGCGCCGTTAAATCGTTTTTTCCAGTAGGCGATGTCCATGCTCTCTATGCGTACCTGGCCGCCAGCGGAAGGGGAGTGGATGAATTTATTGTCCCCGAGATAGATGCCGACATGGGAAAAGCCGCGTTTCAGCGTATTGTAGAAAACCAGGTCGCCCGGCTGCAAATCCTTTTGTTCTATCTTTTCGCCCACCTTGCTGATCTCCGCCGAAGTTCTCGGTAGTTCGGCACTTAGCACATCCTTGAACACGTAGCGCACAAAACCGCTGCAATCCAGACCGTTTTCGGGGGTGTTGCCGCCCCTTTTGTAATTGATTCCCAACAGGCCCATTGCTTTTGAACTCAACTCGGCAGCGCGTTCTTTGAGTTCCTGGAGTTTGGTATAGGCGGCGGATGATTCTGGGAAGGGATTGTCTGCACTCCAACTTGGGCTGCAAAGTCCGACTTGCAGCAACGCAGCCAAGAGTAGGACCTTGGCTTTCCGATGATGTCTGGAAATGGTTGTTGGCATTTTTGCACCTGGTTGGAAAAACTGGACCACTGTAAGCGATCTCAAAATGAATGTCAAAACCTTGCTTGTAAAAAAGTGTTCGAGAAAAAGGGGGATTTTTTTTGCATCGCTTCAGGTTTGCCGGATGCTTATATCGCAGATGGAATGCCGGGATAGGGAAGGTGCCGGGGTAGTGGAATTCATGGGCCGGCGGCGGAGGCGATCCAGAATTCTTGTTCAGCGCACTGTTTCTATGAGACGATATTGCATTATGAGACACACCTTTTTTACGGAAAAAATTGGTGGGTGTTAATTAATCAAACGATGGGGCCGCATCTGGGCACGGAACAGCAGCAGCGGGTGATACAGGCTATCGCCCGCCTTTGATAGTGGCGACGCCGGCTATTGGTAAGATCTGCGTACAGTCGGCAGAGGCTTGCCTTTCCCTTAATTGTCAAAACACTTGTGATATTTAAAGTATCGAGCTTCACGTACAATTCACTCACATTTCATAACGAGGCCAAAATGCAAACAAAACCTGTTTTAACCCTGGAAGACGTCAAAAAAATTGCAGCAGCAGCGGAGGCTGAGGCAAAAGCCAACGGCTGGGCAGTGGTGATTGCCGTGGTGGATGATGGCGGCCATCTGATGTGGTTGCAGCGCCTGGATGGCGTAGCGCCAATCTCCGCGCATATCGCGCCCGCCAAGGCGACGACTGCTGCTTTGGGGCGCCGCGAGTCCAAGATCTATGAGGACATTATCAATAACGGCCGCTACTCCTTCTTGAGCGCACCTTACCTGGAAGGCATGCTGGAAGGCGGCGTGCCCATCGTTGTGGATGGCCAATGCGTGGGCGCCGTCGGCGTATCCGGCGTGAAATCTGCGGAAGATGCGCAAATCGCCAAGGCCGGTATTGCGGCGCTGGCCCTGTAATTTGCCATGAGCCTTGGAGCCTGCACGAGCTGAATGCAGCAGGCTCCAGATTGCTTTCCCGGCAAGTGTACGGAGTGAAGCGTGGGGCTGGCTTCAATACTCCCGAGTAAGCTCTGGATGAGCCCCGGAAAATGCCGTTTATCGCGGCTGAAAATTTGCCTGAGAGGCGGTTTTGCGCTACAATCTGAAGGTTTAACTAATTTACCTCCCGCCGTAGCGCATACACTATCCACATTGCCCCATAAAATCGTTTCTTTCCGCGCGGAGCCCGTTTGTTAAAACGCCGTGCGCCTGGCACAACGATCATCTTGGTGCGACGCAGCGGCGGTAACAATACAGGAGTTACCCTTGCTGCCATTTCCGCAGTCTTTGCCTCATTCACTCCGTCTAGGGCAAGACACCCCAGCCATCCTTGCTCTCGCTGACGGGACAATATTTTCCGGTTTTTCCATTGGCGCTACGGGCCATACTATGGGCGAGGTTGTTTTCAATACCTCCATGACCGGTTATCAGGAAATCCTGACCGATCCCAGTTATAGTTCCCAGATCGTCACGCTGACATATCCGCATATCGGCAATACCGGCGTCAATGCCGAAGACGTCGAGTCCGACAAAATCCATGCAGCCGGTTTGATCATCAAAGACCTGCCTATGCTGGTCTCGAATTTCCGTTCCGAACAATCCTTGTCCGACTATCTGATCTCCCAAAATATCGTGGCGATTGCCGGCATCGATACCCGCAGGTTGACACGCATCCTGCGTGAAAAAGGCGCGCAAAGCGGCGCTATCCTGGTCGGTGACGATGCGGACAAGGCGCTGGCGCTGGCGAAATCCTTCCCCGGCCTGTCCGGCATGGACCTGGCTAAAGTAGTATCGGCCAGCGAATCCTACGAATGGACTGAAACGGAATGGACGCTGGGCAAGGGCTATGGCCAGCTTAGCGCTCCGCAATTTCACGTGGTGGCGTTTGATTATGGCGTCAAGCGCAATATCCTGCGCATGCTGAGCCAGCGCGGCTGCAAGGTGACGGTATTGCCGGCCCAGGCCAGCGCGGCGCAAGCTCTGGCACTGAATCCTGACGGCATATTCCTGTCCAACGGCCCTGGCGACCCCGAGCCTTGCGATTATGCGATTGCGGCGACCAAGGAATTGATAGAAAAGGGTATTCCCGTTTTCGGTATCTGCCTGGGCCACCAAATTATGGCGCTGGCTTCCGGCGCCAAAACACTGAAGATGAAATTCGGTCATCACGGCGCTAACCATCCGGTACAGGATCTGGATAGCAAGCAGGTGTTGATTACTTCGCAGAATCACGGCTTCGCGGTGGATGCGGCAACTTTGCCGGACAACTGCCGGGTAACCCACGTTTCTCTGTTTGACGGTTCCCTGCAAGGGTTTGCCCGTACGGACAAGCCGGCGTTCTGCTTTCAGGGACATCCCGAGGCTTCGCCTGGCTCGCACGATATCGGTTACCTGTTCGACCGTTTCACAGGTTTGATGAATCAGGCAAAGATGGAGAAGAACAAAAATGCCTAAGCGTAATGATATAAAAAGTATTTTGATTATTGGTGCCGGCCCTATCATCATCGGGCAGGCATGCGAGTTTGATTATTCCGGCGCCCAGGCTTGCAAGGCCTTGCGTGAAGAGGGTTACAAAGTCATCCTGGTCAACAGCAATCCGGCCACGATCATGACCGACCCTGAAATGGCCGACGTGACCTATATCGAGCCGATTACCTGGCAAGTCGTGGAACGCATCATCGCCAAGGAAAGGCCGGACGCGATCCTGCCGACCATGGGCGGCCAGACTGCGCTGAACTGCGCGCTGGACCTGCATCACAACGGCGTGCTGACCAAATACAATGTTGAACTGATCGGCGCCTCCCCGGAGGCGATCGACAAGGCCGAAGACCGCTCCAAGTTCAAGGATGCGATGACCAAGATCGGCCTGGGTTCCGCGCGTTCCGGCGTGGCGCATACGCTGGAAGAATCCTGGGCGGTGCAAAAGGAATTGGGCTTCCCGGTCATTATCCGTCCATCGTTCACGATGGGCGGCACCGGCGGCGGCATTGCCTACAATGCGGAAGAGTTCGATACCATCTGCAGGCGCGGCCTGGAAGCTTCACCGACCAGTGAATTGCTGATTGAAGAATCGCTGCTTGGCTGGAAAGAGTACGAGATGGAAGTGGTGCGCGACAAGGCGGACAACTGCATCATCGTCTGCTCGATCGAAAACCTGGACCCGATGGGCGTGCATACAGGCGACTCGATCACGGTAGCACCTGCGCAGACGTTGACGGACAAGGAATACCAGATCATGCGCAATGCCTCGCTGGCAGTGCTGCGCGAAATCGGCGTGGATACCGGCGGCTCCAACGTGCAATTCTCGGTCAACCCTAAAGACGGCCGCATGATCGTGATTGAAATGAATCCGCGCGTGTCCCGTTCTTCTGCGCTGGCCTCCAAGGCAACCGGCTTCCCGATCGCCAAGATCGCGGCCAAGCTGGCAGTCGGTTTCACGCTGGATGAGTTGCGCAATGAGATCACCGGCGGCGCGACCCCGGCCTCGTTCGAGCCTTCGATCGACTACGTCGTGACCAAGATTCCGCGCTTTGCATTTGAAAAATTCCCGCAAGCCGACAAACGCCTGACCACGCAAATGAAATCCGTCGGCGAAGTGATGGCGATAGGCCGTACCTTCCAGGAGTCTTTCCAGAAAGCCTTGCGCGGCCTGGAAGTCGGCGTGGACGGCATGAACCAAAAAACCACCGACCGTGAAACGATAGAGGCTGAGTTGGGTGAGCCCGGTCCTGACCGTATCTGGTATGTGGGCGATGCATTTGGCCAGGGCTTCTCGCTGGAAGAAGTGCATCAACTGACCAAGATCGACCCCTGGTTCTTGGTGCAGATCAAGGATATCGTCGATATCGAGCTATGGCTGGATCACCAGAACCTGGAAGCGCTGGACAAGAGCTTGCTGCTGAAACTGAAGCAAAAAGGCTTCTCCGACCGCCGCCTGGCCTATCTGCTGAAGACTACCGACAAGGCCGTGCGCGAACGCCGCCATTTGCTGAACGTGCGTCCGGTCTACAAGCGTGTCGATACCTGCGCCGGCGAGTTCGCCACCAACACCGCCTACATGTATTCGACCTATGAGGAAGAGTGCGAATCCGCGCCGACCGACAAGAAGAAGATCATGGTATTGGGCGGAGGCCCTAACCGTATCGGCCAGGGTATCGAGTTTGACTATTGCTGTGTGCATGCGGCCTTCGCGATGCGTGAAGACGGTTATGAAACCATCATGGTCAACTGCAATCCCGAAACGGTGTCTACCGACTACGACACTTCCGACCGTTTGTATTTCGAGCCGCTGACGCTGGAAGACGTGCTGGAAATCGTCGCCCTGGAAAAACCGGTCGGCGTGATCGTGCAGTACGGCGGCCAGACTCCGCTGAAGCTGGCGCTGGACCTGGAAGCCAACGGTGTGCCTATCATCGGCACTTCGCCTGACATGATCGATGCGGCAGAAGACCGCGAGCGTTTCCAGAAGTTGTTGCACGAGCTGGGTTTGCGTCAGCCGCCAAACCGCACCGCCCGTACCGAACAACAGGCGCTGGAGCTGGCGCAGGAGATCGGTTATCCGCTGGTGGTGCGTCCATCCTACGTGCTGGGCGGCCGTGCCATGGAAATCGTTCACGAGCAGCGTGACCTGGAGCGCTATATGCGCGAAGCGGTCAAGGTTTCGCATGACTCCCCGGTCTTGCTGGATCGCTTCCTGAACGACGCGATCGAAGTGGACGTGGATTGCCTGTCCGATGGCCAGCGCACCTTTATCGGCGGCGTGATGGAGCATATCGAGCAAGCCGGCGTGCACTCCGGCGACTCCGCCTGTTCCTTGCCGCCTTATTCCTTGTCGCAGGAAACCATTGCGGAGTTGAAGCGCCAGACCGCGCTGATGGCCAAGGGCCTGAACGTGGTCGGCCTGATGAACGTGCAGTTCGCTATCCAGCAGCAAGACGGCAAAGACGTCGTATTCGTGCTGGAAGTGAATCCGCGTGCCTCGCGCACCGTTCCTTATGTCTCCAAGGCAACCGGTTTGCAACTGGCCAAGATTGCGGCCCGCTGCATGGCCGGCCAGTCGCTGGATTCGCAGGGCATTACCGAAGAGGTCGTGCCGGCTTACTACAGTGTCAAGGAAGCGGTATTCCCGTTCGTGAAATTCCCGGGCGTCGATACCATCCTGGGGCCGGAAATGAAGTCCACCGGTGAAGTCATGGGCGTGGGCAAAACCTTCGGTGAGGCTTTCGTTAAATCCCAGTTGGGTGCCGGCGTGAAATTGCCGCAGTCCGGCAAGGTGTTCCTGAGCATCAAGGGCAGCGACAAGCCGCGTGCGGTCAAGGTGGCAAAAGACCTGGTCGAGCTGGGATTCTCGGTGGTGGCTACCCGCGGAACGGCGGCGGCGATTGCCGCCGAAGGTATTCCTGTCTCTGTCGTCAACAAGGTGGTGGAAGGCAGGCCGCATATTGTCGATATGATCAAGAATAATGAAATTGCACTGGTGATCAATACCGTGGAAGAGAAGCGCAATGCGATCGTCGATTCGCGCGCGATTCGCGTCTCTTCGCTGGCAGCCCGCGTGACGACTTACACAACCATCGCCGGTGCGGAGGCGGCGGTCGAGGGTATGCGCCATCTGGACGAATTGCATGTCTATGATTTACAAGGACTGCATAAAACCTTAAACTAACTCTGGTATAGTATGGGCTGAACCGTAGCGAAGGGGTTGTTTCCTGAGAGATGCTGTAAAGATCTCATGCCATGGTTCAAGGCCATTACAGTTTTAATTCATACAGAGGTCACTGACAACATCAGCCTTGCTGGTGTCAAAGTGGCCTCTGTATTTTTACTTTATAAGTGTTAATAATATGAGTACAGTACCTCTCACCAAATTCGGCGCAGAATTGCTTAAGCGGGAATTGCATCAATTGAAAACCAAGGAACGTCCTTCGGTCATCAATGCGATTTCGGAAGCCCGCGCGCAAGGCGATTTGTCTGAAAATGCAGAGTACGATGCCGCCAAAGAACGCCAGAGTTTTATCGAGGGCCGTATTGCGGAGCTGGAAGGCAAGCTGAGCGCTGCCCAAATCATCGATCCAACCGAGCTGGATGCCGAGGGCCGTGTGGTTTTTGGTTCCACCGTGCATCTGGAAGACCTGGAAAACGCACAGAAGGTCACTTACCAGATCGTCGGCGAAGACGAAGCCGATATCAAGGAAAAAAAGGTATCTATCACTTCGCCTATCGCGCGTGCACTGATCGGCAAGTATGCCGGTGACGTGGTGGGCGTGCAAGCGCCTTCAGGCGTGCGTGAATATGAAGTGCTGGACGTTTTGTATATCTGAGAATGGTGTACGGCAACCAGAGCGCTGGTTGCCTGATGTTTGCACTATGCGCTGCAGTCTGCCTGCGCAGTTTGCTGATGGATTAAATCAACGGCCAGGCAATTGAGCGCATAATCGGGGATGTCGGCAGGCGTGTGCACTGCCGGAAACATCCGGGCCCTATGAGTGCCTATTGCACTCAGGCATTGCCCAGGGCTGATTTCTTTGCGCTGGATTGACGTGGTTTGGCGCGTTTGATATTCCCGCCCTGCGTGACCCGCTCATTGCCCTTTACCATGACTTTGGACACGGTAGGTTTTTTGGTGCCGCTGGGGCTGGGTTTGACGATAGTCACTTCGCGCAGGCCGCCGGCTTTGCCCTTCTTTAATACCTTGGTGGTATTTGCTTCCTGCTTCGGACGATAGAGCACCAGTAATTTGCCGATATGCTGGATCGGCGCCGCGTCCAGGGTGCTGCAGATATTGTCGTACATGGCGATGCGGGCTTCGCGGTCATCGCCGAATACACGAACCTTGATCAGTCCGTGGGAATTAAGGCCGGCATCAATCTCTTTCATGACGGCAGGAGATAAGCCGGCTTCGCCTATTATTACAATTGGCTTCAGGGCGTGAGCTGCGGAACGCAATTCGCTACGTTCAGCGGGCGTTAGTTTTAACATATAAATTCCTTTAAAAGCAGTATTTTACGCGAATGGCAAAGAATAAATTCAATCAAAATTGGGTTCACGATCATATTAATGATCCTTATGTGAAACTCGCACAAAAGGAAGGGTATCGTGCCCGGGCGGTTTACAAGCTCAAGGAGATTGATGAAAGTGAAAAACTGATCAAGCCAGGCCAGATTATTGTTGATCTTGGTGCAACTCCCGGCAGTTGGTCACAGTATGTAAGAAATAAACTGGCAGGTAAAGACGGCGGCGGCATCCTGGGCGAGATTTTTGCGCTGGATTTGCTGCCGATGGAGCCTATTGCCGATGTGCAATTTATTCAGGGCGATTTTCGCGAGGATGAAGTGCTGGACCAGTTGGAGGCGCAACTGAAAGGACGCAAGGTCGACCTTGTGTTATCCGATATGGCGCCCAATCTATCGGGTATCCCCACAGCGGATGCGGCCAGGGTGGAGTACATCATCGAATTGGCGGTGGCTTTTGCCAATGCCCATCTGAAGCCATCCGGCGCATTGCTGGTGAAATGTTTTCACGGCCCCAGTTATAACAATATTGTCGAAATGTTCAAGAGCGAGTTCAAAACGGTGGCTAACAAGAAGCCAAAAGCCAGCAAGGACAAGTCTTCCGAGATATTTTTGCTCGGAAAAGGCCTTAAAAATCCTGGCTAGTGGAGTGGAGCAGTCGATTTGGAAGTGAAGGGCGAGTGTGCGGCGTGCAGGACAAGGCGCAAAGCACAGTGATAGCGAGCTATCACGAGCATTTGCAACGCAGTCATGCGCGTTGCGCGCTCGACAGGCACTTTCGAATCAACTTTTATACTCCACAAGGGCTTTCTTCCCTTGATAAATAGCTAAACCGCCCTATATGGCCCGTAGGAGGTTGTCGGACTTGGGAGCTATCGGCTGCAAAATTATCCGAGCGGTCGATATTTCGGCTAATTTTTGTCAAGATGCCCGATATTGACAAAAAAATAGTCAAAATCTGTCCTTGCCCAGCTATTTTTTCGCTTCGACGGCCTAAGTCCAACAGCCTCCTAGCAAGGCCAACTTATTGGGGGTAGAATTAATGTTTGAGTGTGTGATGGCGTATGGTACGTCCAAGGAGTTCTCGTGAATAACATGTTTTCAAAAGCTGCCATCTGGGTTGTGATTGCCTTGGTGCTTTTTACTGTCTTTAAGCAATTCGACAGCAAAGGTATCGCTTCCGGTGCGCAATCAATGCCATATTCAGAGTTCCTGGATGAAGTAAGGGCCAAGCACATCAAGGATGCTACGATCGATGAAGCCAGCCGCTCCATCGTCGCTACCACCGTGGACGGCAAGAAGGTCAAGTCCCAGGTCACGGTATTGGACAGGGGCCTGGTGGGCGACCTGGTCAATAACGGCATCAAGTTCGATGTCAAACAACCTGAAGAACAATCTTTCCTGTCCCAGGTATTTATTTCCTGGTTCCCTATGTTGTTGCTGATCGGCGTCTGGGTGTTCTTCATGCGCCAGATGCAGGGCGGCGGCAAGGGAGGTGCTTTCTCTTTCGGCAAATCCAAGGCGCGCATGCTGGACGACGCCAACAACACGGTTACTTTTGCCGACGTTGCCGGTTGCGATGAAGCCAAGGAAGAAGTGACGGAGATCGTCGACTTCCTGCGCGATCCTACCAAATTCCAGAAACTCGGCGGCCGCATCCCTCGCGGCGTGCTGATGGTCGGCCCTCCAGGTACCGGTAAGACTTTGCTGGCGCGTGCGATTGCCGGCGAAGCCAAGGTGCCTTTCTTCACAATTTCCGGTTCCGATTTCGTTGAAATGTTTGTCGGCGTAGGCGCATCCCGCGTGCGCGACATGTTTGAAAACGCCAAGAAACACTCCCCTTGCATCATCTTTATCGATGAAATTGATGCGGTAGGCCGTCATCGCGGCGCCGGCATGGGCGGCGGTAATGACGAGCGCGAACAGACGCTGAACCAGATGCTGGTCGAGATGGACGGCTTTGAGGCCAATTCCGGCGTGATCGTGATTGCTGCAACCAACCGCGCCGACGTGCTGGACAAGGCGCTGTTGCGTCCGGGCCGTTTCGACCGCCAGGTAACAGTTGGCCTGCCGGACATCCGCGGCCGCGAGCAAATCCTGAATGTGCATATGCGCAAGGTGCCTATCGCTCCTGACGTCAGGGCAGATATCCTGGCGCGCGGTACTCCAGGCTTCTCCGGCGCTGACCTGGCTAACCTGGTCAATGAATCCGCGTTGTTTGCTGCGCGCCGTAACAAGCGCCTGGTAGAGATGCAGGATTTCGAGGACGCCAAGGACAAGATCTACATGGGGCCTGAGCGTAAATCCATGGTCATGCGTGAAGACGAGCGCAGGAACACCGCTTACCACGAATCCGGCCACGCAGTGGTCGCGAAACTGTTGCCGAAGGCTGACCCGGTCCACAAGGTTACCATCATGCCGCGCGGCTTTGCGCTGGGCCTGACATGGCAATTGCCGGAGCATGACCAGATCAGCGGCTACAAGGACAAGATGCTGGAAGAAATTTCCATCCTGTTTGGCGGCCGTATCGCGGAAGAAATTTTTGTCGGCCAGATGTCCACCGGCGCATCGAATGACTTTTCCCGCGCCACCAAGCTGGCCCGCTCGATGGTGACCCGCTTCGGCATGTCCGATACGATGGGCGTGATGGTGTACGAAGACAGCCAGCAGGAAGGCTATTTCGGCATGGCTTCCAAGACCATCTCCGAAGCGACCCAGCAAAAAGTGGACGCCGAAATCCGCATCATCCTGGACGCGCAGTACGCGTTATCGCGCAAGTTGCTGGAAGAAAATCGCGACAAGGTAGAGGCGATGACCAAGGCGCTGATGGATTGGGAAACCATTGATGCAGACCAGATCAACGACATCATGAACGGCCTGGAGCCGCGCCCGCCAAAACTGGGTACGACCATACGCAAGCATCCTACAGACAGCACGCCCGGCGATGTTTCGCCTAGCGCGCCAGCGCCGGCGGTGTAAGCTGTAGCGGGCAATAGTCTTATTCGCAGATAGGGTGAGGAGCAATCCTCGCCCTTATTTTTTTGCTCTTTGTTTTTTTGGCCATGAACAGTTATTTTCAATGCGGCAGATACCGCTTTGCCATGCAGGGTGCGCAATTCCGCCCGCTAGTGATGGGGGTGCTGAACGTTACTCCCGATTCCTTCTCCGACGGCGGCCAGCATCAGGCGCTGGATAGCGCGATTACCCATGCCGAACAGATGATACTGGACGGCGTCGACATCATCGACATAGGCGGCGAGTCCACACGCCCGGGCGCACAGGTATTGCCCCTAGATGAGGAGTTGCGGCGCGTCATGCCCGTGATCTATGCCTTGCGCGATTGCGGAAAACCGCTGTCCATCGACACCTATAAGCCTGAAGTCATGCGAGAGGCGATCCTGGCGGGTGTGGACCTGATCAACGATATCAACGGCTTCAGGGATGAACGTTCCGTGCAACTGGTATCGCAGAGCGATGTTGCTTTGTGCGTCATGCACATGCAAAATACACCATCCGACATGCAGTTGAAGCCGGAGTATCGGGATGTGAATGACGAGGTGATGGTGTTCTTGCAGGATAGGGTCAATGCATTGACCAGGGCCGGTGTGGAGCGCGACAGGATCAGCATAGACCCTGGATTCGGTTTTGGCAAAACCGTGCAGCATAATGTAGCGATGCTGAAAAACATAGGTAATTTCCAGCAGCAACTGCAGTTGCCGGTATTGGCCGGCCTATCCCGTAAATCCGTGATAGGCGCCATTACAGGCAGGCCGGTGGAGCACAGGATGGCGGGCAGCCTGGGGGCTGCGCTGGCGGCAGTCGCGCACGGTGCAAAGATAGTGCGGGTTCACGATGTCGCCGAAACCGTTGACGCACTGAAAGTGTGGCAGGCAATGTCCAATTAGACAGATGAAGAAGCAGAAAAATAGCGAAAACGGAAAAATAATAATGACTAGAAAATACTTTGGTACTGACGGCATACGCGGCAAGGTAGGCACCGCGCCGATTACTCCTGATTTCGTGATGCGCCTGGGTTATGCCGCGGGCAAGGTGCTGACGCAGGCCGATACAGCCGGAGTCAGCAAGCCGACGGTATTGATAGGCAAGGATACGCGTATCTCCGGCTATATGCTGGAAGCGGCGCTGGAGGCCGGCTTTGCCGCCGCAGGCGTGGATGTGATGCTGGCCGGCCCTTTGCCTACTCCTGCAATCGCCTACCTGACACGGGCCCTGCGCCTTTCCGCCGGCGTGGTTATTTCGGCGTCGCATAATCCTTACTACGACAACGGCATCAAATTCTTTTCCGCGCAAGGCAATAAATTGCCCGACGACGTGGAGCATGCGATTGAAGCGGAACTGGAAAAGGAAATGTCTTGCGTTTCATCCGAAAGCCTCGGTAAGGCAAGAAGGCTGGAGGACGCCCGCGGACGTTATATCGAGTTCTGCAAGAGCACCTACCCAAACGAGCTGGACCTGCGCGGTTTGAAGATCGTCGTGGATTGCGCGCACGGCGCCGCGTACCAGATCGCTCCGCATGTCTTCCATGAACTGGGGGCAGAAGTGATCGCCATCGGCAACCAGCCCAATGGCCTCAACATCAATGACGATTTTGGCGCGACAGCGCCGGATGCCTTGTCGCTGGCGGTACGCGCCAACCATGCCGATATCGGCATTGCGCTGGACGGCGATGCCGACCGCCTGGTCATGGTGGATGCCAACGGCACCATCTACAATGGCGACCAGTTGCTGTACCTGATGGTGATGGACCGCATGGCGATAGGTCCGGTGCAGGGAGTGGTCGGTACGCTGATGACCAACATGGCCGTGGAGCTGGCATTCAAGGAACTGGGAGTAGGCTTTTCCCGAGCCAAAGTCGGCGATCGCTATGTACTGGAGCAAATGCAGGAGAAGGGCTGGCTGCTGGGCGGGGAGGGTTCCGGCCATCTGTTATGTCTGGACAAGCACACAACAGGCGACGGCATCGTTTCTGCATTGCAGGTATTGTCTGCACTGCGCCGTAACAACAAGACGCTGGAACAGTGCTTTGACGGCTTGACCCTGTTCCCGCAGGTGCTGATCAATGTGCGCGTCACCCCCGGCTTTGACTGGCAAAAGAATGCCGCTGCAGTACAGGAAAAAAAGGCGGTAGAGAAAGAGCTGGGCGACAGGGGCAGGGTGCTGATCCGCGCTTCGGGCACCGAACCGCTGATACGTGTGATGGTGGAAGCCGAGGATGCGGATCTCGCCGGCAAAATGGCGCGTCGGCTGGCGGACCACATCACGCCAGGCGCCTGACCGGACATCAATAAGCTTGCGACCGGTCGGAATTTGCCGCTTGGCACGGATTCAAGGTTGAATCTCGGGCCGATAAGAGGTACTATTCAGCCTTCTGTTTTTCCGCGTCATATAATGTTGATACGTATGGCGCCGGATTATCTCACGACCTGTCCATAGCTCAGTTGGATAGAGCACGAGCCTTCTAAGCTCGGGGTCGCAGGTTCGATTCCTGCTGGGCAGGCCAATGATATCAAATACTTAGCCCAGTTGCTCTAACTGGGCTTTTTGATTTCTGCGTGTCATGTAGGCGCTGTGTAGGTTTTTGTGACGCGGCGGCGGTTTTGATTTTAGAGTGATTTTGTAGGTTCGCTGTCGCTTCTCGGTTTGAACATGAAGCCGATGTTGTTTTTAACGTCCATCTGAATGTAGCGCGGCGGCGATTTTGGCACCAATTTGCAGTTGTTTTGGCGCGCTTTAATGGTTCCTCAAGCAGTATATTTGACACTACTACAGTGTTTAAAGTCATTGGCTAAGCCTTGGGCTCCGTAGCGTGAAGCGTCAAAGTTTTCTGAGCTTCTACCTGTAATTTACTGTTTAGTTCCGCTTGCTTTAGAGCCTTCTCCATAACTGCAAAGATTGCCGACTCCCCCGTGGTAATTGTGCCTTCCAATGCAGACATGACGCTGGCCATCTCAGCAAAGTCATCGCTTGCTCTCACATGGATGCGATATAACTCCTTCCCCTTATCATCTGTTGGATTTGCGAAAAAATTCATTTGGTTCCGCCATGCAACCTGCTTCATTATGGCCAAGCTGTTAAAACCAGCGAGCAAAAACTGGACCTCGCGCAAACGCTCCCTGCTGGCGTTAATTTGCGCCGCTTGATAAATGGCTATTGCGGTTCCGATTACTCCGACGAAAAGACTTATAGCTTCTGAAAGTGACATATTTTCTCCGATTAGTCAGCGCACTTCACTGGTAAATCAACGATCGGGTTTAGACCAGTCTTATCCATTGCATGGCCTGATTGGATTTTGAATTGTAGCGTTAAACTATCGTTTCATAGTATTTCCTACATTTCAGGAGGCAATAATGTGCGGACGAATCACCCAGCAAATGACGGTGACCTACTATTCGAACATCCTTGGTATGCGCATAAAGGATGTCGATGAGCCGTTGTATCGCGACCCTATAGGCAACTACAACGCCGGGCCGGGCGCTCGGCAGTGGGTCTTGCGGCGGGATGAGGATGCAAACGTTCTGCCGGAGCAGCTGGCCTGGCAATGGCTGTCGCCCTGGGCCAAAGAGAAGAAGATGAAGCCGGCGATCAATGCGAAGCTGGAGAAGCTTCTGGGCGCGTACTACCGTGGGCTGATGAAGTCTGGCCGGATCGTCGTGCCAGCAGATGGCTGGTTTGAATGGACGGCGGAAGATGGTGGCAAGCAGCCCTGGTACATCAAGCCCAAGGACGGCCAGCCGCTCTTTTTGGCTGGCTTGACCGACTTGCGTCCAGGCGTCGAGGGCGATGCGGGGTCAGGCTTCGTCATTGTCACCAATGAGTCTGCAGGCGGCATGGTGGACATTCATGATCGCCGGCCGGTGGCGCTTTTGCCTGAAGACGCCCGCGACTGGTTGGATTTAGGATTTGACTACAAGCAGGCGGAGATGATCGCCAGGGAGCGCTCGCTGCCCGTCGATGTTTTTGAATGGTATCGCGTAAGTCGAGACGTCAATGGCTCCAGGATGCGCGACGCACACTTGATAGAACCAATTGGCTGATCCTTTTCAGGCTCAATTATAGGAAATGAACAATGATAGTAATGATGAATTTAGCGAGCGATTTTGACGAACTAGTCACTGGACAACTTCAAAAAAATGGGTTCGTGACGAGCGCTGCGCATAATCCTTACTTGCGCTTTGCGACGCTGTATGCACGCACTGAGCGCTCAGTACCTCAGATCAAATATTCAATGCTGGTTTCCACAGAACTACAAGGAAATCCTCAGTTTCAACTGCTACAACCCGTCATCAATGAAATTGCTGCAACTCTTGCAGAAGGGGGGGCGGTATTGCCTTATTTGTCAAGGATGGCATCGGATCCAAATAGCCAGCGGGACGGTCTACTAGCTTATTGGGGCATTCATCATCTTCATTTAAGTAGTATAAGTACGATAGATGCGAAGGGACATGTGACGAGGGCTGACTACCTATTGTTTGTGCGTTTTGAGGGTGGGATTGCACATTTCATCGACATCTTGCCTCACGCAAATCGCAATGCTTTTGTCGACACAGCGCTAATTGAAATTGTGGATAAAAATTGG
>DATHMC010000295.1:0-10554 GCA_035487495.1 Undibacterium sp.
GCCAAGAGTGCACAACATGCACTGCAGCTTGTGTCCTATGGCTTGCTGCTGTTGGACCTGGGGTTGCCGCAAACAGGTGGGATGGATGTCCTGGGCGGCATCCGAAGCGCCGGTTCAGCTTTGCCTGTCATCATCATTACGGCGCCGACGATTATCTCGTCAAATCATTCGACTTGGAGGGGGGCATAATAACCCGCAAGCCGTTGCTCGCAGGTTCCGCCCCGGTACCGCACATAGCGTATGTCTCAGCTTGTGCAGGTTCCTGTGACTTAACATTCCAAGGGTAGCCCCGTGTAAATCAGGGCACCGTAGTTTCTTTGGAAAGGCTCGACACCGCCTGCAGAATCGCAACGCGGGTTTGTCCGTACACGAGTCCCTTCCATTCAGGCGCGTCGCAATAGAATGCGTCACGCAGCTGTTTCTTGATGTCGGCTGTTTGTTCGCCGGACGTATTTGGATGACGGTGCATCCAGTGGTCTGCGCGCAGCGCCTGCATCACGGCGATTAGATCAAGTGTCCCGAATTCCAGCGTGAGGATGGTCTTTTCTACGGCAGGGAGCAGGCCGTATGCGATGTTCACCAGAGCTCCTTGGACAACCGACGAAATGGATCCGGGGTCGGCGATCGGCAGCACGTCAGCGCCCCAGGTGCTTATGGCGCGGCCGAGTTCGAGCGGATCTGTGCTCGCGAAGATCTTTTCGCCGTGACCGTAGACGCCAAGTCCCGTATGTATGTCTATCCATATCATCCGGGAATGCTTGGCCGCGTGCCTGGACAAGATGGCACTCATCTGTTGTGTACTCCAGCAGGCGGCAGCACCGCCGTAAAACATGCCATCGGGAATCCGGTATTGCCCGGCAGTCGTCGCATCGCGCAGGGCCTGCATTCCATGTGACGCGACGTAGTTGTTCAACGCCGCCTCGTCAGAGGCGCTGGGCGGCCACGTTTTGGGCAGCAGCAGCGGGTCGACATCGAGATACGCGGGATTGATCGAGGCAGCTGCCTGAAAATTGACGCTGTTGCGGTTCAGGTCGACATTGTCTTCGTTGACTCGCCGGAGGTGTGCGAACCCGTAAGGGTTGACCGCATGGACCAGTAGCAGCGCTATCTTGCCGGCGGCGAGTTTGCGAAACAGTTCATCGTCGTTCAGCAAGCCGATTTGGCAGCCGGAGCCGCAAAATCCTTCAACGCCGTGGGTGCCCGAGCTAACGACCAGAATAGCCTCGGCGTCCGCTGGCAAGAATAGTGCGGTGTCGATGGACAGGGCTTCGTTGCCAGGGCCGACCTGGTCGGGATGGACGGTGCGCTCGACTTCGAGTCCTCTGATCCGGGCGGCTGCAATGAATTTTTCCCTCGCTTCAGCGTAGGTTTGAGAAAAATATTTTTCGACGGACATTCTTGGACCTCTTCTATTATAAAGATGGAAAATAGGAAAAAACCTATCCGGCCACCGGATATTGCCATGCGCCTGACAAGTATGCCGTGAATCAATCGCCGAGTCGCTCGAGCAGCATGCGGCGTGTGCGCGGCGTATTGAGGCGCAGCGCCGTAAGCCGGCCATCTGTGCGTTCGACGTTGAGCACGCCGCGAAGCGGCGGATGGGTGCCATCTATCTGGAAGCCAAATACGTCGGCCGAGAACGCCTCAAGTGTCAGCAAGTTGGTTGCAAACGCGCCGGAGACCTGCAGCTTCAATGACTCGCCGTCGAAGAGTATTCTTGCTTCGGCGTCCAGGTCCGGTGCGCGGTAGCGCCCGGCCAAAACCAGGCCTGCATCCGCCGGTGCGGGCGGGGTTTCCGGCAGAAGCTGGAACGACTCGGCCTGCCCCGACTCGCTGATCTCCAACGTCTCCGGCGCGCAGCCATCGGCTGCCAGCTTTGCAGTGTTGAGCACGAATGGTCCGGCGGCGACGTCTTCAAAGCCCAGGCGCAGCGTGTCGCCCTCATCGCGCAGCGGTACAGGAAGGCCGTCAAGGAGCGACAGTCCGAGCTTCCCCTTGACATCGGCAAAGTGGACCAGAAAACCTGACGAGGGCGAGTAGTAGCGCTTTCCCAGCAGGCTCTTGAAGCGCTCGCTATCCGCCCGGTTCTGCGGCGGGCTCAAGATGTCGTCTCCCAGCAGCGTATCGATGACCTGGTTCGCCAGTTCCACCGGACTGGCCGCAGCGCCGTTCGCGATGATGATGATGTCCAGCGCATGGGCCGGCACCGTCAGCATCTGGCTGCTGCCGCCGATGACGTTGCCTGCGTGATGAATGACCTCGACACCTCGGTAGAGGTGGCGCATCAAGCCCAGCGCATAGGGATTGACGAGGCCGCTGTTCAGCCGGGTGCAGCTCAGCATCTGTGCCCAGCTATGCTCGCTGCCGACCTGTTTCGGGCCGCGCAGATGGGCGAGCCAGCGCAGCATATCGTCCACTGTGGAGATCATGGCGCCTTCGCCGAGCAGCTCTTCGGTCGGGAACACACCGCGCCGGTAGCTGCCGTCGGGCAAGGGCACGTGCAGCGTCGCTACGCCGCGGTGGATTTCAAAGTCGCTGGGCACCGAGGCGGTATCGGGCATGCCTAGCGGCGTGAAGATCCTGTCCTTCAGAAATTGCTCGAACGGCAGTCCGCTGACCCGCTCTATCACCAGCGACAGCATATGGTAGCCGCCGTTGTTGTACATCATCTTGTCGCCCGGCGCGAAGTTGCAATCGCTCTGGCGCACCTGTGCGGCCAGCGCGGCACCCTTGGGCTTGATGGCCATCCCGTCGCTCAAAAAACCGACATCGATGTAACAGCGGTAGCCGCCGGTGTGCGTCATGAACTGGCGCAGGGTGGTCTTGGAACTGGAGGCCGGTAGTTCCGGCAGATACAGGCGCGTGTCGGCATCAAGGTCGAGCTTGCCTTCTTCGGCCAGCAGCAACGCCGCGAGGCAGGCGAAATGCTTGCTGGTGGAGCCGATGCGCATGCGGGTCGTCGGAGTGTTGGCGACACCCAGCTCCACGCTGGCGAGACCGAAACCCCGGCGGTATACGATCTTGCCGTGCCGGGCAATGCCTACCACCAGACCGGGGGCATCGCTGCGGTTCACTGGCTGGAACAGTTCGTCGAGCGCCGCAGCGCCGGTTTTTATAGCCGCCTTTGATTCGATCCCAACGGATTCGCTCATGCAATTCTCCTGGACAAAGTTCTAAAGTTCTCAATTGGCCGGCCGGGTTGCCGATCGTCGCTGATGATCGAAGCGCGCTCGCAATATTGAGATGTCTTCCGCTTGCCAATGTGTAAATTTTATATATATTGGAAAAATTTATCAAGTATGGAAATAATTTGATGGAATTGTCATGATTTACAAGGTGTCCTGTTTGAAAAATAATCGGCCTTGAGTGGCTATTTTGTGCCCGGCTCCTCTGGCATGAGGCCGCGATTCTTTGCAATGCGCGTTTAAGTGACGGGAGTATATGGCGGCCATGGCGGAAAATTTCTTTCCGATTCTGATTGATGCTGTATTTTATTTATCCAATTTGGAAAATAATTATACATATTGGATATTTGTTGCTAAAATGATTTTCGTGTCGAAAAACATTGCCTTCGGATCGAATGGCAAGGGCTATGAGTGTCGCGCCGAATCGACCGCCATATCTGCTACTTCTGTTAACGCATTAATGCATTGGGGAACCACATGATCGATGTCGAATTGCAGTCCAACCACGAAGCCCTTCCGTTCTTGCCGCACAAACCCCTCCTGTCGCTGATGATTTCTATCGCATGCGGCTCCATTCCGCCGCAACCGCAATGCACCGCTAGGCGGTCCGGAGTTGCAAGGAGCGGGGAATATGCGTCGACAGTCGCTCCGCTTGCATCCTTTATCAAAACCACCCGGCGTACGTATCGCAAAAACATGGGAGTCGTCGCAGTAATGCCTCCCCTCCACACATTCCAAGGAATCGTTCATGTCTGAGACCCGCACTTCACCCACTCCCGAAACGCCGGCCATCATTGCCGGTATCGACGCGTTGCTGGAACCTCTCAATCGCAGCGATGCGCCCGGGCTGGTCATCGGCGTTAATCGAGACGGCAAGTCCATCTACCGCCGCGGTATCGGCATGGCCAGCCTTGAGCAAGGCGTTGCCAATACACCGCACACCCGCATGCGCATCGCCTCGACCAGCAAGCATTTCACAGCGCTCGGCGTATTGCTGCTGGCCGAACAAGGTCTGCTCAATATCGACGACGATGCGCGACGCTACTTGCCGGAGCTGCCGCAATTGAGTCGCACCGGTCCCAGCTTGCGGCAGTTGATGAACCACACCGGCGGCTGGCGCGGCCACGACGAATTATGGCTCCTGGCACACGGGCTTGCTCCTCAGCCCAAAGGGCTGAACCTTCCTGCCATGGCCCGGCAAAGCGAGTTGAATTTTGAACCTGGCACGCAGATGATATACAGCAATGGCGGCTATCACATGCTGGCCAAAATCATTGAGCGCGTGTCCGGCATAGGTTTCGGGCAATTCCTTAAGCAGCGCATCTTCGACCCGATGGGCATGACAGACACCGAATCAATCGCCAGCGACCTTGACATTACACCTCGGCTGGCCGGTCTTTACATGGCAAAGCCCGCCGCATTGGGCGGAGGCTGGCAGCGCGGAATCTATCCCGGCGACCTGGAGGGCAGCGGGTCGATGGTCTCGACGCTGGACGATATGCTGCGCTGGCTGGCGCACCTGCGCAGCAGCGAAAAGCATGTGGGCAGCGCCGGCAGCTGGAAGCAGATGCTGGCGCCGGCCACCTTGTCGTCCGGCATCGTGATGCCTTACGGTTTTGGCCTGATGCGGCACCCGTACCGGGGCGTGGAGGTGATTCACCACAATGGTGCCGTTCTTGGCGGTACGTCGCAGATGATCACCGTGCCGGCCTTTGGCCTGGACATCATGATCATGGCAAACGGCGCGCCGACATCGCCGACGCTGCTCGCATTCAAGGTGATCGATCTGCTGTTGGCTGAAGAATTGACGGAGCTGCCCGAGGAGCGTGCCGCTGCAGCCAGCTATCAGGCGCTGGTAGGTCGCCGTTATCACTCTCCCGACAGCGGCGGCGTGTTCGGCTTTGCCGATGTCGCAGGCAAGCTGGGCTTGTCATGGCTAGAATCCGCGGCGATCCCGATGCGTCAGCGCGAGGACGGGTTGTTGCTGTCTACGCTGGACATTGGCATCAATCCGATCGAGATCGACATGGTTGGAGTCAGCCTCGATCAGGCACCCGACACGCTTGTTCTTCGCGAAGGCGGCAATGCACAGCGCTTTGAGCGGCTGCCCGATGCTCCACCTGACAATGCAGCGCTGGCACCGGTTCTTTGCGGCGACTATTTCAGTGCCGACCTTGATGCCAGCGCGCAGCTTGCACAAGCGGATGGAGGATTGCTGCTGACAGTACAGGGCAAGTACGGTCGCCAGGTCGGTCGCTTGCAGGCTCTATCAGACAAGGTGATGACGCTTACATCGGCCGATCCGCTGCTGGCTGCGCTCGGCAACAGCATCATCCTCAACATCGAATATCAAGAGGGGCGTGTTGCGGGACTGCGGCTGGAGAGTTTTCGCACGCGCCATATGCATTTTATTCGCAAGGAGATTACAGCATGAAGTTCTTTACAGCTTTTCTGGCCACCGAGACCAATACCTTTGCGCCGGCTCCGACCGGCTGGGGTGCATTTCAGCAATACGGCATCTTCCACGGCGATGCCAGCACGCGCGACGCCCACGGCTACGGCATGTTTGCGGCGGAGCTGGGCCGGCGTCTGGCGGCGGAAGGCCACGAGTTGGTCGAGAGCCTGACGGCTTTTGCCCAGCCGTTCGGCCGCACGGTGCGCGAGGTTTATGAAAGCCTGCGAGACGAGATACTGTCCGACTTGGTCGCTGCCGGACCGGTTGACGGCGTTTTTCTGATGTTGCACGGGGCGATGGTCGCAGACGGCTATGACGACTGCGAGGGCGACCTGCTCGCACGGGTGCGTGAAATTGTCGGCCCGACGGTGCCTGTCGGCGTCGAACTGGACCTGCACTGTCACTTCACGCAACAAATGCAAGACTCCGCCGATGCCATCATCTGCTTCAAAGAGTATCCGCACACCGACGCGCTGCTCAGGATGGAGGAACTTGTCCGCATCGTGCTCGATACCGCGCAGGGCCGCCTGCGGCCGACGACGGCGGTATTCGACTGCAAGATGGTCGGCATGTGGCACACAACGCAAGAGCCGATGGCGGGCTTTGTGCGCCGCATGCAGGAATGCGAACGGCAACCGGGTGTACTGTCCGTGTCGCTGGGGCATGGTTTCCCGCGGGCAGACGTGGCGGAAGCCGGCGCCAAGTTATGGGTGATCACCGATAACGACCCGGCATTGGCCAAGACGCTGGCTGAGGATCTTGCACGTGAATTCTGGGAACTGCGCCACCGGACGACTGCTTCGGTATTGTCGGTCGAGGCCGCGTTGAGCGAGGCGTCGGCCCTGCAGGATGGGCCTGTCGTGCTGGCGGACGTCGCCGACAATCCGGGCGGCGGTGCTACGGGCGACAGTACTTTCATTCTGGCTGCGATACTGGAGCAGGGTATCGCCGACGTTGCCATAGGTGCATTCTGGGATCTGGGTGCGATCCGGATTTGCTGCGATGCCGGTGTCGGCGCCTGCATTGATCTGCGGCTGGGCGGCAAATGCGGGCCCGCCTCGGGCGATCCTGTGGATGTGAGGGTGACGGTCAAGGCGATCGATGACGACTTTTCGCAGGCGGGCCTGTCGGCCTCACGCACGGCGCTTGGACCCAGCGTCTGGGTGCAGACTGAGGGCGGCCTGGATATTGTGTTGATCAGTAAACGAAGCCAGGTTTTTTCGCCTGACCTGTTCACGGGCCTGGGCATAGACCTGTCCGTCAAGAAGCTGATCGTGGTCAAGTCCTCGCAGCATTTCCATGCGCTGTTCGCTCCGCTGGCCAAGGCTATCCTTTATGTTTCTTCGCCGGGCGCTATCAGCAACGATTTCGCCCGACTGCCGTACCGCGTGCGTAGCCTGGACTACTGGCCTCGCGTCGAGAACCCGCATCCGCCGAGTTTCTCTTCGTCTCCGTCTGGAAAAGCGATCGATTGCCCGATGACGCAAGGGTCTCATTGATATGACGACCTTAAAATCCACCATGCGCCTTGAACATATAGCCACCCCTGCGTTGGTGCTTGATCTGGACCGGGCCGAGCGTAATTGCGCCGCCATGATACAGCGCGCGAAAAAGCACGGCGTGGCGCTGCGGCCGCATCTCAAGACGGCCAAGTCTGCCGATATTGCGCGCCTGGCGACCCGCGGCCAAGGGGGCGGCATCACCGTCTCGACCCTGGCCGAGGTCGATTACTTCGCGCAGCATGGCTTCCGCGACATTACCTATGCGGTCGGCATTGCGGAAGGCAAGCTCGACGCGCTGGTGAAATTGCAGCGTCTTCATGGATTGACGCTCACGCTGCTGGCCGATCATCCGAATACCGTGCTGGCACTGGCGCGGCGCGCCGAAGACCTCGGTGCGGAATTCGCGCTGCTGATCGAGATCGACTGCGGCGGCGGCCGCGGCGGCGTACTGCCCGACGGGCAGGAGTTGCTGTCGCTCGCGCGCGCGGTGCACGCATCTCCCGCCTTGCACCTGGCCGGCGTATTGACTCACGCAGGGCACAGTTATAAAGAACCGGGGGCGGATGCGATCGCGGCTGTCGCCGAAACCGAACGCGCTGCCGCCGTCTTGGCGGCGACACGCTTGCGCGAGGCGGGCTTCGCCGTGCAGGTCGTGAGCGTGGGATCCACCCCCACAGCGGTGCATGCAAGAAATATGGAAGGGGTGACCGAGATGCGGCCCGGGGTGTATACCTTGTTCGATCTGGACCAGGTGGCGCTCGGTTCGTGCAGCCTCGCCGATATCGCTGCCTCGGTACTGGCCACGGTGATCGGTCACAACCCGCGCTCACAGCGGGTACTGATTGATGCCGGCGCACTGGCGCTGTCGAAAGACCTGAGTGCCAACGAATTCGGCACAGACTTTGGTTACGGCCTGGTCTGCCCCATCCACGGCGGGGTGCCGATCGACGGCTTGCGTGTGGCGGAGGTACATCAGGAGCATGGCTTTATTGCCGGCCGGGGCAGTTGTGAAGAGCTGTTCGCGCAATTGCCGATAGGCGCCAGGGTACGCATCTTGCCGCACCACGCCTGCATGACGGTTGCGCCCTATTCGCATTTCAACGTGGTGCGAGCCGGCAGCACTGAAGTGATTGCGCGATGCCACAAAGCCACCGGCTGGCATAAACACACCGGGCACAGCGAGTGCGCCAGCAACATGGATGACAGCGAAGCGGCGTATTCCGGCCTGTGAAGGCTGCACATCGACGATGTGATGCGGAGCGCGGCATTTGAAGCATAGAAACTAACTATCGGAGCTTGATGTGAACGAAGAAGTAAGCAAGGCACGAAGCGAACCGCTACATGAACTACTACATGAGCCGCTGCGGATTTTCCTGGCTGGGCTGGCCCATGAAACCAATAGTTTTTCCCCGTTGCCGACGACGCTGGAGTCGTTCGAGCTAGGCCTGCTGCACCGGCCAGGCGATCAGAGTACGCTCGAAGAGGCCAGGCAATTTTCCGGTTACGGCGATTTGCTGAATGTTGCCGCGGAGCATGGCGACGATGTCGTTGCCGGCTTGTGCGCCTGGGCTCAACCTTCAGGGCTGGTGGCCCGCCGCGCCTACGAATCACTGCGAGATGAACTGCTCGCCGGACTGCGCAGTGCAGGCAGGGTGGATATGGTTTTCCTGGTGCTGCATGGCGCCATGATTGCAGACGGCTATCCGGATTGCGAGGGAGACCTGCTGAAACACGTGCGGGCAATCGTCGGGGCTGCCACGCCGGTCGGCGCATTGCTTGATTTGCACGGCAATGTGACGCAAGCGATGATAGACAGCGGCGCCGTCATTATCGCCTGCAAGGAATATCCGCACACGGATTACCTGCATAGAGCCCGCGAGCTGCGTGCGATTCTGGCGGCCGCTGCACGCGGCGGCGCCAGGCCGCGGACGATCATGCGGCGTGTTCCCATGCTCGGACTCTTCGGCACCACCGAAGATCCCATGCACGGTTTCGTCAGGCGCATAGAGGCTTGCGAGAAGCAGGCTGGAATTCTTTCCATCTCGCCGATGCATGGCTTTCCATGGTCGGACACATCGGAGACGGGCGCTGCCATCGTCATCGTCTGCAAAGACAGTCTTGCAACGGAAGCGGCTGCCATTGCCTTGGCCGACCGGCTGGCTGCCGAGTTTTTCAGCTTGCGCGAACTAGCCCAGGCGCGCCGCCTTCCGGTTGATGAAGCGCTGGACCGGGCGCTGGCGGCCCGCAGCCCGCGCGGCCCGGTCGTCATCGCCGACGGCGCCGACAATCCGGGCGGAGGCGCTGCATCCGACAGCACCTTCCTGCTACGCGCAATGATAGAGCGCCGGGTCGAGAACGCGGCGCTGGGCATGATCTGGGACCCGCAGGCTGTACTCATTGCGGCTGCTGCCGGCATCGGTGCGCGGCTGCCGCTCAGAATAGGCGGAAAAGTAGGGCCTTTGTCGGGCGATCCGGTGGATGTTTCGGCGCTGGTGCTGGCCGTGCGTGCGGACGCTTGTCAGCGCGGCATGGACGGCAGGTCCAGGGATCCCATCGGTCTGGCGGTCGCGATCCGGGTCGACGGCATAGATATCGTGCTCAACTCGTTGCGCCGGCAGTCGTTTTCACCCGATTGCTTTACTGAGCTCGGGATCGACGTGGCGGCCAAGAGCCTGGTGGTCGTCAAATCGACCCAGCATTTCCGGGCGGGCTTCGATCCTCTGGCCGCCGCGACCGTCTATTGCGATGCCCGAGGCTCGCTCAACGGCGCATTGGAAAATCTCCCCTACCAGCACCTGCGCCGGCCGATCTGGCCGCTCGATCCCATCACGTCGCATTCCACTGAAAAAGGCTGAAATTCCAGCGCAGGCGGGAACCTAGCGTCGTTCGACGAAAGTCACTGGGTTCCCCTGTGTCTCTATAGGGAGTGAGCGTTCCCGTGCAAGGGAACGCCGTTACGCAGGGTGCTGCAGGGGATTCAGACGGCATGCCGTCTGCCTGCGAAACGGCACTGGCTTGCAAGCCAGTGTGCGCCTTGCAAGGGAGCAGCATGCTGCCCTACGCCGGGCGCCTCGAAACCCCTGCTTTACCGCCTGCGCGGGAACGACAAATTAGGGGGATTTGGTTCTTAACTGAAAGGCATTGGGCGTTCAGCCCCTTTTTGCGTTCATCACCGAATCAATGGCTATGCCGAACCTCAGTCAAAGCATGATTCTTTCCGACCTGCCTACTCAATAGCAGCGTTACCACCGCAGACAAAGCCAAGGTCGCGCCGACTACATATAGGCCGGCAGCATATCCGCCGGTAACATTCTTCAACCAGCCTATGGCAAATGGCCCTACGAATCCGCCAAGATTGCCTACCGAGTTAATCATCGCGATCCCCGCCGCCGCACCGGCGCCTGAGAGGAAA
>DATHMC010000296.1:0-9795 GCA_035487495.1 Undibacterium sp.
CATCGGCCAGCTGAACGTATCCACGGAAGCGTCGGAGGATATTTCATTCCCTGCGATGTCCATTCTGCAGGACAAGGCGGCCAAGATCCTGCGCGACGACCCGAATGTGCTGTCGGTGGCCTCGTTTAACGGCGGCGCCACCAATGCGCAAAATACCGGGCGCATGTTCGTCAACCTGAAGCCGCGGGCCGAGCGTAAGCCGATGAAGCAGGTGGTGGAAGGCTTGCGCAAAAAATTCCGCGATCTGCCCGGCATTGCCGTGTATATGCGTCCGACCCAGAACTTGCAATTGGGCGGCCGGCAAACCAAGAGCCAGTACCAGTACATCTTGCAAAGCGTGGAGGCCGGCGAGTTGAATGACTGGGCAGTCAAGCTGCAGGACAAAATGCGCAATGATCCGGCCTTCAAGGATGTCACCAGCGATTCCCAGCTGAAGGGTTTGCAGGCTTCGCTGACGATAGACCGGGACAAGGCCAATTCACTCGGCATCAGCATGAACTCGGTGCGTTCCGCCTTGTATAGCGCGTTTGGCGAGAGGCAGATTTCCACGATGTACAGCAATGTGGATAGCTACCAGGTCATCATGGAGGTGTCGCCGGATGCCAAGAAGGACGAATCTGCGCTGAATAACATCTACGTACGCAGTAATACCAATGCGCTGGTTCCGCTGAACAGTTTCGTGACCGTGAAGCGCACGGTCGGCCCCACCTCCGTGAATCACATGGGGCAGTTGCAGGCGGTGACGATCTCTTTCAATCTGACTCCGGGCTATGCCTTGGGCGACGCCACCAATAAGATCGACAAATTCAGCCAGAACATCAGGTTGCCCATATCCATTATCACTTCCTACGGCGGCGACGCTGCGGTGTTCAAGAGTTCCCAATCCGGGCAGGTGGTGCTGATTGTTGCCGCGCTGCTGGTGATCTATGTATTGCTGGGCGTCCTGTACGAAAGCTACATCCACCCGATCACCATCCTGGCCGGTTTGCCTTCTGCAGCGGTGGGCGCGCTGCTGACGCTGCAAATCTTCGGCGAGGACCTGACGCTGATTGCCACTATCGGTATCCTGCTGCTGATCGGTATCGTGAAAAAGAATGCGATCATGATGATCGACTTTGCACTGGATGCCCAGCGCCACCACGGCATGACGCCGGCGGAAGCGATACGCGAAGCCTGTATCCAGCGTTTCCGTCCTATCATGATGACCACACTGGCGGCCCTGGTTGGCGCATTGCCTATCGCACTGGGATTAGGCGCGGGCGCCGAGTTGCGCCAGCCTCTGGGCCTGGCGGTGGTGGGCGGCCTGGTCTTCTCGCAGGCGATTACGCTGTTCATCACGCCGATTATCTATCTGGCGCTGGACCGTTTCAGCGGCAAGGGACCGATCACGACCGAGGTCGTGTAAAAGCTTGAGTGGGGGGATGTGCTCGATGAGGGCGGCGCTGGATGCCGAAAGCATGCCGCCCTGTATGCAATCGGGCGATGCCTTATTCGGCGGCGCGGTTCAGGCTGTCTTTTAATTTCAGCAATGCGCGCTCCAGCGCATCGAAATCGGCATCGGCGTAGTCGCGAAACCTCTGCTTGCCCTTGCTGACCACTTTCGGGAACACGTCCCTGAATATCTCGTCTCCACGCGGGCTCAGTTTGACAAAGAACTGGCGCCTGTCGTCGCAGCCGCGTTCCCTTTCTATCAAGCCTTTTTGCTCCAGCCTGTCGAGCACGCCGGTCAATGTGCCTTTGGTGATCAGGGTCTTGTCGCCGAGATCCTTGCAGGTCATGCCGGGGGTGTTGCCTAAGGTGGCGATGATGTCGAATTGGGAGTGCGTAAAACCCAGCTGCCGTATGTGTTGCGCAGAAGATTTTTCGAAAGACTGCATGCATTCGGCCAGTAGCCGGACGCTGCGGAGATAGCGTTCACCCATGATAGCCGGTGTGAAATGGTGGATATTTCATAAATACCTAAGCTGCAACGAGTTGGAAAATCTGGCCGGCCCGGCGACGGGCGCCGGCCAGATCCTAGACCGAATTAATCAGCCTTCAAAGCCTCAACCTGGATCGCCAGTTTTACTTCGGGCGCAAAGAACGGCGTGCCGTAGCTCAGGCCGAAATCAGTGCGTTTGAATTGCGTGCTTGCATCGGCGCCGCACACTTCACGCTTCAGCATAGGATGCTGGATGCACTTGAATTTGTTGATGGTCAGCGTGACGGGTTTGGTTACGCCCAGCAAGGTCAGGTTGCCTTCCACCGCAACAGGCGTGTCGCCATCGAATTTGATGGAGCTGGATTTGTAGCTCGCAGTCGGGAATTGCTCAACGTTGAACATGTCCTTGGATTTGGCATGGTCATTCAATTTTGCGTGGCCGAAATCCAGCGAGGTGGTATCGATCGTGATATCGACGCTACCTGTTTTCTTGGCCTTGTCCAGGGTGATCACACCGCTGGTCTTGTCAAACTTGCCGCGCCATACGGAGATGCCCATATGGTCTGCTTCAAAGCTTGGATAGGTATGGTTAGGGTCGATATTGTAAGTCTGGGCAAAGGCCTGGGACGCGCTCAGGACCAGGGCTGCTGCGATGAATTGTTGTAATTTCATTGAGAATTCCTTGGTGTTAGGTTTGATGAAGCTTGTTTGTTATTGAGCTGCAACTACGCGAAACTTGATGACGACTTCATCGGCGACCATGCTGGTGTCTTTCCATTCACCTTCGCCGATATTGAATGCCAGGCGTTTGATCGGCAGGCTGCCTTCAAATACCTGGATACTGCCTTCCTTCTTCACCGTCAGCGGAAAACTCGCATCCATCGTCTTGCCTTTGATGGTCAGCCTGCCGGTGACATCCAGTCTGCCGTTTGCGCCGGCTTTCATGCCGGTGGAAACGAAACTGGCTTTGGGAAACTGTGCCGCGTTGAACCATTCCTTCTTCGCCACTTCCTTGTTGTACTCAGGATCGCCCAGGTCGAAGCTGGCGACGTCGATATCGACGGTCGCTTTCGAGGCCTCAGGCTTGGCGGCGTCATAGTCGATCGCCGCGTTGAATTTCTTGAACTTGGCATCGACCGGCACGTTTAATTGCTTGAAGACGATGCCGACATTGCTTTTCGCCGCATCGACTTTGAGCACCGCAGCCAATGCCGGCAAAGCGATGCAGGCGGCGGCGACGGCCATGCCAAGTTGCAGGCGGCGGGGCAATGAGCGGGAGACAGAAGAAAACAGTTGCATGGAATATCCTTCGATGGATGTTGCGTTTATTTACCGGGCATCATGCGTTTGAAGATGCCGTCCTGGTCGATGAAATGATGCTTAAGCGCGCCCAGCACGTGCAGGATGACCGCGGCCAGCAAGGTCACGTTCAGGCAATAGTGCACCAGTTTCAAGATGGGTTTTAATTCGTCGTTGCGCTCAATGAGCACCGGCAACGGGAATAGTCCCAGATACACTACGGGGACGCCGGCGGCCAGGCTGTAAAAATAACCGGACACCGGCACTGCAAAGATCAATATGTATAATAAGACGTGCATGGCATTGGCCGCTTTGATGTTCCAATCCGACATGCCAGCCGGATGCGGCGGCGCGGGGTGGCTTAAGCGCCACAGCAGGCGCAGGCAGGCGAGGCCAAGTACGGTGACGCCTATCCATTTATGCCATGAGAAATACTTCAGCTTGGTGGGGGTCAGGCCGGGTATATTGACCATGGTCACGCCCAGGCAGAATCCGCAGATGATCAAGATGGCGACCAGCCAGTGCAGCAGTATGGCTGTATTGGTATAGCGTTCTGCTGCTTGCGCCATCGTGCTTCCTTATTGGTTGGATATAAATTAGTCTGAATTAGAACCAATTCTAGCAAAAAAAATTCAAGCGCGCAGACTAGCTCCAAAAAAGCCTGCCAGCTTGAATTTTTTTATTCGATGTGGGCGGCGTTTGCGTTATCCGCCCATGTGTTAAAGCTGGTGCGCCGGTTACACCTTGCGCGCCAGTTCCGCCGCAATGCCAATATAGTTGGCCGGGGTCATCGCCAGCAGCAGGTCCTTGGCGTCTTGCGGGATCGCCAGGCCCAGCACGAATTCGCGCAAGGCTTCTTTGGAGATGCCTTTGCCGCGGGTCAGCTCTTTCAATTGCTCGTAAGGGTTTTCTATGCCGTAGCGGCGCATTACCGTTTGCACCGGCTCCGCCAATACTTCCCAGGTCGCGTCCAGGTCGTTCGCCAGGCGCTCATGGTTGACTTCCAGCTTGTTCAGGCCGCGCAGGCAGCTGTCGTAAGCCAGCAAAGTGTAGCCGAGCGCCACGCCGATGTTGCGCAGCACGGTGGAATCGGTCAGGTCGCGCTGCCAGCGCGATACCGGCAACTTCTCGGACAGGTGTTTCAGCAAGGCGTTGGCCATGCCGAGATTGCCTTCCGAGTTTTCAAAATCGATGGGGTTGACCTTGTGCGGCATCGTTGATGAACCGATTTCGCCGGCCTTGGTTTTTTGCTTGAAATAACCGACCGAGATATAGCCCCAGATGTCGCGGTTCAAATCCAGCAGGATAGTATTGACGCGGGCAAAGGCGTCAAACAGCTCTGCCATATAGTCGTGCGGTTCAATCTGTATCGTGTACGGGTTATACACCAGGCCCAGGCGCTGTTCTATGACCTGTTTCGAAAAGCTTTCCCAATCGTGCGCCGGGTAGGCGGACAAGTGGGCATTGTAATTGCCTACCGCGCCGTTCATCTTGCCCAGGATCTCGACCTGGGCGATGCGCTTTTGCGCGCGCTGCAGGCGGGCCACCACGTTGGCCATCTCTTTGCCCAGCGTGGTTGGGCTGGCTGCCTGGCCGTGGGTGCGAGACAGCATCGGCACATCGGCGTTAGTGTGCGCCAACTCCGTCAGCCTGCCGATCAGGCTTTGCAGCGCCGGCAGCATCACATTGTCGCGCGCGGTCTTCAGCATCATGCCGTGCGAAGTATTGTTGATATCTTCCGAAGTGCAGGCGAAATGAATGAATTCGGATGCGGCAACCAGTTCAGGCACGTCCTTGACCTGTTCTTTCAGCCAGTATTCGACGGCCTTCACGTCGTGATTGGTCACGGCCTCGATCGCCTTGATGCGCTCGGCATCGGCTTCGGAGAATTCGGCAACCAGTTTATCCAGGATGGCATTGGCGGCGGCAGAGAAAGGCTTGATCTCTGCAAAGCCGACGGCGGACAAGGCCTGCAGCCAGCAGACTTCGACTTTCACCCTATGGCGCATGAAGCCGGCTTCAGATAAGGTGGAACGCAGCGCGTCGACTTTGGCGGCATAGCGGCCGTCGAGCGGGGAGAGGGCGGAAAGTGTGGAAAGTGACATGATTTTGCAGGGATAGCGGAGAAAGGAAAAAAAGCCTTGCGCAAAAAACAACAAAAGATGGAATTTGTGCTGAAGTCGAGATAAGAAAGAAACCTCGGGATTTTGCCTGGATTCGGGATCTTTTTGCGCTGAATACGCGATTTTACCATTAGCGAGGCCTGTCCACACTCGTTGTTGGCAATTGTCAAAAATCTTCAGAAGCAGGGAACGCAGGTTGGCAATGCTATAATTTGCGTTGATATTTTCTCAAAGTGCCTATGAAACTGATTGGTTCCCTCGCAAGTCCCTACGTAAGAAAAGTCCGCATTGTAATGGCGGAAAAGAAACTGGATTACGCCCTGATACTGGAAAATGTCTGGGTTCCTGAAACGACAATACAAGAGTCCAACCCCTTGGGCAAGGTGCCTTGCCTGCTGATGGAAGACGGCCTGGTAATGTATGACTCGCGCGTGGTCGTCGAATATCTGGATACGCTGACGCCGGTGGGCAAGCTGATTCCCGTCAATGGCCGTGAAAGAGCCGAGGTCAAGTGCTGGGAAGCGCTGGCCGACGGCATCATGGATGCCGCCATCCTGGTCAGGCTGGAAAAAACGCAGCGCGCCGAAGCCCAGCAAAGCACAGCCTGGGTAGCGCGCCAAATGACCAAGGTCGCCGCCGGCTTGAAGGCGATGTCTGTGGGCCTGGGCGAAACGCCGTTTTGCACCGGCAATCATCTGACACTGGCAGATATCAGTGTCGGTTGCGCGCTCGGCTGGCTGGCCTTCCGTTTCCCCGAGATTGACTGGCGCACCGATTACCCGAACCTGGCGAAGCTGTTCGATAAATTGTCCGAACGCCCGTCGTTTAAAGATACCTTGCCCGAATAAGGCGGGCCAGAGTCAAAAAAGGGACGCCGCGGGCGTCCCTTTTACTTTCTGCTTGCCGGATACTCCGCTGTTTACTCTTCGTCGGCCATCTGCGATTGCAGATAATTCGGCAGGCCTATTTTCTCTATCAGATCCAGCTGCGTTTCCAGCCAGTCGATATGCTCTTCGGTATCGTCCAGGATGGCGCGGAAGATTTCACGCGACACATAGTCGCCGACCGCCTCGCAGGTGGCAATGCCTTCGGTGACCGTCTTGTGTGCGGCCGTTTCCAGCTTCAGGTCGCATTGCAGCATTTCAGTAGTGTCTTCGCCTATCATCAGCTTGTGCAATGCCTGCAGGTTGGGCAGGCCGTCCAGCATCAGTATGCGGTTGATCAGCTTGTCGGCGTGTTTCATCTCGCCTATGGATTCTTCGTATTCTTTCTTGGCGATCTTTTCAAATCCCCAGTGCTTGTACATTCTCGCATGCAGGAAATATTGATTGACGGCGCTTAGCTCATTGGTGAGCTGGGCATTGAGTAGCTTGATAACTTTGACGTCACCTTTCATGGGAGCCCTCTCGGTAGATATTCGGATGTTGAAAAAATGCGCTGGCGACTGCGTGACAAACGCGACAACGATCTCCGCTGTCGGCATACACGAGTTCTGGCTTGCTGCGTGGCGTGCTTATGAACATGATAGTACAGAAGGGTCTCAAAAAATACGCTCTGCAGAAAATATATTGACAAAACTATATGAAAACGCTAGTGATAATCGTTCCATTTTTCGGCCGATGGCCGCAATGCATTTTCGATATTTGTGAATGAGTTTCAATATGAACTCTGCTATGCTCGATGATGCTTGCCATCAGAGCAAGGCACGCGAAACAATGCAGGGCCTACCAAAACATAAAGGAGCCTCATGTATGTAAACGTCAACGGCGCGCGTCTGTATTTTGACGTCGCCGGACCTGAAATGCGGGTGGTTGCCGGCCGGGCCGTCAAGGTCCCGACTTTACTGATCTTGCACGGCGGACCGGGTTTTGACCATATGGGTGTCAAGGCGGAGCTACTGCCGCTGGCCGAACACTATCAACTGGTGTGGATCGATCACCGCGGCAATGGACGTTCCTCCGGCAATGATCCCGCCGAATGGACGCTGTCCCAATGGGCCGCCGACGTCAAAGGGTTTTGCGATGCGCTCGGCATAGAGAAGCCCATCGTGCTTGGACAATCGTTCGGCGGCCACGTCGCGCAAGCCTATGCGGCGCGTTATCCGGACCATCCTTCCAAGGTGATTTTCTCCTCCATCGCCGCCAAGTGGGATAGGGCGCTGGCGGTACAGCGCTTTGGCGAGCGCGGCGGCGAACAGGTGAGAGCGGCGGCCGAGCGGATGTGGGCGCGCATGTGGCCGCAAGACTGGGCCGCCTACCTGGAAATCTGCTACCCGTTTTACACCGCCGGCGCCGACCCCAACTACGTGCGTCCGCCCGTCATTACCAAAGAAGAAGTACTGCGTCACTATTTGCGGCCGGGCGGAGAGTTCCAGAGCATAGACCTGCGTCCCGAACTGGCCAAGGTGCGCTGCCCGGCGCTGGTGCTGGCGGGCACCTTGGACCCGGTCATCCCGTGGGAGTTGTCGCGCCAACTGGCCGATGCCATCACGCAGGCGCCGGTGTCGTATGTGCAGATGGATCACTGCGGGCATGGGGTATGGCGAGACGCGCCGGAGCAGGCGCGCGCCGTGATACGCCGCTTCATCGACGGCGCCTGACGCCATCGGTCATCACATTCACTAGCACCACTACACCACTACTCGACCGGGAAACAAAACAGCATGCTGTCCAAACAATTTGCTTCGCTCGCTTTGATTTTTTTTGTGTCCTTTGCACCCGCTCATTCTGCCTATTCCGCCGACCTGGCGATAGGTATGGCGTTCGACGTCTCGTCAATGGACCCGCACTATCACGCAATCGGCCCCAGCGTGAATGTCTCCATGCACGTGTTCGATTTGCTGGTCACGCCGGACCGGGAAAAGGGCAGGCTGATCCCCGGCCTGGCTGAATCGTGGAGGGCGGTGGATGACCTGACCTGGGAATTCAAATTGCGCAAGGGCGTGAAATTCCATGACGGCAGCGAATTCACTGCGGAAGACGTGGCCTATTCCCTGGACCGTCCGGCGACCCTGGTCAATAGTCCCGGCCCGTTCACGCTGTATACCAGGATGATCACGGACAAGATCATAGTCGACAAATACACGATACGCCTTAAAACCGCCAAACCCTATGCGCTGATGGTCAATGACCTCAGCAATATTTTCATCATCTCCAAAAAGGCGACTGCCGGTTTGACTACCGAGGACTTCAATGCCGGCAAGGGCGTGATCGGCACCGGGCCGTACAAATTTGTGCAGTGGAAGCGCGGCGACCGCATAGAGCTGGCGCGGAATGACAGCTACTGGGGCAAGCGGCCACAATGGGACAAGGTCAGCCTGCGCATGCTGACCACGCCGTCGGCGCGCGTTGCGGCCTTATTGGCCGGCGACGTGCAGGTGATAGAGGGTGTGCCGCCGGCGGATATGGTCCAGTTGAAAGCGAATCCCGAGGTCCGCCTGTTCAGCACGGTATCCAATCGGCTGATCTTCCTGGAGGTGGACCAGTCGCGCGACAAGTCGCCGTATGTCACCGACAAGAACGGCAAATCGCTGAACAAGAATCCGCTGAAGGACCTGAGGGTGCGGCAGGCTATTTCCAAGGCCATCAACCGCGCTGCGATCGTGGACAGGGTGATGGAGGGGAGCGCCATCGCCACCGGCCAACTACTGCCGGAAGGCTACTTTGGCACGCTGCCGAATCAGAAGGCGGAAGCCTACGACGTCGCGGCTGCAAAGAAACTGCTGGCCGACGCCGGCTATGCAGACGGTTTCGGCCTTACCATCCACGGACCCAGCGACCGCTATGTGAATGACGCAAAAATTATCCAGACCGTCGCGCAAATGCTGACCCGCATAGGCATCGTGACCAAGGTAGAGGCGCTGCCGGCATCGGTCTTCTTTTCCCGCATGTCCAAGCAGGACTTCAGCCTGATGCTGCTGGGCTGGGGCGGCGGCGTCGGCCATGTGTCGACGTTCCTGAAATCCATGCTGACCACCTACAACGCGGACAAGGGCTGGGGCACCGGCAACTACGGACGTTATAGCAATCCCAAAGTGGATGCGCTGACCGAGCAGGCCTTTGCGACGATAGATCCGGACAAGCAGGAAAAGCTCTGGCAGCAGGCCAGCCAGCTGGCGCTGAATGACCTGGGCCTGATTCCCTTGCACCACCAGGTCAATGTGTGGGCTACACGCAAGGGCTACGCATATTTTCCGCGCACCGATGAGCGGACCATGGCGGTTGAGGTGACAAGTAAATAGAAAAGGGAGCTGCGCTCCCTTTCTATGTTGCAGGTATTTAGCTATTCAAATCGAACGTAAAAATCCCGCTGGTCCAGAAGGTCAAGGCCTTGCCATCCTCGATATACGGCTTGAACTGCGCGCGCAGTAATGCCTGGCGGGCTGCCTCGTCCAGGCGCGAGAAGCCCGAGGATTTTTCTATTTCCACTTTTTCGGCGCGGCCTTTTTCATTC
>DATHMC010000297.1:0-18522 GCA_035487495.1 Undibacterium sp.
TGGCGGCCAAGATATTTGTCGAAGGCTTGAAGCGTTCCGGGCGGAACCTGACGCGCGACAGGCTGATTTCCGCACTGGAATCGATCAATACTTCCAACTACGATGTCGGCGGATTTGACGTGAACTTTTCGCCAAGCAGCCACAATGGATCAAAGTTCGTCGACATGACGATGATCACCAAGGATGCAAAATTCCGCAACTAGCAGGGCGGTTTAAGCCTGGCTGCTCTTGAGCAGGACGATCAAAGCACCGGCGCCGCCGTCGGCGGCGGTGGCCTGGCTAAAGGCCAGCACCTCATCCTTCTGAATCAGCCAGTTTTTCACCTTTTGCTTCAGCACAGGCTCCTTGTTGACGGAGCCCAGTCCTTTGCCGTGGATGATGCGCACACAGCGCACGCCGTTACGATTGCATTTGCGCAAAAACTCGCCGAGGCTGTCCCTGGCTTCATCGCGCCGCAGTCCGTGCAAATCAAGCTGCGCCTGGATGACCCAATTCCCTTTGCGCAATTTTTTAACCACATCGACACCTACGCCGGGACGCGTATAGCTCAGGTTTTCGTCGGTATCCAGCAAGGATTCCGCATCGAACTCGTCTGAGAGCGACTCTTGCAGGGCCGCACGCTCGTCGGCCAAATGCTGGTAAGCGATGGGATGCGGCCGGGGAATGGCGGCGACATGCTTTTGCGCGGTCTTCAAAGGTTCAACCTGGCCGACACTCTGCTTGAAAATGTCGGCCTCCAGCTTGGCCTGTTTCTCGCGCCTTAGCCGCTCGGCCTGCTCACGCAAGCGAGCCTCTTCCTGCTGCTTGAGTTGCTGACCCAGTTGCTTCAGGTCAGCAAAATTTTTCAACGAAGACATGATGAATCGGAATGTATCGGATCACTCCTCCAGGAAACGCTGCGCGTCCAGCGCTGCCATGCAGCCGGTGCCGGCGCTGGTGACTGCCTGGCGATAGATGTGGTCTTGCACGTCGCCAGCCGCAAAGACGCCAGGAATATTGGTCGCCGTTGCCATGCCTTCCAAGCCGGTTTTGGTCTTGATGTAGCCATTGTGCATCTCCAGCTGGCCTTCAAAGATGCTGGTGTTAGGCTTGTGGCCAATCGCTATGAAGACGCCGTGCAGTGGGATATCGGTCACACTGTTGTCCTTGGCGGATTTGACCTTGATGCCGGTGACGCCGGAATCATCGCCGACGACTTCATCCAGCGTATGGCTCCATTTTACCTCTATCTTGCCTTCGGCAACTTTGGCCATCAGGCGGTCAATCAGGATTGCTTCGGCGCGGAATTTGTCGCGCCTGTGAATGACCGTTACCTTGCTGGCAATATTCGACAGATACAGGGCTTCTTCAACCGCGGTGTTGCCGCCGCCAACCACGGCCACTTCCTTGCCGCGATAGAAGAACCCGTCGCAGGTAGCGCAGGCAGACACGCCTTTACCCATGAACGCCTGTTCGGAAGCCAAACCGAGGTATTGGGCCGACGCGCCGGTCGCGATGATCAGCGAGTCGCAGGTATATTCGCCCTGGTCGCC
This sequence comes from Undibacterium sp., assembly GCA_035487495.1. GTDB lineage: Bacteria > Pseudomonadota > Gammaproteobacteria > Burkholderiales > Burkholderiaceae_D > Undibacterium. The sequence goes on from DATHMC010000297.1 coordinate 1,533, forward strand.
GATCAGGCGGATAGGTTTTTCATTCAGTTTGGCGGTATGGATGTAATCGAAGATGATTTCGGTGTTGAAACGCTCCGCATGCTGCAGGAAGCGCTGCATCAATTCCGGCCCTTGCACGCCCATCGGGTCGGCGGGCCAGTTTTCCACGTCGGTGGTGGTCATCAACTGACCGCCTTGTTCAACCCCAGTGATCAGCACTGGTTTCAGGTTGGCGCGGGCGGCATATACCGCTGCAGAATAGCCTGCAGGGCCGGAACCAAGAATCAAGACGTGGGCATGTTTAGGAGTGGACATAGGAAACCTGAGTAATGGAAACTGCGGGAAACAACGTGATTATTTATCCTGGATACGTCCATAGAAATAGTGCCTGAACACAAAATTTCAAGTAAATGGCTAAATCTATTGGCGCGGATCGGAGTCGGGTGAGATTATAGACGAATCTGCCAATCCAGACTCGCCTGGAGCGATTCCGGAGCCTGAAGGAGTGCCGCCACAATCCAAATATTGTCCGTAGGACTAGTCCGATTGGCGAGCGAGGTCCTTACATGCTATCTTGTCACCGTTTTTAACATCTTTGTGTGGCTCTTCCTTCCAAGATTTATGACTACTACTAACGAAGCCTACACACGCAAGCGTACTACCCCTACGCAACCGCTGCCGAGCCGCGTCGTCGTGCTGCTGACCGAGGCACGCTGGATCGTCGTTGCCGCGCTCAGTGTTTATTTGATACTTATCCTGGCCAGCTATACCAATGCCGACCCGGGCTGGTCGCGCGCCAGCGTGGTAGCCCAGATTCATAATATCGGCGGTAAAGTCGGGGCATGGATTGCCAATTTACTACTGTTCATTTTTGGCGCATCGGCTTGGTGGCTGTGCATCGTCTTGCTGAGGCTGGTGTGGAAGGATTACCGACAACTATCCAGGCGGCTGGTCGTAGATGCAACGGTCGAGCCTGAGCATCAATATGAAAAATTTATCCAGGCGGCCGGATTTGCGCTGTTAATGGCAGGCAGCATGGGCCTCGAATTTTTACGCATGCATAGCTTGAAAATGCAATTGCCCGGCACTTCAGGCGGCGTACTTGGCAAGGAGCTCGGCGGATTTTTGTTCTCGGCTTTCGGCTTTACCGGCTCTACCCTGTTACTGTTACTGCTGTTAGCCCTCGGCATCAGTTTGTATTTTCACATTTCCTGGCTGGTGGTTGCTGAAAATTTGGGCAAGGCCATCGAATCCGCATTCACCTTTATCCAGAGCCGGATAGCGGATCGTGAAGACCGCCGGGTAGGGCAGACGGCGGCTGTCAAGCGTGAAGAAGTTGTCGTCCATGAAAGGGCCAAGACTGTGGAGGCTCCGCCTATACGCATAGAGCCGCAGGTAGTTGCCGTGCAAAAATCGGAGCGTGTGGAGAAGGAAAGGCAGGTATCGCTGTTCAACGACATGCCGGACACCAATCTGCCGCCGTTGTCGCTGCTGGATGAGCCGCCGGTGGCGCAGGAAACCGTCAGCATAGAAACTCTGGAATTCACCAGCCGCCTGATAGAGAAAAAACTGTCGGATTTCGGCGTCGACGCCAAGGTGATTGCCGCATATCCCGGGCCGGTGATTACCCGTTACGAAATAGAGCCGGCAACCGGCGTCAAGGGCAGCCAGATCGTGGGCCTGGCCCGCGATATTGCGCGCTCTTTGTCGCTGACCTCGATACGCGTGGTGGAAACCATCCCCGGCAAAAATTATATGGGGCTGGAATTGCCCAACCCCAAGCGCCAGATTGTGCGCCTGACGGAAATTTTGGGCTCCAAGGTGTATAACGACAGCCATTCCAGCCTGACGGTGGCGCTGGGCAAGGATATTGCCGGGCACCCGGTCGTCGCCGACCTGGCCAAGATGCCGCACTTGCTGGTTGCGGGCACCACTGGCTCCGGTAAGTCCGTGGGCATCAATGCCACCATCCTGTCCCTGCTGTACAAGTCCGACCCCAACGATGTGCGGATGATCTTGATCGACCCGAAAATGCTGGAGATGTCGGTCTATGAAGGGATACCGCACTTGCTGGCACCGGTGGTGACCGATATGCGCCAGGCCGGGCACGCACTGAACTGGGCGGTGGCCGAGATGGAGAAGCGCTACAAGCTGATGTCCAAGCTGGGCGTGCGCAACCTGGCCGGCTACAACGCCAAGATAGCCGAAGCGCAAAAACGCGAAGAGCATATCCCGAATCCGTTCAGCCTGACCCCCGATGCACCGGAACCGCTGGAAAAACTGCCGACCATCGTCATCATCATCGACGAATTGGCAGACTTGATGATGGTCGTCGGCAAAAAAGTGGAAGAACTGATTGCGCGTATTGCGCAAAAAGCCCGTGCTGCGGGCTTGCATTTGATCCTGGCGACCCAACGTCCTTCGGTAGATGTGATTACCGGCCTGATCAAGGCTAACATCCCGACCAGGATCGCCTTTCAGGTCAGCAGCAAGATAGACTCGCGCACCATCCTGGACCAAATGGGCGCGGAAGCCCTGCTGGGCATGGGCGACATGCTGTATATGCCGCCCGGCACCGGCTTGCCGATACGCGTGCACGGCGCCTTTGTGTCCGATGAAGAGGTGCATAGGGTGGTCGAGCATCTTAAGGCCCAGGGCGAGCCGAATTATATCGAGGGCATACTGGAAGGCGGCGTGCTGGAAGACGGCATGGAAGGCGGCGCTGCGGGCGAGGGCGCGGGCGGCGGCGAGGCCGATGCACTGTATGACCAGGCGGTGGCGGTGGTGCTCAAAAACCGCCGTGCTTCCATCTCGCTGGTGCAGCGTCATCTGCGCATAGGGTACAATCGCGCCGCGCGCCTGCTGGAACAGATGGAACAAAGCGGCCTGGTGTCGACAATGCAGTCGAATGGCAACCGGGAAATCCTGGTGCCGGCAGGAAATACAGAATAGGAAAAACTGAGTGAAAAAGAATCATTTTTTAAAAAATTGGATCATCAGCTGCGCGCTGACTTTATCTGTCACATTGTCCATGTCGGCACACGCTTCCGGCATGGACCAGTTCAAATCCTTTGCCGCCAACACCAAGAGCGCAAGAGGGGAATTTTCGCAGCAAATGGTGAAAATGGTCGATGGCCAAGCCAAGATGTCCAAGACATCCACCGGCACGTTCCAGTTTGCGCGCCCAGGCAAGTTCATCTGGACCTACCTCAAACCCTATGAACAAGTGCTGCAGGCCGACGGCGATAAATTGTATATCTATGACAAGGACCTGAACCAGGTCACGGTCAAGAAACTGGGCGATGCACTGGGCTCCAGCCCGGCGGCGATCCTGTTCGGCAGCAGCGATCTGGAAAAAAACTTCACATTGAAAGAAGTCGGCCCCAAGCAGGGCCTGGAATGGTTTGAGGCGATTCCGAAGACCAAGGACACCAGTTTCGACCACATCGGCATAGGCATGAAAGACGGCGTGCCGGTGGCGCTGGAATTGCGCGACAGCTTTGGCCAGGTATCGCTGATCACGCTGAAAAATATAGAGAAAAATCCGGCAATGAAAGCCGATCAATTCAAGTTTGTCGTACCGGCCGGCGCGGACGTATTCCAGCAATGAGTTTAGGCATTGAGGCTGGAAACCGGCGGCTGATTCTTCCGCCCACCCTGTGTTACAGGGAGGCGTGCCATGTCTGACCTGTTTAAAATTGAACCCACGCCGCCGCTGGCTGAGGCGCTGCGCCCCAAATCTTTGGACGAAGTCATAGGGCAAGCCCATTTGCTCGGCCCGGGCAAGCCCTTGCGGCTTGCTTTTGAGTCAGGCAAGCCGCATTCGATGATCTTGTGGGGACCGCCCGGCGTAGGCAAGACCACATTGGCGCGCCTGACTGCCAACGCTTTCGACTGCGAGTTCATCGCGCTTTCCGCCGTGTTCTCCGGCGTCAAAGACATTCGGGCCGCGATGGAGCAGGCAGAGCAAAACCTGGCAATGGGTAAGCACACCATCTTGTTCGTGGACGAGATTCACAGGTTCAACAAGTCGCAGCAGGACGCCTTGCTGCCGTATGCCGAATCCGGTTTGGTGACCTTTATCGGCGCGACGACCGAAAATCCATCCTTTGAAGTCAATTCGGCGCTGCTATCGCGCGCCCAGGTTTATGTCCTTAAATCGCTGACGGAAGACGAGCTGAAGCAATTGCTGGCAATAGCGCAGGCCAAGGTCTTGTCCCATCTACAGTTTGACGATGCCGCAATCGATACCCTGGTCGGCTATGCCGACGGCGACGCCCGCCGGTTGCTGAACCTGCTGGAGCAAACCAGCACCGCATCCGGCGCGGCACGCACCAGCAGGATCACGCCCGAATTCATCCAGAATGCGCTGACGTTGAATGCGCGCAGATTCGACAAGGGCGGCGATAATTTTTACGACCAGATATCCGCCTTGCACAAATCGGTCCGGGGTTCCCATCCAGATGCCGCACTCTACTGGTTATGCCGCATGCTGGATGGCGGCGCAGACGCCAAATACCTGTCGCGCCGCATCGTCCGCATGGCATGGGAAGACATAGGGCTGGCCGATCCGCGCGCAATCCAGGTTGCCAACGATGCAGCAACGACTTATGAACGCCTGGGCTCGCCGGAAGGAGAACTGGCACTGGGGCAGGCAGTCATCTACCTGGCGATCGCCGCCAAGAGCAATGCCGGCTATAACGCATTTAATCAGGCGATGGCCTTTGTGAGGCAGGACAAATCACGCGAAGTGCCAGTGCACCTGCGCAACGCCCCCACCAAGCTAATGAAGGAGCTGGGCTACGGGCATGAGTATCGCTACGCCCATGACGAGCCCCATGCTTACGCTGCCGGTGAAACCTACCTGCCTGATAGCATGGAAGAGCCTCGCTGGTATGAGCCGGTGCCACGTGGACTGGAAAGCAAGATAGCTGAAAAAATGGCTTTTCTGAAGAAGCTGGACGAAGACGCCAAATAAATGCAGCGGGGACTGCAAAGAAACCGCCACGTCATTGAATAACTGAATTTGATCTGACAATTGCCGTCCCCAAACCGGGCAATTGTCAGATCGGACCGCGACTACTAGAAATTACTTGAACTTATACTGAGCACTTAAGCGCAACATGCGCCCTTGAGCATCTTGCAAGCTGGTCGGGATAATGCCGCCTACGCCAAACGCCCGCAGATCAGCCGATTGTCTTTGATTAAAGACATTCAGTACATTCACGCCAATGGTTAGATTCTTGACTCCTGTGTAAGCAAAGTAATAATCGACCGTCTGTTGATATTTAACCCGGCATTGGTCTGCGGTAAACTTGTTCGCAGCGCAGCCATCCTGATTCCAAGTGACGTCAGAGGAACCCAACTGCAGGGCATAGCCGCCGATATAGTTCAACCTCAGCGAATTTGAAAAACCGGCATTTTCAAGCGACACCGTGAAGTTGGCGGTAAAGTGTGGATTGCCGTATTGACCCGCCAAATTTTCGGTAATGTCGCTGATGGAAGAATCTTTGGTGGTCAGCAGATACGTGCCGTCCAGTCTCGCCGTTACCTTCCCTACATTGGACCAATTCGTCATCGCCATAAAGCCGACATCAATGCCGCTGGTTTTTTGCTCGGAAATATTCTGCAGATTACGAATCACGTTCTGCAAAGCACCCGAAGTGACGCCGTATTGCGCGATTTCAGCGGCAGAAAAAGTTTGATCTGCCTGCGGATTGAATGGCGCCCTGTTCAAGGTGGTGCCCGCCGGTAAGGGGCCACCGCTCAGCAATTGTGCGGTGCTAGCCAAACCTATCGTGTTTTTACGATTGATTTGCCAGTAATCAACCGAGGCGCTGTAACCCTTGACCGGTTCAAATACCAGCCCTAAAGAAAAACTCTTGGAAGTTTCGGGTTTCAGGTCCGGATTGTTTTTCACTTCGTCTGCAAGGCCAAAACTACATTCGGCCGCGCTGACCGCTTCCGCCCGCGCCGTCAAAATAGCCACTTGCGGATCGTTAGGAGCAAGGTTGGCCGCTTTAGTAAGCAAGTCGTTACTCAAATTAGTTGCTTGCGGGCAGCGCAGAGGATCGCTGGTGCCGGGATCGAAGGCAAATTTGAGCGAATTTGCGCTTTCGACCATGTTGGGGGCGCGGAATCCGGATTCATATGTTGTCCGGAGCAGTAAAGAATCGGAAGGCGTATACCGGAGGGCCAGTTTGGGTGAAAAGTGGGTTGTCAGATTAGGATATTTATCCGCTCTGACTGCGACCTGGGCCTCCAGGTTTTTCAGGATGGGGATACTAAGTTCAGTAAACAATGCCGCAGTGTTGCGTGATGCATCGGAAGAACTGATGCCGTTGCCAATAATATCGCCGGCCAGCAGATTAGCTGATGGCGAGATGGTATAGCTTTCGTGGCGCAGTTCTCCGCCCAACGCGAAATTTACAGTTCCTGCCGGCATGTTGAATAGGGGGCCGCTGATTTTGGCGTCCGCAAAAGCTTGGGAATCCTTTCCTGAATACCCAAACACAGGAAACAAGGTATTGAGAACAGCTGCGCTATTGACTTGGCCTGGATGATACCCATTCGGCTGGTTAAAGAAGTTGGGGTCGTTCGCGGTGTAGCTTAAGTTGACATCAGGATTATTGTTCAACCGGAAGGAGTTATAGTCTCCTATGGTTTTAATGAACCCCGAGCTACTAAGGGATCCTTGCTGCATTGCGCTGGTCTTTGAACCCATCAGACCAACCGCTGTTTCCCATTCATATTCCTTGAAGGTTCCACGCAATCCGCCCAATACCCTGTATTGGCTGCTGTCGACATCCTGGTTAGAGGGAGCGTCAGCAAAACGATAGCGGAATCCGACACCATCATCGCCGGTTGGGTTTAACGGGCTGTTTGCGGCCAGCCCTAAGTAGTTGAAGGTTAGCGGCATTCCTGTGGTGGGATTGCCCCACTGGACAGGGCTTTGTCCATCGCCATATATGGGGAAGGCGTTAACATATTTGGTTGTAATCTTGGAATAACTCGCTTCGCCAAAAGCTTGCGTGCCGCCGCCCAGATTGTAGGTGCCGGAGGTAAATAAATTGGAGCGATCTGAGGCAGGGATCGCCTGAAAACGGTCGTATCGATTATATTTGCACAAGCCACCGATGATTAAGGCAGGGGCACATCCTGCAACAGGCTGCGTACTGGCTCCGTCAATAATATTGCCTGGATAGGAGTAGCTGGAATAGGTGCCAAAACTCTTTGATGTCTTGGTTAAGTCTGGATTGGTATATTGCAGCAGATTTGTCCACATGACGTTTTCGCGCCTGTAGAAGTCGGCGTTCCAGAGCACGTTGTAACCATCTTTTTGTTCATCGCCAAAGCCGCCTGTGATCGATGCTTTAGTCGTGCCAAAGGTGCCGCTCTGCAAAGACTGGGTGCGATCGGCGCTCACTTCCACGCCTTGGAAATTTTTGCGGGTAATAATATTGATGACTCCGGCGACCGCATCAGAGCCATAGATCGCCGATGCGCCGGTCTTCAGTATTTCAACGCGCTCGATGGCGTCAAGTGGAATGGCGTCGACGTTGGTAAAAACATCGTTATAGTTAGCTAACGCATAAGAAGCAATTCGCCGGCCATTCACCAGAATCAGGGTAGATTGTGCGCCAAGATTGCGCAGGGATACGTTGGTTCCTCCTGAGGCAAAGCTGTTCGAACCGTTGATATCTGACAAACTGGCATTTGAGGCAACGCCGTTGGTTGCCGCGGAGATATTGTTGATCAGATCGGCGACGCTGGTTACGCCTTGCCTGGCGATGTCGGAGCGCTTTATGACCTGGATCGGAGAGGCCGTTTCAGTTTCCACCGATTTGATATTTGAGCCGGTAATTTCGACCCTTTGTACTTTTTCTGGGGGTATGGCGGTGGCTTCCTGAGCCCGCGCATTGCCGGCCATCAGCGAGGTACCTGCCAATATGCCCAGCGCCAGACGAACCGACGTCACCACCAATTTTTCTTTGAACATCATTCAAACACTCCTTGATACTGGTTTATAGATAATTTTTGAGATCTAGTATCGCCACAACCTGGAAAGTCATTTGCACTCCTCCAATTAAAATGCCTCCTCTCTTGACGAACTCACAAAAATAAATTTTCTAAATGCGAATCCGTATGAAAATAGACTCAACAAATAAGATTGCATATTTGCAAGTTGGCATTTGATTATCTAACTAGTCATTCCGGAAAAGTGCGCTCATGTTGCTATTAAGCCTCGAAAATTGAGGACTGAATCAAATGGAAGACGATATTCAGATATGTCGTATATCCCAGATAAATATTTTGCTTTTTGACATTTTTCTGTTGTTTCGTTGGTTTTTGTAACAAAGCAGAATTTGTTACAAAAAAACCAATTAACGGTGTGAAATATGCCTTAGTACTGTTTAAGCAGATAGCGATTATTCCAAGCGAACGATGGGTCAAGCTCAAATAGGCAATGCATGCAGGATAAAAATAGAGGGGGGGATGCTGGCACGCTGAGATTATTAAATAGCTTGAATCTGTGCTTGCATTGGCCTATTTTGCTAGCTGGAGGCGCACGCAAAATTGCTTTTAATTTAAGATCGAGGCAAACATCTCCGACAAAATCCGCAAAGAACTTAAATTGGAGGCACATGATGGCAAGTATCCAAAAGATCACCCCCTGTTTGTGGTTCGATGACCAGGCTGAAGAGGCCGCCATGTTCTATGTCGGAATTTTTCCGAACTCAAGGATAGGAAAAATATCGCGCTACAGCGAAGTAGGGCAGGAACTCCATGGCAGGCCGCCGGGTACGGTCATGGTGGTGGCATTTGAGCTCGATGGACAAACCTTTACCGCGCTAAACGGCGGGCCGGTTTTCCAATTCAACGAAGCCATTTCGTTTCAAGTCAACTGCGACACGCAGGAAGAGGTGGACTATTACTGGCAGAAGCTGTCCCAGGGCGGGGATGAAAAAGCGCAGCAATGCGGCTGGCTCAAGGATAAATACGGCGCTTCATGGCAAATCGTTCCCGCCATATTGCCGGAAATGCTCAGCGATGGCGGCTCGGAAAAATCGAAAAGGGCGATGCAGGCCATGTTGCGGATGAAGAAGATCGATATTAAGCAATTGAAACGCGCGTATGCCGGATAAAGGCCCTGCAAAAGCCGCTTCGCCGTCCTATGCAGGATCTTTTCATTTCCTGGCAAGTTTTGCAGGGTTTCTCTAAAAAGCCCTGTCTATTGGTACAATGTGCGATTAGTTAACAACATCGCATATTGCATAATTCGTCATGATCGACATTCAACTCCTCCGCAAAGACATAGACACGGCCGCAGCACGTCTTGCCACTCGCCAGTTCAAGCTTGATGTCGCTGCTTTCAATACACTGGAAGCAGAACGCAAACAGATACAGACCCGCACCGAAGAGCTGCAGGGCAAACGCAATACCCTGTCCAAACAGATCGGTATGCTCAAAGGCAAAGGCGAAGACGCATCCGCGGTAATGGCGGAAGTCGGCGGCATAGGCGACGAGTTGAAAGCATCTGAAGTGCGCCTGGCTGAATTGCAGACGGAAATCAGCAACTTCATGCTAGGCATCCCCAATCTGCCGGACGAATCCGTGCCTGTGGGCACAGACGAAACCGGGAATGTGGAAGTGCGCAAGATCGGCACGCCTGCCGCTTTTGATTTTGAAGTGAAAGACCACGTCGACGTCGGTGCCGCCCTGGGCCTGGAGTTCGACGTTGCCGTCAAGCTGACCGGTTCGCGCTTTGCCGTGCTGAAGGGCGGCATGGCGCGCCTGCATCGCGCACTGGCCCAGTTCATGCTGGACACGCAGACGCTGGAGCACGGCTATACCGAGTATTACACGCCGTACATGGTCAACGCCGACTCGATGCGCGGCACTGGCCAACTGCCCAAGTTCGAGGCAGACCTGTTCGCGGTCAAAAAAGGCGGCCAAGAGGGCGAGGGCGAAACCCTGTACCTGATCCCAACAGCCGAAGTATCGCTGACCAACACCGTGCGCGACGAGATCGTGGCGGCAGAAGATCTGCCCCTTAAACTGACCGCGCATACCCCTTGTTTCCGTTCCGAAGCGGGCAGCTACGGCCGCGACGCCCGCGGCATGATACGCCAGCACCAGTTTGATAAAGTGGAATTGGTGCAGATCGTGCATCCGGAGAAATCCTTCGAGGCACTGGAAGAGATGGTCGGCCATGCAGAAGCTATCCTGAAGAAACTGGGCCTGCCTTACCGCGTGGTGAGCCTGTGCACCGGCGATATGGGTTTTGGCGCAACCAAGACCTATGACCTGGAAGTATGGCTGCCGGCGCAAAATACTTATCGCGAAATTTCTTCGGTATCCAATATGGGCGCCTTCCAGGCGCGCCGCATGCAAGCGCGCTTCCGTAACGCCCAGGGCAAGCCTGAACTGGTGCATACGCTGAACGGTTCCGCACTGGCGGTCGGCCGCACGCTGGTTGCTGTGCTGGAAAACTATCAGCATGCGGATGGCAGCGTGACTATTCCAGAAGCGCTGCGCCCCTATATGGGCGGCATAGAAAAGCTGTTGCCCGCCTCCAAGTAAGCCAGACTCAGCGAAAGAGCCCGGACAGCTTCACTGTTCGGGCTTTTTTTATTGCGACGCTCTGGCTTATTGCGGCGTGGCCACAATCACGCTGGATGCCTTGAAAATAGCGCTGGCAGGGCTGCCCACAGCCAAGCCCAGGGAATTCGCGCTCTCATTGGTAATGATGGCGGCAATGATGCCGCCTTTGGGCAAATTGATCACTACCTCGGTATTCACGGCGCCGGGCTGAATTTTCGATACGGTGCCGGCAAGCCTGTTGCGGGTAGAAAATTTTGCGCCTTCATCGTCCGCAACAATAATGATGGAAGAGGCCTTGATCAGTGCGAATGCGTCGGCTCCGAGCTTCAGTCCCAGGCTGCTAGTGCTTGCATGCGTGATGATGGCAACGATCTTCTGGCCGCCGACCACCTCCAGTTCCACCTCATCGTTGACCGCTCCGGTAGTAAGTTTGGATACCTTGCCTAAAAATTGATTGCGCGCACTGGTTTTCATTTTCACGCTCCTCCGGTAGATGTTTCCTGCCGCTACTGCTCAGGTATATGCGGGGCCGGCAGGCAAAGCAGGGAACCATCATAGCAAACATTACGCACCCCGCCAGCTTCGAAAGATCGATATAGGCCGTCAATTTTTTTGTATGGGAGAGAGCTTGCCTTCGCCTGGAACGGTATTGGTGGCTCATATCGACCTATATCGCCCGTAATTCGCCATCTATCCTGCGATCCACAAACAGGCTGTTTCCGTGTATCTTCTTGGCCTGCTTCTTCGCATCCGAGGCTGCGATGGAGATCTGGTGGTGAGAGTAGTGCTGGCTGGCGCGGGACTTTACCACGCCTAATGACAGGCTGATCAAGGGGTAGAACACTTTCTTCCCCTGTCTGTCTTCGCTAATGTAGCCGCCGCGCTCACGATCTTCATTGCTGTAGAACTCCTGGATCGCAATCGCAAAGCTATGCAATATGCCTTGGCAGCGCACTTCCCAGTCCGGGCTCTGGAACAAGATGATGAAGTCGTCGCCGCCTATATGGCCGATGAAATCGCATTGCGCTTCGCAATGTTTTTTCAATACATCGCTGGTCATCTGTATGATGTCGTCGCCCCGCCGGTACCCATACACATCGTTAAACGGCTTGAAGTGGTCCAGATCGCAATAGCAGGCGCAGAACGGCGTATGTTTTTGCAGCAGCTGGTCTATGTGTTCGTTGATCGGCACATTGCCAGGCAATTGAGTCAGCGGATTGGCATAGCGGGCAGCATTGATCTGCATCTGCGTAATTTCGCGCATCAGGTCGGGGCCGGTGCCCAGGCCAAGGTATCGGCCCTGGTCGGTGATGATGATGCCGTTGATCAGGTGATCGGGGTTGGCTTCAACAATGATGTGGCTGACATCCTGCATGCTGGTGTTCTTGTCCACGATGATGGGATGCGGATCCATGAACACCTTGCAAGATTTTTTGCCGTATAGTTCGCGCTGATAGGGGCGGGCGAAGCGGTCGATCATATGGTAGCGATTGATCAGCCCCACTGGAATACCGTTGTCAACGACGGGAATGATTTGCAGCCTGGGGTCGCGCAGGAACAGGTCGTCCACCTGGTTATTCAGCATGGACGAATTGATCGTCGTCGGCGTTTTCAGGATTTTCTCTACCGTGACCGCTTGCTCAAAATTGTTGTTTGAGCGCCGGTGGGCGCTATTGACGCTCAATATTTTGGCGACCTCCGCCGATACGGCGCGGCCGGGGTTGGGGTGCGGCTTGGCGATATGGTAACCCTGACCGCAAGCCACGCCCAAGTCCCGTATCGCAATCAGCTCTGCCTGGGTTTCTATGCCCTCGGCCACTACCCTGGTGCCGGATTTTTCTGCAATGCTCTGTATTGAACGCACGAATTGCATCTTGACCGGGTCATGGTCTATGCCCTGGATAAAGTGCATGTCGATCTTGACGTAGTCGGGCTTCAGCTCGGACCATAGGCGCAGGCTGGAAAAACCCTCGCCCAGGTCGTCAATCGCAATTTCAAACCCCATCTTGCGGTAATGCACAACGGCCTCGCACAGTAACGCATAGTCGTGGGTGGGCTGGTATTCCGTGAGTTCTATAATCACGCGCGCCGGATTGATGCCAATGTCGTGGATGTAATCCAGGGTTTCACCATGTTTCACATCGCGCTGCAACAGGCTCTCCGGACTGACGTTCAGGAACAGCTTGCCCGGCAACTCAAGTGCCGCAAATTGCTCCAGCACGATGCGTCGGCACAAATGTTCTACCGTGACGGTCAGGTTATTGTCCGATGCAGCCTTGAACAGGTTGATAGGGGAGTGCAGCGGACTGTCCGAAGGGCCACGTATCAATCCCTCGTACCCGAGTATTTCACCGGTATGCATCTGGATGATAGGCTGGAAGCGCGCAGTCAGCAGCCTGTGGCTGATGATACGGTGCAGCTGCGCCAGCATCTTCTGGTCATCGTCCAGCGGCAACTGCGACACGGCAAACGGCGGAGCAGACGCAAGCGCCGCTTCGTAAGAAGTAAAATCTTCAAGATGACCAGTCAAAGCAGCGCCCATGGATGTCAGCCTATAAAAGGGCGCAGGCAAAACGAAAGCCGTTACCAGCGCCATATTTCAATCAGTCACGCTTCAAACCGCCTGGCATGAGTAACGCATGCGATGGGCGGTATTCGCGCATATTGCCGAATAGTAATGCCGATTTATTACCGCAGTGTGTCAGCCTGGAGTAGCGAGATTTATGCCGTCGACAATAATTTGATAGGGAATTACTTTGGGGCTATGAATTGAAATATTTTTTTGCTATAATCTTTGGCTTCGCCAGCTGTTGCAAATATGGCTGCGGAAAATCGACTAGTAGCAGGAGAGGTGGCAGAGTGGTCGAATGCACCGGACTCGAAATCCGGCATACGTGAATAACGTATCGTGGGTTCAAATCCCACCCTCTCCGCCAAGAATTTGTTTTAATAAGTCCAAAGACGTCTAATAACCCGCGTTTCTCCCTCTGAGAATGCGGGTTTTTTACTCATTGGCATCCTATGCCGTTTATTGACATTTGACTGGCGATAATGGCCCGGCCAATTCGTTCCCAAATCAGCCAGCACCATCACATTGTCAATTCAATTTAAGCTATGATTGCCATCCCCAAAAAGTGTAAAATTGACCCAAAACCAGTCCGTAACGCACCCAACGTTTACGAGTTGTGTCACTCTTTCGATAAAACTCTATATTTATTTAGGCTCGACCTGACAGGTGATGTCAGGTCGAGCGGCGGTTGACTCACTGAGCCAATGGAGCGACCAAGGCTGGAAATTCCTTAATAAAAGAGTCACGCGCCAGTATGCCAGCCGGCACATCTTGGGGTTGCGCCTCATCTTTCTGAATCAGGCGTGCGAAGACGAAGGTTCGCGGACCTTTCAACACCCATCCAACGTACCAACCAAAACCAGACGCCGCGCCGTATTTCCCGTTGATGTTCCATCCTCCTGGAAGCTGTCCGAATTTCGTGAGTTTAGCGGTCATGTCGTATGCGTGCTCGCTGACGCCAAGCTGGCGGTTCACGACCTTGGTCAGAAACGAAAGCTGCTCCAGGGGAGAAATTCGGAGCGAAGAGCTAATCCATGACATAGTCAATCCGTCATTTTCCGCGTCCCCTGAGACATCAGAATTCCCGTACTGGAATTTCTTGGTGTATTCAGCGAAACGCTCTTGTCCCATGGACCGTGTTACCTGCTGCGAATACCACACCACCGAATCCTTCATCCACTTCGTCGGATCAGTCGGTTCCCGCCAATTGGCTCGCCAATCGACGTAGCCCTTGAGGAACGGCAATTTCGGCGTGTGTTCATCTTTCAAGAACCCAGAGTCATACCCCATCAGGCTGATCGCGATTTTAAAAGTGGAGGCCGGAGTCACTTGGCGCTGACAGTCGCCCCGCTGAATTAGAACCTGTCCCGTAGCAGCATCGGCAACCGCCGTGCATACCTCATGAGCGTTCGCACCTGAGATCACAATAACGCTTCCCAAAGCTGCCATGACTACACCGCGTAATACCATTTTTTTCCCTTACTTGGTCTGGTTTATCTATTAGATTGAAAAATGACTCGATAGTCCGCTATCCGGCCGCAGCCAGCCAGCGGCAAATACTATTAATTTATTCAACGGGAAAATTCACACATTTCCACAACTGCAAAGAATGGACGCCTTCGGCTGTGAGCACCCAAGGCCAGGAGATTCCAACTTATCGGACTATCCTCGCCCGATAAGCTGGAGCTGGTACAGATCAGTTTTTTGAAACATCCCGACTACCCAGCTGGGTCAATATTTGATAGGCAGCAGTCACTCTTTGGTCATTGGGATAATTCCTGTTTGCCAGCATCACAATGCCCATTTTCTTTGCAGGATTGTAGAGTGCATAAGCTCCGAAGCCGTTCGTCGAGCCGGTTTTGTTGATCAGTACATCTGACCGTGGCTGCAACGGGGGAGTGAGCTTGGTTGCAGTAGTGGTTTGATAGATCATTTCATTGGAATTACCTGCCAACAACTGCGCCAAATCTGACGTGTCGGGATATTGCTCCCATATTAAATCCTGCGTTATTTCGCCCGACTTGAAATATCCGGTGTGGGTGTCGGTTATCGCACGCTGCAACTTTCCATCCAGTTTAATGAGCCCCATGTTAGCGTCAATAAATCGGATCAAGTCCAAGGTATTGGTCTTTACCCCGTAGGCTTCGGAGGCCAGTATCCCAGGGTTTACCCTGACCGGTACATCTGCCTTGTTATAGCCTTGTGCGTAATTTTTCATCTGGTCTGCAGGCACATTGATGTAGCTATGCGCCATCCCAAGCTTAGGGAATAATTTCTTTTCCATCGCATCCGCAAAAGGCATTCGCATGCTCTTGGCAGTTACTACACCAAGCAGGCCAATCCCTGGATTTGAGTAAGTTCTATATGTGCCAGCAGCATGAGCAGGTTTCCAGTTCTTGTAGTAATCCATCAATTGATCAATATTCATAATATTGTCCGGAACTTGCAGCGGGAAGTCACCGGCCGTATGCGTACCCAGATTAACCAGGCTGATGTTGTCAAAACTGCTGCCACGCAGGTAAGGTAAATGCTGGCTGACGCTATCAGATAATGAAAGCTGGCCATTGACCTGCGCGTAAGATGCCAGTGTCGCTGTAAATGTTTTACTCAACGACCCGATCTCAAACAGGGTGGCATTGGTAACGGGTTGCCTGGTTTCCTTGGACGCCACACCGTAGTTGTAGAAATAATTCTTGCCATTGACGGTAACCGCCACTGCCATACCTGGGATATCGTGCTTCTGCATCAACGGTTTGATGACATTGTCCACGGTATCTTTGATTTTGGATTGATCGATATTTCCGGCGGCATAGCTGCTGGTTGCGAAGAGGCAGGTAAAAACCGACAGTAGTTTTAAGAGGCTCATAGTTTTTCGGTGCATGTTGTAATAATCCCTTGTTGGCTGATTTGCCCAGCATTTTTTAGATAGTAGTTGCGGATGGCCATATTCGCAGGCTCTGCAATGTAGCGCGACGCCAGGTCTGCGGCCAACGCAGTCAGTGCAAAAAATAACTGCATCCAAGGCAGCCTGGCATCATAGCTCAACTACTCCCTTAATCCCCTCTTTGTGGTCTGTCATGCTATTACCAGACAATGCCAAAGTTGGCAGGCTCGATCTTGGCGCATAGCGGTGACCTGCCTGCCATACTGGAGCAGGTCATTGCCACATTTGAAATTAATAAATTTACTAGCTTTTTTGAAAATAAATACTATCATGGAGTAAGCAAGCCATTTCCCGTAGGTAATGGAATTTACGCTCCATACTTGCATGATGATAAAGTGGTATTTGATGATGTCTTGTACTTCTCAAAATGAAAGTGGCTTATGAGCACGGTCACCGCTACAAGAACTCTTGCTACCATAGAGTTGATTCCTTCAGAATTGGGAACGGCTGCAATGATTTTGACTGATATGCAAGGACGGGACAGTATGTATCAGCTCAATCAAGATGCGCTCAACGCACTCTTTCACCAGGTGTTCACCTTTGCGGCTTCCAACTGGCAAAACCGGCCGGACAAGGCCATAGAAACTGCCAATGGCATTATCCGATCCTTCCCGGCTCAGCAAGTGTTATCCATGCAAGCAATTTCGCCGTCCGATGTCGCGGTCAGAATTGACCTCGGCAATATTGAGATGGCCTTCCTTATTCCAGTCCCTGGAATGAATGTGCAACATTAACTCCCCTGTCACCAGGCAGATTGCCCGCTTCGGCGGGTTTTTTATTGCCTGGACGAGAGACATAAGGCGTCTTTAGTTATATGAAAACGTCTTCGCAATTAATTGCAACGCTTTCTCAGTCAGCCACAGGTCGGCCTGCACAGGGATCTCGTCGCAGTT
>DATHMC010000298.1:0-7293 GCA_035487495.1 Undibacterium sp.
ACCGTAATTGCGAATGAATTCGTCATCCACGTCGTACGGATGGACTTCCGAGAACACACCTGCATCGCGCACTCGACGCGCGATCAATTGTGTGACTTGCGAACCAAAATCGAGTATGAGTATTTTCGAATGCATAAATCAAATGGTAATTTCAGGTTGTACGGGCAAGGCCTGCACAACACGGTTATTTCCTGCGCTCTTTGCAGATAGCAGGGCTTTTTCGGCAAGGCTAATCAATGTTTCCGGTTCTGCGTCGGGAAAGGTATCGGTCGATATCATACCGGCTGTGATCGTCAGCGCAATTTGCTCATCCCCTATCCTGTCCGGATGCGTCATCACTGCGAGCCTGATCCTCTCGGCGACGGCGGTTGCCACAAGATGCGAGGCGCCGGGCAGCACGATCAAAAAGATGTCATTGCCAAAACGTCCCAGCGCATCAAAGGGGCGGATGCACGAACGAATGCGGCTGACAATCTTGACCATGACGACGTCGCTGGCAGCGATCCCATGCGTATCCCGTATCGCATCGCTCTGGTCCAGGCTGGAAAAAATCAGGGAAAGCGGTTTTTCCGCCTTGGAGCACCGCTCCATTTCCAGCCGCAAGGAACGCACTATGGCGGCCTTGTTCCACGTCCCCAGAATCGGGTCAATCAGCGACTCCCGTTTCAGGCTCCGGTTTTGCTTGATCAACTCCAGTTGCGCATGGTACATCGTACTCAGCGCCAACTCCCTTTCTATCATGACCGCCAGGTCACTCAGCAAATGCCGGTCTTCGTCGCTGAACTCACGCGGCTGATAATCAATCAACGCGACGCTGCCCATCAAATTCCGCGCATGGTCCCAGATCGGCTGAGCCGCATAAAAACGTATGTAAGGCGCCCCGATCACCAGGCGATGTCCAGCCAATTCAGGATCGTTTCTCGCATCGTGGATAACGACCATATCTTCCGGCACCGGCATGCTTTCACAAAACATCGCCTCCAGCGCAGCCATGGAACGCTCCCCCTTGTCAAATCTGGAAGGGGCATTCACAAAATTGACCATGCAATTGGCGACCGAAAACAGCCTCAGGCCAAGCCGCTCGAAGCGCTTTAGCCGGTGTTCGAATTTCTCCGCAAACACGTTCTCAAAACCAGAATTGGATTGAAGCACAGTTGCTGGATTTGAACGATCTAGCTGTGTGGTCATACCGTGCAAAACCTTTATCAAAACCGGATTTGTCGGGTGCAAGCGGAAGGCTTACACAAGACCCAGTCCCTAGCCGGCGGCACTGCAAATCGCCGTTACGCCGAGACTGGATCCCTCCTTTTTATGCAAGCGCCCTATTCCAGCTTAGTCGGCGCGATAATTTGGCGCTTCCTTGGTAATTTGCACATCGTGCACGTGCGACTCGCGCATGCCGGCCGAAGTAATCTCGACGAACTCCGCCTTGGTGCGCAAATCTTCTATGGTAGCGCAGCCGCAATAACCCATGGAGGAGCGAACACCGCCCACCAATTGGTACAGGATGGCCAAAACGCTGCCCTTATAGGGGACGCGCCCCTCAATGCCCTCCGGCACCAGCTTGTCTGCATTATTGGCAGCATCCTGGAAATAACGATCGGCAGAACCGTCCGCCATCGCACCCAGGCTGCCCATGCCGCGATAGGATTTATAGCTGCGCCCCTGGAACAGGATGACTTCGCCGGGAGCTTCTTCAGTGCCGGCAAACATGCTCCCCATCATCACGGTTGAAGCGCCTGCGGCCAGTGCCTTGGACACGTCGCCGGAGAAGCGCACGCCGCCGTCCGCGATGCATGGTACGCCGGTTCCCTTGAGCGCATTGGCCACATTGGCAATAGCGGTTATTTGCGGGACGCCGACACCGGCAACGATCCTTGTGGTACAAATCGAGCCTGGACCTATGCCCACCTTGACCGCATCGGCGCCATGCTCCACCAGAGCCAACGCTGCCGCGGCCGTCGCAATATTGCCGCCGATGACTTCAATGTGCGGATAATTGGTCTTGACCCAACGGACACGATCCAGCACGCCCTTGGAATGTCCGTGCGCAGTGTCCACCACGATCACGTCCACGCCGGCCTTGGCCAGCAAATCGATGCGCTCGTCATTGTCGGCGCCTACGCCGACTGCCGCGCCGACCCGCAATTTGCCCTGGCCATCTTTGGACGCAAAGGGATGCTCCGTGGATTTCTGGATATCCTTGACCGTAATCAGACCGCGCAATTCAAACAAGTCGTTGACCACCAGCACACGTTCCAGCCGATGCTTGTTCATCAGGCGCTTGGCCTCGGACAAGTCTGCATCTTCCGTGACGAATACCAGCTTGTCGCGCGGCGTCATTTTGGCGCGCGCCTCGGCATCCAGCTCCTCTTCAAAGCGCAAATCGCGGTTGGTAATGATACCGACCACTGTTTTGCCTTCTACCACCGGAAAACCGCTGATGCCGTGCTGTTGCGACAAGGCCATCACGTCGCGAATCTTCATCGTCGGAGGTATGGTGATCGGGTCGCGCAAAACGCCGGATTCAAAGCGTTTTACCTTTGCCACTTCACGCGCCTGCTCTTTAGGCGTCAAATTCTTGTGGACTATCCCTATGCCCCCTTCTTGCGCCATTGCAATCGCAAGCCGGGCTTCGGTAACCGTATCCATTGCCGCGGAAACCAGAGGGATATTCAATTTAATGTTACGAGTCAGACTCGTAGCAAGCGAAGTATCTTTAGGGAGGATGTTCGAGTAAGCTGGAACGAGTAGCACGTCATCGAACGTGAGTGCTTTTTGGAGTAAACGCATAGCATTTCCTATAGGCGCAAAGCCGCATTATACAGAAAACTTGCCGAGACGTCTTTAACCGTGTAAAACTCTAGCAAATTTCATCCACCCCTGCTTTTCAAGCGCCTAGGTCGACGGCTCCTTGACAAAGCCCTATCGGGACAGCGATCCATGCAAAAACATCAAAAAAGACTCGTTTTCACCTTATTTTCCACCATGCTCCTGTCGTTTTGCGTGTGCGCATCGGCTTTTGCCCAATATGTATGGCTGGATGAAAAAGGGGTAAAACAGTTTTCCGATACCCCGCCGCCCTCCTCGGTACCGAATAACCGCATCCTCAAGTCGCCAAACAAGCCGGGCAAGGAAAACGCGCTCCCCGACAGCGCCGCGGCGACCCAGGATGCAGATCAGGCAAAGCCCGCCACGACGGCAAGCAAGAATGAGGATTTCTTGAAACGCAGGGCAGAACAGGCAGAGAAAGACCAGAAAGCGGCAGAAGAGCAACGTGTCGCCAGCGAAAAAAGCAAGAATTGCGAGCGGGTCCAATCCTATCAGCGCACGCTGGATTCCGGCGTGCGCATCGCCACGACAGACGCCAATGGCGAAAGAGCCATTATGACTGACGAACAGCGCGCACAGGAAAGCGCCGGCAATAAGCGTTTGCTGGCCGGCTGCCAATAAGCCACTCTTAACCGCCCGGCTGTCCGCTCTTTTGTTTTTTCGCCCTGCGGCGGCGCGCCTCTTTGGGATCGGCAATCAGGGGACGGTATATCTCCACCCTGTCGCCGTCGTGCAGGGGCGAGTCGGCAGATTTAAGTTTGCCGTAAATGCCGACTTTATTGATTGTGACGTCGATTTCCGGGTGCCTCTGCAGGATGCCGCTTTGCGCGACTGCCTCTGACAGCGTAGCGCCGGCAGCCAACTGCACGTCGAGCAAAGTCACCCCTTGGATCGTGGAATAACAAACCTGCACCTTGATAAATCCGGCATCAGCCATATAAAGTCTCTGCACGGGAACAAAAGGAATCGACAAAGCTGTTGGCAATCTTGCCGAATACAGGGCCGATCAAGTGTTCCAGCAGCTTGCTGGAAAATTCGTAGTTCAAGTCAAACTCGATCTTGCAGGCATCGGACCTTAGTTCGGTAAATTTCCAGCGTCCGTATAACTGCTTGAACGGCCCATCGACCAGGCTCATTTCCATAGAATGCGGCGGGTTATTTTTATTTTGCGTGGTAAAACGCTGTTTGATGCCGTGATAATTAATAGACAGTGTTGCAATCAATGTATCATCAGTTCTTTCCGTGACGTGAACTTCACCGCACCACGGCAAAAATTTGGGGTAATCTTCTACCCCCTCTACCAGCGCAAACATTTGCTCTGCGCTGTAACCGACAAAAACTGTTTTATGTACGACTGCCATCAATAAGAACCATTTGGTAGAATCACAATTCGAAATTTTAACCGACTCACTCTGTTTCCTCGTCAAAAAAACGCGAAAGCACCCCTAAACAGGGCTTTTTAGGCCGAAATAGACATACTCTTTAAACTGCATGAGCATTGCCGACAACAAAAAAGCCTTTCACGACTATTTTATCGAAGAACAATTCGAGGCCGGGATCGTATTACAAGGATGGGAAGTCAAGTCCATCAGGGCCGGACGCGCGCAACTGAAGGAGGCTTACGTCATCGTCCGTAACGGGGAAATTTTCCTGTTTGGCGCGCATATCGGCGCGCTGCCCACCGCCTCGACCCATATCCATCCGGATTCGGTCAGGACGCGCAAGCTGCTGCTCAATGCGGCAGAGATCAGCAAACTGATCGGCAAAGTCGAACGGGCCGGCTATACCTTAGTGCCACTGAATCTACATTTCAGCAAAGGCATGATCAAGTGCCAAATTGGTCTTGCCAAAGGCAAGAAGCAGCACGACAAGCGCGACTCAGAAAAAGAGCGCGACTGGCAAAGAGAACAACAAAAAGTGATGAAGCAGCACAGGCGCTAACATAGCGAACAAGGCGTCTTTGCCGCTATGCAGAAACAGATATTTTTGAATTAAATCAGGCAAACAGGGTCAAACTAGCGGCCGGGGACATAAATATCATGTCCGGCTTCATTGATCTGCCGACGCAGGGCGCGGCGCTCGTCAGGGGTCATGCGGCTGCGCTTTTGGTTAGTGTCGGCGTTACCATTGGAAGGATTGGCGGCAGGAGGAGCTTGGCGTTTGGCGTCATTGCGGTCATCAACAAGGACGTCTTTCTCCATTTTCTTATCTGCATGTTGCAACTGTGCTTCCCTGCGCTCAGGTGCAGGGTTTTTCCCAAAGGAGAAAAAGTTGCCGAAGCGGCCAGGCTCCGCAAGCGCAGTGAGGCATGCGGTTTGCAATAGCAAAAAGAAAACAAATTTTGAGCGGCCTATGTCCATTCCGTTTTTCGCCAACAAGCGAATTCCTAGCTCTGAATTATCAAGAAATCTTTATGTCCCCAGCACGCATCTCATTGAAATTAATGAAATGCGTCCTGGCAATTATGCGTCAAGTGCAGCGCAGCAAACCAGTATAAAACGGCAATTTTATGCTTAAATCCAACGCTAAACATCTAAATTGATCATTTAATGTTAGTTTATGCGCTACCACCCGCAATCCTCCAGCGAAATCGGTAAAGTGTGTAACAGTTTGTAATGAATTAACAAAATATGGCGATCAAATTTGTTTCTGACAGTAACATACCCACATGAATACTATAGACAACAACCCCGACAATGCCGCCACCAGCGGCCCGAAGGCAAAAATCCTCGTAGTGGACGACGACGTCCGCCTGCGCGATTTGTTGCGGCGCTATCTGACGGAACAAGGCTTCAATGTCGTCAGTGCCGAAAATGCCCAGGCAATGAACAAGCTATGGATACGCGAGCGCTACGATTTGCTGGTGCTCGACCTGATGCTGCCTGGCGAAGACGGACTGGCGATATGCCGCCGCCTGCGTGGAGCGGGCGATCAGACGCCAATTATCATGCTGACGGCCAAGGGCGAGGAAGTCGACCGCATCATCGGCCTGGAAATGGGTGCCGACGATTATCTGCCGAAGCCATTCAGTCCACGCGAACTGGTCGCCCGGATCAATGCCGTGCTGCGTCGCAAGACGCCTGACGAACTGCCGGGAGCGCCTTCCGAGGGGCCCCAGTCTTTCGAGTTCGGCGACTTTGTGCTGGACCTGGCGACCCGCACACTGAAGAAAAATGGCGAAAATATTGCACTGACCACCGGCGAGTTTTCCGTGCTGAAGGTATTTGCCCGTCACGCGAGGCAGCCGCTATCGCGCGAAAAGTTGATGGAATTGGCCCGTGGCCGCGAGTATGAAGTGTTTGACCGCAGCCTCGACGTGCAAATTTCAAGATTACGCAAACTGATAGAGCCGGATCCGTCCAATCCTCTATACATACAAACTGTATGGGGCCTGGGCTATGTGTTCATTCCCGACGGCCAATCCCGTCAATAATAAGAGCAATCGAGACTTTGCCGCCACTATTGAATGCGCGCCTATTTAAACAGTTTTGATTGGCTCCTGAGCGGACTTTTTTGGCGCACATTCTTTTTGCTGACCTTCCTGGTCATGAGCAGCATGGCCGCCTGGTTCGCGAGCTTTCGCATGGTGGAGCGCACGCCGAGGGCGCAGCAGATCGCCGCCCAAATTGTCTCCGTGGTGACGATTACCCGCGCCGCACTGACCCATTCGGCACCGGACAAGCGTACCGAACTGCTGATAGATCTTGCCAGTAATGAAGGCATACGCATCTATCTGCTGGAAGACACCGACAAGATAGAACCGCCGGAAGAAACCCCGATCTACAGGGAACTACAAAGCCTGGTCAGGGAGCGCCTGGGCGAAGATACGCGCTTTGCCAAGAAAATGAACAACGTTCCAGGCTTCTGGATCAGTTTTGAAATTGACGGCGACCAGTATTGGCTGAAGCTCGACGAAGGAAGGCTGGAGCCGGCAACCGGCCTGCAGCTATTGGGCTGGGCCGCCATTACGCTTTTCCTGACCTTGCTGGGTGCAGCGTTCATCTCCAAACTCATCAACGAACCGCTGGCCCGGCTCAGTGCGGCAGCCCGCATGCTGGCCAAGGGCAAGCAGCCCAAACCCTTGCCCGAAGCGGGACCCAATGAAATCAAGGAAACCAATGTCAGCTTCAACCAGATGGTGGAAGATCTGGTACGCATAGAATCGGACCGGGCTGTGATACTGGCCGGCATCTCGCACGACCTGCGCACTCCGCTGGCGCGCATGCAGCTTGAGGTCGAAATGGCGACTTTAAGCGACGACGCAAGGCTAGGCATGCAATCCGACCTCAGCCAGATGGACGCCATCATAGGGCAGTTCCTGGTCTACGCAAAACCGTCGGAAGAGCTCAATTTCGACTATGTCGGCCTGAGCGATATGCTGGAACAAATCGTTGAGGAATACTCCAGGCAATCCGATATCGTCATCCGCGCAGCGATCAACCCGAACATGGAAATACAGGG
>DATHMC010000299.1:0-11163 GCA_035487495.1 Undibacterium sp.
TCACTATCTTCGAGGCCCGGCTTCATTGATAATCGGTTTCACGGACAGCGCGGTTGTCGCTGTTTGCAAGAAATCAGTTTAACCCTAAGGAGAGAGTGCCATGTCTGCATCCGATACAAACAAAGCCGTAGCAACACCCAAGCGCGCACTGGTGGTGATTGATGCCCAGAATGAATACTTCAGCGGCGATCTGCTGATTGAATATCCCGATCCGCAAGTATCTATACGCAATATCGGCCTGGCGATGGATGCAGCACGCGCCGCCGGCATACCGGTGCTGGTCGTGCAGCATACTGCTCCGGCAGGCGCCCCTATCTTCCAGAAGGGCAAGCCGGCCTGGGAACTGCACGATACCGTTAAAAGCCGCAGGCACGATCACCATATAGAAAAGAATATGCCCAGTATTTTCACCGGCACCGACGCGGCGGCATGGCTGAAAAAGAACGGCATAGATACGCTGGCCATTACCGGCTACATGACGCAAAACTGCAACGCCAGCACCATTTATCAGGCGATGCACGACGGCTACCAGGTGGAAATGCTCAGCGATGCGACCGGCGCCGTTCCTTATGTGAATGCGGCCGGCAGCGCCACGGCGGAAGAAGTCCACCGTGTCCTCAGCGTCATCTTTCACTCCAATTTTGCCGCAGTTGCCAGAACCGCCGATTGGATCAAGGCGATCAATGCCGGCGACGTGATCGCGAAGAGCAATGTGCCTGCTTCCAATAAGGCGGCGCGCGCATTGAAGGCGGCGTGAATAATAAGGAAAGCCTGCAGTCCTTGCGGGCTGCAGGATATCTGTCATGAAATGCCGGCGACGAGCCGGCATTTCATGATTGCGTGGCGCTCAGGCGATATTGATCGCAATTTTGCCGTGGGCTGCGCCGCTTTCGACCAGCGCATGCGCTTCCACCGCGGTTTCCATCGTGAACTGGCGATGATCCATCAAGGGTTTCAACTTGCCGGCTTCCGCCAGCTTGCCCGCTTCTCGCAGGATGTCGCCGTGGTGTGCGCGGCCTTTGCCCGTAATCAGCGGCAGCAGCGTAAATACGCCGGAATAGGTGGCGGCGCGGAAAGACAGGGGAGCCAGCTTATGCGTGCCCCAGCCCAGGCAACTGACCACATGGCCGCCATAGGTGCGAGCCGCTTCGAAAGAGGCATCCAGTGTGGCGCCGCCCACGGTGTCATACACGACATCGAAGCCTTCGCCGCCAGTGTATGCGGCGACATACTCCTCTACCGTCATGCTCTTGTAGTCGATCGCCGTGGCGCCGTATCCTTCAATGATTTCCTTTTGCGCCGCCGATCCTGTCGCATACACGTCCGCACCCAGCGCGTGGGCGAGCTGCACGGCGATATGCCCTACGCCGCCGGCGCCGCCGTGTACCAATACTTTTTGTCCCGGCTGCACATTGGCCCGGTCGACCAGGCCTTCCCACGCAGTAATAAAGATCAGCGGCAAAGCCGCGGCTTCCCGCATGTCCAGATTGGCGGGTTTGAGCGCCAGCAAAGCGGCATCCACTGCGGCGAACTCGGCTAACGAACCCGGCACGCCTGCAATGCCTCCCGTCATGCCAAACACTTCGTCGCCTGCCCGGAAGTTGCCGACGTCGGCGCCTACGGCTTCGACCACGCCCGCGAGGTCCATGCCGAGGATGGCGGGGAGGACGGTTTTTGCATGGGCAGCATTGCCGCTGCGTATCTTTGTATCCAATGGATTCACGCCGCTGGCATGGATACGTACCAGCACTTCGCCTTTGGCCGGGGCAGGGCGTACGACCTCGCGGGCCACGAAAGAATTGCCGTAGGCTTCCAGGATCAGGGCGCGCATGGATGCAGGGTTTGACATGGTTGTTCTCCTAAATATAAAAAGTACTGAAGGCGTCGCCGATGCTGGATTGCTGCCTGCTGCGTCGATGGAATAGAGTCTAGGCGGTTAGCCGCTGTAGAAAAATGGGCCGGTGCATAATGCAGTATTTGGAAAAACTGGATAATCCGGGTGAAATTACCGGTGATACAATCATTTTATCTATTGCAAAAAGAATCAGATTGGATATGCGGCTATGGATCGTTTGGAAGCACTGAATGTCTTTTGTCGGGTAGTGGAGTTCGGCGGTTTCAGCAAGGCGGCCGACAAGCTGGGCGTGTCGACCTCGTCGGTCACCAACCACATTGCCGGGTTGGAAAAACACTTCAATGCCAAACTGCTCAACCGCACCACGCGCAGCATGTCGCTGACGGACGAGGGCAGGCAGTGCTATGAGCATGCGTTGCAATTGCTGAGCGATATGAGCGAACTGGAAGGCAGCCTGATGCAGTCCAACCGGAAACCCGGCGGCAGCCTGCGGGTGGATATGCCCAGCATCATCAGCCGCTTGTACGTGGCGCCGGCCTTGCCGCGCTTTTTGGCTGCTTATCCCGATATCACGCTGAAAATGACGGTGGGCGACCGCAATATAGACATGGTGGAGGAGGGCGTGGATGTGTTGATACGCATAGGCAATCTGCCAAGCTCCAACCTGATTGCCAAGAGCATCTGCAAAACCGAATACATTTGCTGCGCCTCGCCGGCGTTCCTGGAAAAGCACGGGGTTCCGGCCAGCCCGGAAGATCTGGCGCAATATCCTTGCCTCAGCTTTCTAAAACCGAATTCGCGCCAGGTACGGCCCTGGCTGTTTGAAAGAGGCGGTGAGAAATTTCAGCATATTCCGCAGGCACTGGTGGCGATGGACCATGTGGAATCCATGATAGAAGCCGCCAAGGCCGGCGCAGGCATAGTGCAGCACATGTCGATATCGGTTGCCGAACCCATCCGCGCCGGCTCGCTGGTACCCATCCTCAGGGATTGGATGGCGCCCGGCCCGGATGTGGCTGTCCTGTTCCAGCAGAAACATCATCGCGCCGCCAAGATCAAGGCTTTTGTGGATTTTGTAGAAGGCTTGTTCAAGCCCTGAAACCTGTTATGGTATGTTTGGCATAAATCTATATCTGTTCAGCCGTCGGCAGACAGCGGATGATGGAGCAACGGCCCTCTGGAGAAAAGCATGGATGCATCGCAAGTTCAAACGCAATATCAGGCATTTAAACAAAAAGGCTTGAAGCTGGATATGTCGCGCGGCAAGCCTTCGCCGGAGCAGTTGGACCTGTCCAATGCGCTGTTGGGAGCGATGCCCACCCATCTTGCGGCGGACGGCACCGACACGCGCAACTATGGCGGGGCGCTCGGCTTGCCCGACGCACGTGCGCTGTTCGGCGAATTGCTGGAGCTGCCGGCATCCCAGGTGGTAGTGGACGGCAGCAAGAGCCTGTCGCTGATGCATGATCTGATAGCGTTCCACCTGCTGTATGGTGCAACCGGCCACGCCCGCTGGATATCGCAGGAGCCGATCAGTTTCCTGTGCCCGGTGCCGGGTTACGACCGGCACTTTTCCATCTGCGAAGCCTTCGGCATCAAGATGATCAATATACCGATGACCGAGGCTGGGCCCGATATGGCGCTGGTGGAAAGGCTGGTGGCCAGCGATCCCGGCATCAAGGGCATGTGGTGCGTACCCAAGTACGCCAATCCTTCCGGCACCGTGTACTCGGACGAGGTGGTGCGGCGCTTGGCGGCGATGCCGGCCGCAGCAGCGGATTTTCGTTTGCTGTGGGATGACGCCTATCGCTTCCATCATCTGGGGGAAGAAAAGATTGTCATCCCGAATATGCTGGAAGAGTGCGCCAAAGCCGGCAATCCCGATCGTGCTTTCGTGTTTGCCTCCACCTCCAAGATCACGTTCGCGGGGTCGGGCCTGGCCGCGATGGCGTCCTCGCCGGCCAATATCGCCTGGTGGCAGGCGCATTCGTCGGTGCGCGGCATAGGGCCGGACAAGGTCAACCAGTTGCGCCACGTGCTGTTCCTGAAAAATCGCGCCAACGTGGAGGCATTGATGGAAAAGCACAGGCAATTGCTGAAGCCGAAATTCGATGCGGTGCATGCGCAATTTACGCGGTATCTGGAAGGCGTGGAACAGGTCAGCTGGAGCCACCCGCGAGGCGGCTATTTCATCGACCTGCTGACGCCTCCCGGGATGGCCAAGCGCACGGTAGCGCTGGCAAAAGAACTGGGCATCGTATTGACCACCGCCGGCGCTGCATTTCCGTATGGCATAGACCCGCAGGACCGGCATATACGCATCGCTCCCAGCTTCCCTTCGCTGGCTGAGATCACGCAGGCGGCAGAGGGCATTGCGTTGTCATTGCGGGCTGCGGTAGCGGAATAGTTTAATCAATGGCTGGGTAACACCCAGCCGCGATGCAATGCCGAGGATTATTTCCCGCGCTGGCGACGCGGGATTCAAGCTGCCGGAGCCCCTTACTCCATAACAATCAGTTTGCCCGTCATGTCTTCGTGCCCCGAGCCGCAGAAAACGTCGCACAGGAAATCATATTCGCCTGCCTGGTCGGGGGTGAGGCGTATCGTTTGCGTTTTACCGGGAACCAGGTCGGAACGCAGTTTCAGGCCCGGGACGCTAAAGCCCATCAGCACATCCTGCGTGCTTAATTCCAGTACGACTTCCTCGCCGCGCTTCAGCCTGACTTCCGACGGCATGAACTGGAACCTCTTGGCGCTGATGCGGATGATCTTCGCTGGCGGATTCGCGCTGGCAACCCGCATCAGGCCGGTGAGGGCCAGTGCGCCGGCAGCCGCAGCCAACATGATTTGCCTGCGGGTACGCAGTGGCTGGATGATGTTTGTCATGGCGGAACTCCTGCGTTAGGCTTTTAGCACGGGCAATTCCGTGATTTCCAATGCGGCCTTGCCGGCTTCGGCTTCGATATCGCGAAAGCCTAGTCCCTGGTAAGGATGGGCCGGGTCCCATGCCAGCGGAACGCGTTTGGGGACCGAGCCGGGAACAGGCAAGGGAAAAATCAGGGATTTTGCCGCATGATGCGGAATATGCGCGGTCATATGGTGGTGTTCCTGATGGATGTGTCCATAAAAGACGGTCACGTTCTGGAACGGCATCAGCAACTCCACCGCCTTGGCCCCATCCCTGGTCGCCCAGTCCCACTGCGGCGCCAGATCGAACAAGGGGCGATGCGTCAGCACAACCAGTTTGTCTTTCTTGTCCAGCATGGCGAGTTCCTCTTTCAGCCATTGCAATTGCGCTTCGCCTATGGAAGCGGTAGGGTCGGACACATTGTCGATGGCAATAAAATTCACGCCCTTATGGGAAAAGCGGTAATGGGTCTTGCCGAAAAATTCCTGGAAGGCGGCGCCGTTGTCCAGTGACGCATCATGCTCGCCCGGCATGAAATACACTTGCTTGACCTTCAATTGGGACGCGATATCGCGAAATTCCTTCATGCGCTTCCTGCGTTCCGCGGGATCGTCGGTAGTGTGCGTCAAATCTCCGGTAAACACGATAAAATCCGGCTGCTCTGCCAGGCTGTTGACGGCTGCCACCGCCTTGGGTAGCGTGCCCCTTGCGTCCGGGTTGGGCGCACCTTCAAACCCCCAGTGGGAATCGGAGAGCTGCACGAAATAGAAATCTTCCTGATCGGCTGCCAGCGCATTGCGCCCGCCGGCCAGTCCGGATGCGAACACTACGCCGCCTATGCCGGCCAGTTTCAAGAAATCGCGCCTTGCTATTTTTTGTTGCATGATATCCTCCTGTTTGAGTATGCCGTCGGCAAGTATAAAAAAACTGCTCACATGTCGTATAACTCCGCGCGATGGGAGATATTCCCGAAATAAAAATTATTTTTTTCGGGAATAAAGTCCGGTGCGGGCGAGTCTTCACCATCAGGACAACAGGGGATTGATGGATACGCATTTGGATGAAGAACAACTGGTTCGCCAATTTGAGGCCCTGGTACTGCCGCATCTGGATGCCGCCTACAGCCTGGCAAGATGGTTGACGCTCAATACCCAGGATGCCGAGGATCTGGCCCAGATGGCCTATGTGCGCGCATACCGGTTCTTTCCCGGCTTTCAGGGCGGCGATGCGCGCGCCTGGCTGCTGACCATCGTGCGGCACACTTATTACACGTCGTTGCGCGACCATAAGCGGGAACAGCATGATGTGGCCTATGACGAAGCGGAGCACACCCAGATCGACGACGTCCATTCATCGTACGACGCCTGCGTCAATCCCGAGATCATCGCGGCCAGGCAGGACGCCAAAAACATCGTGAACCGGGCATTGGAGCAATTGCCGCAGAGATTTCGTGAAGTCGTGGTGCTGAAGGAGCTGCAAGATTTGTCTTACAAGGAAATAGCGGAGATGGTCGGCATACCCCTGGGCACGGTGATGTCGCGCCTGGCGCGCGGCCGCAAACTGCTGCTTGACTATCTGAAGTCTGCCGGCGAAGGAGGAACAGGATGAATTGCCAGGAAAGCCGCAGGCTGATGCAAGCTTTTGTAGATCAGCAACTAGCGCCGCAGGATGCGCAAGCGGTTGCCGGCCATCTGGCCGGCTGCCCTGTATGCAGCGCCGAGCTGAAGCAATTGAACAGCTTGCGCGACGCGATCAGGGCGCAGGGTGTTCAGCACGCCGCGCCCGAGCATTTGCGCCGGCGCATACAGCTTGCAGTGCGCGAGCAAGCCAGGCCGGCGATTCCGCGCCGTGCAAACTGGAAGCAGCGTCTGCGCGATTTGCCCTGGGCGTGGATCAACCTCGGGCTGACCTCCGCTTGCGCGCTGGGGCTCGCCGCTGTACTGGTGTTGCCGCCGTCTGCAGGTTCGGGCGAGGACCAGCTCGCGCAAGAATTGACCGATAGCCATTTCCGCTCCCTGCTGGTCGACCACCTGGCCGACGTCGCCTCTTCGGATCAGCATACCGTCAAGCCCTGGTTCACTGGCAAACTGGATTTTGCACCGCCCGTCTATGATTTTGCGCAGCAGGATTATCCTCTGATAGGCGGTCGGCTGGATTACGCGGACCGGCGTACCGTGGCTGCACTGGTGTATAAACACAAGCGCCATGTGCTGAACCTGTTCATCTGGCCGGCCCCGGGGGCCGCCCATACCGGTGTGCGGCATATGTCGAAACAAGGTTATCAATTGCTGCACTGGTCGCAGGCCGGCATGCAGTACTGGCTGATTTCAGATATGAATGCAGCAGACTTGAATGGCTTTGAATCCCTGCTGGCGGCGCAACTGGACAAGGACGCGGCACACTCCCGCTAAAGCATGGCGCCAAAAATGATGGAACCGGTATTGCTGAGCCGGATCAGGAAAACATCATCCTGGCGGATTCGCGCCGCTTCCTTTTGGCGCCGACGATGCTCAGCACCGCGATCGCCACGAAGGCGATCATCGACAAATCCGGTATCGATAGCTGGAGCAATGTCCATTCGTGTTTCGCGCAATCCGCGCCTGACGCAAACATGGCCGGCCACCATTTGGCCAGCGGCAAGACCTGCAAAAATTTGTCCGCCGCTCCTATGCTGCATTCAGCGGCTGCCTGGCTATAGTTAAACCAGATTTGCCAGCCGGCCAACATGACGCCCAGCACCGACCATGCGAGCAGCAGGGAGTCGGCAAGGGCAGGTTGCCGGCGTCGCGGGTCACGGGGCACTGCGGCCAGCGCCGTGACTGCTATCAACAGATAAGCGATGCGCTGCAGCACACACAGCGAGTAGGGCCGCAAGCCAAGATAGTCCTGAAAATACATGATGTTGACTGCCAGCACGGCAATGCTGCCTATGCCTATTGCGAGATAGATATGCCTGGACTTGATGGTCATCGTCAACAATGGGTTTGATGGTATTGCCTTAGTGTAACCTGTTGCCAGGCAACATGATAGTAGTTTAGCTAGACGCGCGACATCAAAGTGGTGCCTCAGCCAGGTTGAGCGGGTTCTATAGATTTTTGGGCTTTTCCCCGGTACTTGGCTGATTTAATTCGCTTTTTACGCCAAATGCCCGCTGCCGGGCGGGCATTTGGCGTACATTGCGCCTATTCATTCAAACGCCTTTTTGATCGCTACCCAATAATATTTATTGGAGTGCGCCAAAGGGCCGGTATCTCTTGTATCTTGATGGCCGGGCGGTTCGAAAATTTGAAATGGCCGTTATCGGCCAAGCGGTCATATAAAATATTTCCTGAAAGTGCTCATCCGGCGCTTAGAACGCCGCCTAATTCTACGTTCAAGCCGACACCCCAAAGCCTCGCTTTGGGGTGCCATACGCTGCGTTCCGGCGTGGCTTAACTAAGCACACCCTATACACCCGATTGGAGCCGCTTGCGTGAAAGTTGAAATTCTTGATGAAAGTAATAAGGCTGTCTTCGACGCCCTGGTCGCGGGCGTAAGAGCGCACAACTTTGAGAACATGGGATGCGAAGAGTCGAAGCCTCTATCGGTCATAGCTCGTGACGAGGATGGCAAGCTGATTGGAGGTGTTTCAGGGAGGACGATTTATAAACACTTCTTGATTGAAGTGGTTTGGGTTGATAAGGAAGCCAGAGGAACCGGGCTTGGCCGCAGATTGATGGAGTTGGCGGAAGTCGAGGCAACGAAACGAGGTTGTGTGGCAGCCCAGTTGGATACCCTGTCGTTTCAGGGGCCAGTCTTTTATGGGAAGCTTGGTTTTGAGGTCGTAGGAAAGGTTACGGGGTTTCCCGAAAGCCCTGAGCGATACTTTTTACTGAAGAAGTATCAGTGAAAGACCGTTGTATATCTATGCGTGGGAGCACACTCGCTAACGATTGGCACTGGTCGGCCGAGGCTATGTAAAAACGCAAAAATCAGAAATTTTCGCGGGTAGCCGCCCAAATCATTTCAGGGCAGCTTGATACTGGCAACAAAAAAAAGGCCCGCCAAAGCGAGCCTATTCCTTCTGAGAAGAGAAGTCTTAGTTTTTGCGACGACGTACTACGCCCAGGCCCAGCAAGCCGATGGCGAACAGACCTAATGTCAAAGGTTCAGGCACAGACGCTGGAGCATCTTGAGACACTACAGTTGTGTTCATATTGAATGCTGAATTGAAGACTGCATTGCCGCCATTGTTCCAAGAAAACCAAATGTGAAAGCCGGTGTTACCTTGTAACGGGGATGTATTCCAAGTATCGGTTGTGAGATCAAAAGCACTGAATTGGAACAAGCTGGGGAGACTGACAAAACTTCCTTCCTTGGTGATAAAGCCATTGAATGTAGTTAACTCATTCAGTGTCAAAAAACCATCATTGTTCAGGTCCGTACCAGTAAAATTACCTGATCCGTATTGGCCACCGCCATTGATATTAAACGTAAAATCGATGGTAGTTGCATTTGCAGCAACGGAAGTTGCAACCAGGATGGTGGCGCACAGGATAGATTTGAAAAGTTTGGATATCGACATGATAAGAACCTAAGTTTGTTAAGTGAGTTGACATTGCTCATAGCAACATTAATGCCAGGAAACATATTCCTTTTTAATTCAGGCACTTGCGGAAACATTTATAAAGAATTTTAGGTTTGTGTAAATTATTTCGACAGTAAGTGTCAGACATTTCGACAACGCGAAGAATCGACACCGCGAAGAAATCGCTGCCTTGCACTCTAATTTGCTTATGACATACTGTGTTTTTATGCAGTATTTTAGGAGGAAGCGATGCAAGAGCCATCAATAACCCAAAGCCCAGCCTCTCCAACACAGGCCGGGCAATACTTCCAAATTCCCCTATACAGCGGCCGTGTTGCAGGTGCTCCTGACACTTCAGAGCACGTCTCTTACCAGCAGTTGGCGGCTAGTGGTGACAATAAAGGCGCTAATTATGTATGAACATGGGTAGCACGAATTGAATCGCAAATGGGTGCAATTTCCGCCGCTACACGCGCTACAAACACCACGCTACACTACAGGGCCTAGACGGGCATGGCGTTGTCAAACAAATGGCGCTGGGGATAGGATTTAACTAGGATGGTGCCGGCGCTGATGCTCCCGCTACCGGTGGCAAGGGGCGGCCAATAGCGGTCCTTTAGCGTCGGCTCCTATCTGATATTGCATCGCCAATTTGTGTGTGGCAGGATGCACCTGCACTTTCCTTATTCATCGCTGGGCGACAAGACGCATGACCAAGTTTTTACACAATCTAGCTATAACCATTACGGCGATTCCGTGGGGGGAAATTCGCATGGGTTGCGATGCATGAGGAACAGTTGGATTTTTTAAGCTTTTGGGCGCCAACTCTCATCACCCTAATTTTGATTATTTTCGGACTGAGGATGAATAGAAGTCCGCATCGGAGCGAAGACAGAAATCAGCCATGAGAGAACAATCCGTGGTTGAGCGGAATTTTCCTTGACCGTCCGACCGTAAATCCCAGAAACAGACCTTGGGTACTTTCATATAGACGCTTATGAGGATCCACATGATTCAAATGAAACAACCGGAAGACGCCCCCCACGCGTTTCAAACCGCCTGGAACAATCACGACATGCAATCCTTCGGAACACTGTTCCACGAGGATGCGACGTTCGTGAATCGGTTCGGGCACTATGTTCGTGGTGTCGATGAGATCGTCAAGCTGCATGCGTCCATCCACGCAACCATCTACAGCGATTCCACGCTTGAGAACGAGCTAATCGATGTCGTCGCGATCAGCGACGACGCGGCAGTCATGCACTTCTGGTGCCGCCTCGCTGTCGGAGCGTCGCATCCAGCGGGATCACACGCTGTCGACACGGTGATCCTTGCCGTGCTGACGCGGCAGGCCGGCGAGTGGCGAATCAAGGCACTCGAGAACGTAACTCTGGCTAATCCTCGCACGGGAGAATCCGTATTGAGAGACGGCCGGCGTTCATGATCGGGAAGAAAAATTTCTTCCACACCGCATAGGGGCATAGCGGATGCCAGCTTTGGATCGGAAGCAGTCATCTTCTATAACCGGCCAATACCGGTCTTTGCCGCGCTAGTTTTAATTGGTGTTGTTTTAATAATCATTTTGTGACAGCATATATCAAATCTGACAATCGATAGGCAGCTATGAAACGAAGCGCACTTGTTGGTGCCATCATTGGAGCGGTAATCCCAATCAGCTTCTGGATTTTGTTTGCATGCTTCGGGTATATGGCGGGTTCTGAAATGGTTGTCCTCCGGCCGAGCTCCATCGCACTAATGGGTCTCGAAACGGTTCACAGCGCTGCGATTGCTATCGGTCTTTGGATTGCTGCGGCCTTGCCAACGTCGCGCTCT
>DATHMC010000300.1:0-5769 GCA_035487495.1 Undibacterium sp.
CGATCTATGGCAATCGCTGCCACGAGAAACAGGCAAATCCGCACCACCAGTTGGCTTGCGAGTAGCGGATCGTTTTCGGTCATGTGCGAGAATTCATCATTGAGTGAATCGATTGATGGGAGGCGCGCGATCAGATACCGGGACCGGCTTGCCAGTTGAAAAAAATACAAGTGCTTGAACGTATGCTGCCACGAAATTAATCTAAAAGCAACGCTGGTTTGGTCCATGCTTCGCCTCATGGCCCGCTTGAAACCATCGCGGGCCCGGCGTATGCTGTTTCGGGAAGATGTCAAGCCATAACGGAGGACACGATGAGCTGGTCTGCAAGGCAATACTCGGCTTTTGAAAATGAACGGACGCGGCCGGTGCGCGACCTGGTCGCCGCCTTGCCGATGCAAGATGCGCGGGTCGCCGTCGATCTCGGCTGCGGCCCCGGCAATTCCACCGAGGTGCTGGCCGCACGCTTCCCCAGCGCGGCAGTCACCGGCATGGACAGCTCTGCCGATATGGTCGCGGCGGCACGCAAGCGCCTGCCCGCGCTGCAGTTCGAGCAAGCCGATATCCAAACCTGGGACCCGCCGCAACAGTTCGACGTGATACTGGCGAACGCGTCGCTGCAGTGGGTGCCGGATCACGCTGCGCTGTATCCGCGTCTGGTGGGCAAGCTCGCGCCCGGCGGCAGCCTGGCCGTGCAGACGCCCGACAACCTGGAAGAGCCGGCCCACCGGCTATTGCGCGAAACGGCGGCCGACGGCCCCTGGGCCGGCAAGCTGGCCGCAATAAGCCTCCCCGCGCGGCACAGCGCCGGCTGGTACTACGAACTGCTGCGGCCTCACTGCACCCAGCTCGATGTATGGCGCACCACCTACTACCATGCGCTGGCGGGTGGCGCTGCTGCGGTGGTGGAATGGTTCAAGGGCTCGGCCCTGCAGCCCTACCTCGGCGCACTGGATGAAGCGGAGCAGGCGGCGTTTCTTGGGCAATATCAGGCAGCCATCGCCAAGGCGTATCCGGCCTTGGCCGACGGTACCGTGCTGCTGCCGTTTCCCAGGTTGTTTGTGGTTGCCGGCCGCTGAGCTGATGGCCTGAGCTTGAGATTCGGGCGAATCTCTCAATCAAAACCTAATTTTTGAACTTCGTCTGCCGGCACACTAATTTTGTCGCGCCCGCCAACAAGTTTCATGCCACTGAGAAAGCAAGCGAAATACCCTGCGGCGAGTAATTGCCCAGGGTTGGTATCGACAGCGCCGGACTCGCCAAGTTCTATCGGTGTCGGCAATTTGGCAGAAATGTCTCCGAGGCAATCATTCTAAATAGTTGACGGCGTTGGAGACATTTTCATAGCTTAATGCGCGGTCCGTTGAATTTCCTTCGCGGCACGCTCAATCAAAGCGGCCACTTCTTTTGGCTTGGATACATAAATCGCATGACTCCCCTCAACATCCACGACATAGGAGCCTGCGCGTTTTGACATGGCGCGCTGAGCTGGAACAGGAATCATCCTGTCAGAAGTCGCAACCATGTACCAGCTTGGTTTGGATTTCCAGGCCGGTTCGGTCACTACGCCGTTCAATGCTTCCAGGCCCCAAGGTACCTGGGAATCTGCCATGAATGAGGCCTTCTTGGGTGTTACGTCTGCGGCAAATGATGCTGCAAATTTTGCTTTTTCTAGTGCCAGGTAACCGTTTTGCGGAGGCAAGATCGGGGGCACCGGAGCACCCGGTGGCGGATCTTTAATAAGCGATGAAACCGATTCACCTTTGTCCGGAGCGAATGCCGTGATGTATACAAGCCCGTCCACCTTGGGATGAGTTCCCGCCTCGGTAATCACAACCCCTCCGTAAGAATGACCGACCAAGATAACCGGACCTTTCTGGGCGTCTATTGCGTTTTTTGTGAACGCGACGTCTTCTGCGAGAGATTTGGTGGGGTTTTGTACGATCGTCACAGCATATCCGTCTTTTTCCAGGATGTTATGAACATCCTCCCATCCGGACCCGTCCACAAATCCTCCGTGAACGAGGACGATGGATACTACTGCCTCTGCTAAGCCAGCCATTTGGCGCTCCTTTAGGAAATTTTAAAGTGTGAACGCGATTTGAAATCGCGGTCCGTTTTTTTGATCATCTGTGTTGCTAAGCCATATGATCAATTTCCGTCAGCCGCTGGTCTAGAATAGGTAGGACATAATTAGAAGAATATGGACAAAACACGCCATCTATTGCATGCATCTTCCATGCCATCAAGATAGGGGTAGTGTTTGCTTCAGTTCACGTCGGGCAAGCAAACAATTACTTCTACCATAGTCGCCGCCGCTGTTGGTCAATTGGCAGGGCGGGGTATAGGACAGCATTTTTGGAAATTTGTTGCTAATAGAAATCGCATTGAAGAGTTCTTAAAAACCTTCATCGCAGAAGTTGACTGGCCTAGCTGCTCAATGAAACATTCGGTAAGGAGAGCTGTGATCGTCTCCATCCGCCCGGACTATTGCCTGTGAACAGGCCGAAAACGCGGGTAAAGTGGCTTTGGTCTGCAAATCCACATGCAAGGGCAACGTCGTGCAAAGACAGGTTTATATCCAACAAAAGACGTCGAGCCAGTTCAACTCTGCGTTTTAGAAGGTAGCGATGGGCGGGCATGCCGAAGGAGTTCCTGAATGCACGCGAGAAATGGCGAACCGAGACACGGCATTCCGCCGCAAGTTCTATCAAAGAAATGTCGCCGCTCAAGTCAGACTCTAGTAATTCCATGGCCCTTCGCTCCTGCCACGGAGCAAGTCCGCCGCGTGGTACTCGACGCGAGCTATGTGCACCGCCGTACACTTGCGCTACATGAACGCTAAGTGCCTGAGCCACATGATCGATAAAAACCGTGCTTGCCTCCATTGGACGATTCAGTGCCGGTCGCATGGATAGCAGCAGGCTTTGAATGACCGAATCCT
This sequence comes from Undibacterium sp., assembly GCA_035487495.1. Lineage (GTDB taxonomy): Bacteria > Pseudomonadota > Gammaproteobacteria > Burkholderiales > Burkholderiaceae_D > Undibacterium. The sequence goes on from DATHMC010000300.1 coordinate 2,942, forward strand.
CGAAACAACTGCCTGAATTGATAAGCAGATTGTTGATGGATGCGATACCGAGTTCATTGGATACACCTTGCAGTATTCGGCGTGGAAGGTAAAAGTGCAGTATATGGAACGAATCCATCAGCTCTACCGTTGGATTACATTGTAAATCGTGGATCTGTATGATTCCTGCTCTGCGGTCCACTCCTTCTAAATACTTGCCATCCATAAAATAATTGCATCTATGGCAATTAATGAGCCTCAACTGAACCAGGTATGCGTCATCGTAAGGAATGGCTGCAGTCAGTCCATGGTTTGGCCCACCTTGGATTTCCGTGAAAGCGGACACGGATTTGTAAAGTGGTTTAGTGATCAGCTTTGGTGCTTCTGGCGTGCGAAACGCAATCAATGGTTTGCGATAGTCAGTGCGGATATCCATGAATCCCCCTAAATTTACCCGACAGCATCCTTATCTTAATTCTTTTGACTTGGCCAAGTTTAGGCAAATAAAGTCGGCCGATTTTAATAAAAAAAAGTTCTGAGTCTTAATGCCAAATGCTGGCATAAGCTTTTTGCTTCCGTTGCTTTCGGAACGGGTAGGCGTGCCCGATCAACCTTTTTTAAAGCATCGTTTGTAATGTTCTCATATTTGGACTATATTCTCAGATATGAGAAATGATTCCATTCATCATTCTGCCGCCGCTCCCGAACCGGCTGCGTCGGAACTCCCTGATCCGATGGAGATGCGTCTTGCGCTTCGGCTTGCGGCTTTGCGGGCCGAGCGCGGCCAGTCGCTCGATGAACTCGCCATTGCCAGTGGCATCAGCCGCGCCACCTTATCGCGCCTGGAGCGCGGGGAAACCAGTCCGACGGCAAGCTTGCTTGGCAAGCTATGTGCGGTCTACGGAATCAGCATGTCGCGCTTGCTCGCCGATGTTGAGTCGCAATCGGCAAGCCTGGTTCCGCGCGCCGCACAATCGGTCTGGGTTGACCCGGAATCGGGCTTTCATCGGCGGATTGTTTCTCCGCCGTCGCGCGATTTTAAAATGGAGATGGTCGAGGTAACGCTGCCCGCAGGCGGGGTTGTTTCCTACGATGCGCCTACCGTGCACGGCACGGAACTGCATTTGTGGATGCTGGATGGCATCCTCGAATTGACGATAGATGGCGCCGAATACCGGTTAACACCGGGCGATTGCCTGCGCTTCCATATGCGCGGCGCCGCTCGCTTTGTATGCCCTGGACCGGTTTCCGCGCGTTATGCGAGCCTTAGCTGCGCACCATGACTATCTTGCCTTCGCCATCCTATCCTATCGATCCGCAGCGGATGAATGAACGCCAGAGTCCCCGTGTGACCGAACTCGATTGCGCCGCGTTCAGACTGCATATCGGCACCCTGGCCGATCTCTTGGTCGATTGCGTTCAGCGGGGAGCATGTCTTGGATTTCTCTTGCCATTCCACCGCGATGAGGCGATGCGTTTTTGGGAGCCGCTGCAGGCACATTTGCAAGACGGTGCGTGCCGTATTTTTGTCGCCCATGATGCCTCTGGAGCGATAGTGGGCACTGTGCAGTTATGGCTCAATACTCCGCCCGCCGGCGCTCACCATGCTGAGATTGCCAAATTGCTGGTGCATTCCGGGGTGCGGCGACAGGGTTATGGACATGCCTTGATGATCGCCGTTGAAGCAGCTGCCCGGGGAGCGGGGCGCTCCCTGCTTGAACTGCGCACCCGTAGCGGCGATGCGGCCGAACGGCTGTATCAAAACCTCGGCTTTCAAATTGCCGGCGTTATCCCCGGCTATTCGATCGCGCTTGATGGCAGCCTGGAAGCGATGAGTTTCATGTACAAGCATCTGCCGCCGGAGACCGCGCCGCAAGATCGCAACTCACCATAACAGTACGTCCAACTTAGCCTAGCGCGGGCGGGCATGCCGCTGTTCGGCCTTGAAAACGGCATCCATGGCCAATTATTTCGATACACGCGGCAATCCCCAAAAAATCTACATGCGTCTGGCCCTGATCGGGATCGCGATGCTGATTTTTCCATTCGTCGCTTCCAACTTCGGCAATTCCTGGGTGCGCATCATGGACTTTGCCCTGATGTACATCATGCTGGCGCTGGGGCTAAACATTGTGGTCGGATTTGCCGGCCTGCTGGATATGGGATATATCGCTTTTTACGCGCTGGGTGCGTATATGAGCGGCCTGCTGGCGTCGCCGCAATTCGCGGTGGTGCTGGAGTCGCTTGTGAATCATTATCCCGCCATCGGAAACGCGCTGGTAGGAATCTTCGGACCGGAGATCGCACAAAACGGCATCCACTTGTCTGTCTGGTTCATCGTTCCGCTCGGCGCCGCACTGGCGGGTTTTTTCGGCATCCTGCTCGGTGCCCCCACGCTCAAGCTGCGCGGCGACTACCTGACCGTCGTGACGCTCGGCTTTGGGGAAATCATTCGCATCCTGATCATTAACCTCAACGACCCGGTTAACATCACGGACGGGCCGAAAGGCATCAACATGATCGATCCGATCCGGATTTTCAGCGTGTCGCTGCACGGTGAGGCCGGTTCCAATGCGACGGTGCGCCTGGGAAGCTTTTCTATGCCGTCCGTGAATGCCTACTATTTCCTGTTCCTGAGCCTGTGCATCGGGATTATTTTCGTGACCGTGCGCTTGCAAAATTCGCGTCTGGGCCGCGCTTTCGTCGCGATCCGCGAAGACGAAACCGCCGCCAAGGCGATGGGCATCAATACCAGCAATATCAAACTGCTGGCGTTCGCGATGGGTGCCTCTTTCGGCGGTGTCGCAGGATCGATGTTCGCGGCTTTCCAGGGCTATATATCGCCAGAG
>DATHMC010000301.1:0-6317 GCA_035487495.1 Undibacterium sp.
AAGAGCCTGGCCTATCGCCATCGCAATACTTGTCGTTTCTTGTCCTTGCGCGCTGTCGTTGGCAATACCCACCGCCCTGGCGTCCGCCGCCGACCGCCTGCTGCGGCAGGGGGTATTGATCATGCATCCGAACCTGCTGGAAACGCTGACGCGGACCACCCATGTCGTTTTCGATAAAACCGGCACCCTGACGCTGGGCAAACCGGCGATACAGCGCATCCATACCTATACGGCGCTGACAGCCGACCAATGCCTACAACTGGCGGCCGGATTGGAAGCTTCCTGCTCCCACCCGCTCGCAGCCGGATTGATGCAGGCGGCAAAAAAGGCAGTAATCGATGCGGATCAAAAGGAAGTTTCAGCGTCTCAAATCAGTTCCATGCCAGGTCGCGGCCTGCAGGCTACTGTAGGAGAACTGAGGTACCGGATAGGGAATAGAAAATTTATAGAGGAAATGTTGGGTCGCCGGATGGAAAACCGCCCGTCCAGGCGCGTTACATCGGTCTACCTGGCCGACGAACATGCATGCCTGGCGCGATTCGACCTGCAGGATACGCCGCGCAACGGGGCCGCTGAAGTCGTCAAGAAATTACGCTCGGCAGGAAAACAAGTCATCTTGCTCAGCGGCGACGATCAGCAGATCACCCAAGAGCTGGCAGGCGAACTGGGAATAGACACGGCGCATGGCAACCGGTTGCCGGAGCAAAAACTGCAATTCGTCCAGGCTCTGCAGCAATCAGGGGCTGTCGTCGCGATGGTCGGCGACGGCATCAACGATGCTGCCGTCCTGCGCGCAGCGGATGTCTCCTTTGCGATGGGCAATGGCGCCGCGATGGCACAGGTCAACGCCGATGCCGTGCTGTTATCGGAAAATCTGGAGTCCTTGCTGTACACTTTTTTCCTGGCGCACGACACCGGATTGGTAATCCGGCAAAATCTGCTCTGGGCCGGCCTCTATAACCTGGCGGCGATACCGGCAGCTGCATGTGGTTTCCTGAGCCCGTTATTGTCGGGTGCGGGAATGGCTGTCAGCTCTATGATCGTCGTCGTCAATGCATTAAAATTACACCGCATGCCGCGCAGATCGGCGACGCCGGACAATACCGGCGCCTGCATGCCGGCTCCCCCGCCAATTGCCGTTGGCCGGAAGCTGTGACATGGAATCGCTTTACTTACTGATCCCTATCAGCGTCCTGATCGTATTCATTGCGATCTGGGTCTTCCTGGCCATGTCCGATAGCGGACAATTTGACGATATGCTGGGGCCGGCGCTCAGGATTCTGCAGGACAACGACCTCCCTGAAGCCTCCCCTGCAGCGGGGGAGGCCAAATTGCCTGTGGATGCCCCGGAATTGGGAAGCGCGCTAACTAGCGTCGGAGGCGGCAAGATAATCAAGATGAATAAACAGGAGTAAGCAATGCGCACCAATCTACCGATCAGTAACGTGGAACATGAGCTGAAAGACGGTGAATCCATCGTATCCAAAACCGATTTAAAGGGGAAAATTACCTACGTCAACCCAAGCTTCATACAAATCAGCGGCTTTACCGAAGAAGAGTTATTGGGCCAGCCGCACAATCTCGTGCGCCATCCGGATATGCCCGCAGAAGCTTTTTCCGACCTGTGGGCCACGATGAAGCTGGGCCTGCCGTGGACCGGACTCGTCAAGAACCGTTGCAAGAACGGCGACTATTACTGGGTGCTGGCGAACGTCGCCCCTATCAAGGAAAATGGCGTCGCAGCGGGTTACATGTCTATTCGCACCAAGCCAAGCCGCGAGCAAGTGGAAAACGCGGAAGCGCTGTATGCCAGTTTCCGCGATGGCGACGCTAAGGGCCTGCAGATCAAACAAGGCGCGGTGATACGTGGCGGACTTGCCGTATTACTCTCTAAAGTAAGGAATCTTTCGACAGGGAGCCGCATCAACTACGGCATGTCTTTGCTGAGCGCCCTATTCATCCTCGGCTGTGTCAACTCCTTCGGCCTGATCGGCTCTCCCCGCCTGCACGTGTTCGGCAATATTGCCGTCACGATCCTGGGCATGGTCAGCATATTGTGGCTATGGTATGTCCTGCATGACAGCATCGTAGCGCCGATCAAGCGCGCAACCGATACCCTGTATGCACTGATGGGAGGGGATCTGAGCACAAGGTTTGAGGCCGACGGCTATGGGGATATGGGGCAGATGCAACGGGCCTTGCAGCAATTGAATGTGAACCTGAAAGCCAGCATAGGCGACGTGCGCAGCAATGTGGCGTCAATATCGGTCTCCACCGGCGAAATCGCGGCAGGCAATATGGATCTCGCACGTCGCACGGAATCGCAGGCAACCAGCCTGGAAGAAACCGCTTCCAGCATGCAGCAGTTTGCCTCCAGCGTAAAAGAAAACGCAAGCAACGCCAGGCACGCCGATCAACTGGTGGTGGCGGCATCGCAGATCGCCGCCAAGGGCGGCGAAGCGGTAGCCAGGGTAGGAGCTACCATGAACGACATCAATGCATCGTCAGGCAAGATAGGCGAAATCATCAGCCTGATCAATGATATCGCCTTCCAGACCAATATTCTTGCGCTGAACGCAGCGGTGGAAGCCGCCCGCGCCGGCGAACAGGGCCGCGGCTTTGCCGTGGTCGCTACGGAAGTGCGCATGCTGGCGCAAAAATCGGCTGCGGCGGCTAAACAAATCAAGGCATTGATCGACGAATCCGCCGAAAAAGTGAAGACCGGCAATCAACTGGTTGATGAGGCAGGCAGCACAATGCAGGAAATTGTCCTCTCGGTGCATAGGGTCGCCGAGATCATGGGCGCTATCGCAGACGCCAGCCATCAGCAAAGCGCGGGCATTGACCAAGTTAACCGCGCCATCGTCGAACTGGATGAAGTGACGCAGCAAAATGCGGCTTTGGTGGAACAGGCGGCAGCTGCGGCGGGCAATCTGGATGAGCAGGCCGTGAGGCTGAGCCAGGCGGTATCCGTTTTCAAGTTTGACCGCCAGCAGGCGCTGCAACACACTTCCAACGTATCGCACTCGGGCAATCCGCAAAAAAGGGCGAAGATTATCCCGATGCCAACAGCCATGATGAATTTGCAAAATAAAGGGGCCGCGAGTATTCGAACTCCATTGAAACTGACAAAAAAATAAACAATAAACTGGCCTCTATTTGATGCATATCAAGGAATAAAAACCGGCTCGCATCTATCCTCCCTCTCATGATCGAAATACTTTGGGAGAGTATGTGTGGATACAGCGCTAAACTATAATTACAAGGTAGTGAAGCAATTCGCTATTGCAACCATTGTCTGGGGCATAGTCGGCATGCTGGTAGGCGTGCTGATTGCCGCCCAACTGGCATGGCCGGAACTGAACTTCAATATCCCCTGGCTAAGCTACGGCCGCCTGCGGCCTTTACATACCAATGCGGTTATTTTTGCGTTCGGCGGTTGCGCGCTATTTTCAACTTCCTATTATGTCGTGCAGCGCACTTGCCAGGTCAGGCTGTTTTCCGACGGCCTGGCCGCGTTTACTTTCTGGGGCTGGCAACTGGTGCTCGTGCTGGCGGCCATCACACTGCCCATGGGCATCACCCAGGGCAAGGAATATGCAGAACTGGAATGGCCTATAGACCTGTTGCTGGCCGTGGTCTGGGTCTCCTATGCGGTGGTGTTTTTCGGCACGCTGCTAAAACGCAAGGTAGCGCACATCTATGTCGCCAACTGGTTTTTCGGCGCCTTCATCCTGACTGTCGCGTTGCTGCATATCGTCAATAGCGCGGCCGTTCCGGTATCGCTGACAAAATCCTACTCCGCCTATTCCGGCGTGCAAGACGCCATGATCGAATGGTGGTATGGGCATAATGCGGTCGGCTTCTTCCTGACCGCCGGCTTCCTGGGAATGATGTATTACTTCATCCCCAAGCAAGCGGAACGCCCCGTGTATTCCTATCGCCTGTCCATCGTGCATTTCTGGGCGCTGATATTCACCTATATGTGGGCAGGCCCGCACCATCTGCACTACACCGCCCTGCCGGACTGGACGCAATCCATAGGCATGGTGTTCTCGCTGATCCTGCTGGCGCCATCCTGGGGCGGCATGATCAACGGCATCATGACCCTGTCAGGCGCCTGGCACAAGCTGCGCACCGATCCCATCCTGAAATTCCTGGTTGTCTCGCTGTCGTTCTATGGCATGGTCACTTTTGAAGGGCCGATGATGTCGATCAAGACGGTGAATGCACTTTCACACTATACCGACTGGACCATAGGCCACGTGCATGCCGGCGCCTTGGGCTGGGTGGGCTTCATCACAATGGGTTCCATGTATTACCTGATACCCCGGCTCTCCGGAAAAACGGAAATGTGGAGCAAATCCATGATAGAGCTGCATTTCTGGGTGGCGACAATCGGCATTGTGCTGTATATCGCGGCGATGTGGATTGCCGGTGTGATGCAAGGCCTGATGTGGCGCGCGGTCAATCCGGACGGTACCTTGACCTACACCTTTGTGGAATCCGTGAAAGCGACTTACCCCTACTATGTGATCCGCTTTGGCGGCGGACTGCTGTATCTGAGCGGCATGCTGCTGATGGCATTCAACGTCTTTATGACTATTCGCGACAGCAAGACCGCAAACATGCGCATACCGGTGCTTGCCGGTGTTAAGGCATGACAGCGGCAGCTCGCCATCAACGAATAATTTAAGGAGTCATCAATGAAATTTTCCCATGAGTGGATAGAGAAAAATCCATGGTTGTTAATCGCGCTGGTTATTGTTGTCGTCAGTTTTGGCGGACTGGTGGAAATCGTGCCGTTATTCTTCCAGAAATCGACCACCGAACCTGTAACCGGACTCAAGCCGTATCCTGCGCTACGTCTGGCTGGTCGAGACATCTATGTACGAGAAGGCTGCTACAACTGTCATTCACAAATGATACGGCCTTTCCGGGCAGAGACTGAACGCTACGGCCACTATTCGGTTGCAGGAGAATTTGTGTATGACCGGCCATTTCAATGGGGTTCCAAGCGCACCGGGCCGGATCTGGCAAGGGTAGGCGGGCGCTATAGTGACGAATGGCATCGCATCCACTTGAATAATCCGCGCGATGTAGTACCGGAATCAAATATGCCCGGCTATCCATGGTTGGCGCAAACCAAACTGGTGCCGGCAGAAATCGTACCCAAGATGCGCGTCCTGAAAATGCTGGGCCACCCTTATTCAGAAGACGAGATCGTGCATGCGCCAGAAGCGCTAGAAGGCAAAACCGAGCAGGACGCACTGATCGCCTATCTGCAAGACATGGGCACCTTGATCAAGAGCAGGAGATAAGCATGGACATCATCAATTTCCTAACCGATATGAGAAGCATCATGACCGTCGTCAGCTTGCTGGTATTTCTGGGCATTGTCTACTGGTCCTACAGTTCCGGCCGCAAGAATGATTTCGATGCCGCCGCCAACTTGCCGTTTGCAGACGAAGTTACGGATGCCGATGTGCCAACCAGGGTAAGGGAGTCTCAACATGGCTGACTTTACGAATGAATTCTGGAATGCCTATATTGCGCTGCTCACCATCATCGGCATAGCCGGCTGCGCCGTATTGCTGTGGACCCAGTCCACAGCGAAAATCAAAGTTTCAAGTGATCCTCACGCAGAGGCGGAAACCACAGGGCATATCTGGGATGAAGACCTGGGTGAACTGAATAATCCCTTGCCGCGATGGTGGATGTGGCTGTTCGTACTGACCATTATCTTTGGCGGCGCCTATTTATATCTATATCCCGGATTGGGTTCCTATGCCGGCAAGCTGGGCTGGCAATCCAGCCAGCAATACCAGAAGGAATTGAAGGTCGCGGATGCAGAGTATGGGCCGCTGTTTGACAAATTCCTGCGTCAGGATATCAAGCTGGTAGCGGCCGACCCGCAGGCGCATGCAATCGGCGAGCGCCTGTTCCTGACCTATTGCGCGCAGTGCCACGGCTCGGACGCGCGCGGCAACAAAGGCTTCCCCAACCTGACCGACAAGGACTGGCTATACGGCGGCACCCCCGACATCATCAAGACCACGATCATGTACGGCAGGAATGGGCAGATGCCTTCCATGGCCAAGGCGCTGGGAACCGACGATGATGTGCAAAACGTTGCGCACTACGTGCTCAGCCTGTCCAACTCGTCGCACGATCCTATCAAGGCCGTATTCGGCAAGGCCAAGTTCGGCGTTTGCGCGGGCTGCCATGGAGCCGGCGGCGTTGGCAATCAGGCGATAGGCGCGCCCACGCTGAACGACAAAATCTGGTTGTACGGCGGCGGTGTGGAAACCATCATG
>DATHMC010000302.1:0-10414 GCA_035487495.1 Undibacterium sp.
AGGAGATCAACAAGATATCCCAGGGGAAACCTTTCTTCGCATGGTTCCGCGAAACCCGGCAGTCGGAACTGATGGTGGTGGCGGGCGAGGATATTGCTGCGCTGGCAGGCCTGGCAATCGCCTTTATCGCCGTCGTACTGGCCGTCACGACCGGCAATCCCGTCTGGGATGCGGTCGGCTCCATCGTGGTCGGCGCGCTGCTGATGACAGTGGCATTCTTTGTCACCCGCGAGGTGAAGGCCATGATCACCGGGGAATCGGCTGCGCCGGAAGTGAACGACGCCATCAAGGCACATATAGAGGCGCATCCCCACGTGGAATCCGTGATCAATCTGATTACCCTGCAATGGGGCGAGCAATTAATGATCGCGGTGCAGGCCAAAATGCACCGCCAGGAGTCGGATCTGGCACTGGTACACGCGATTAATGAGGTGGAGGAAAGCATACAGCAGACTTGGCCGCAGGCTAAATGGTGTTTCTTTGAGCCGGATATCGAGGCCGGCAAGGATTAGCGCGCCGGCAAACATCGGATTTCTTACAATTAACTGATTTACGCGTCACTGCACTGCGTGCGCCATATTATCCGCCGACAACAGCAAAGACTGGACTGCGCGCTCAAACAGCGGTTCGGCCTCCAGAAAGCGTACCCGGCCATGATTGATCAGGCGGCGAAACATGCTGACGCTGACCATGGACGGTGCCGACTGCCCATCCAGCGTCAGCACCAGGCTGGATAAATTGGGGTCCACCCAGCTAAGACGCCCCTGGCTGGGCTTGCCGCCCAGATTGATCTCCAGCGAGACGCCGTTTTGCAGCCTTTGCAGGACGCTGGCCTCTTCCCTCGCCTGGTCACCGGCAACCGCGCCGCGCTTACCCGGAGCATCCGCAGCCAGTTCCTGGTCATGCTCCAGCATCCTGTCTATCCAATGGACCTCAAGATTCATTTCCTTGATCGCATCATCCAGGAATTGCCTGTTCTCCGGAATATCGGAACTGACGCCGGCCGCCGGCATCGCCTCGGGATTATCGATGAACTTGCTGAAATGCTCATGAATCACCGGAAGCGGCGGCGAAGGCGGCGCCCCCGGGGGCGCCCTCAGCGCGTTGGTGTGCGCATCCACCAGCCAGTTCAGCAATTCCTGCTGCCGGGCGCTATCCCAACCTATCAATCCCAAGCCCTCACGCAGCGTATTCAGGATGATCGGCAACAATGCAAACAACTGGCTGCGATCATCCGGGTTCAACTTGGGCACTATGCTCCAGAGTAAATCCGGCACCAGCAGACGGTAGCGGCGCGCGCGTTTGGCATCCATGCGGTCGGCATGCTCAATCGCGCGCGCCCAGTCGTTTTGCAAGAAATTCTGCAGGTAAGGGTCTATCGTCAGGTCCGACAGGGCTTGCGCAGTCTGTGCAGCCGTGTGCGCAAAGCGCAAAGTGCGATTCTGCGCCTGCTCCATGGCTTGCACTGTGCGCTCTACATCGGTATTGCGTGCCCGCAACTCTTGCGCAATAAAAGCATCCAGTTCATCCAGCGCCTTGGCAAACATCAGGGAGTCTTCGGTCTCATCCTCCAGCAGGGTGGCGACGATCCTGACGATTTCTTCCGTAACGTGCGTGCCGCTAGGGTCCAGTTGCTTCAGCCCCAGCGAGATCGAGCCTATCCGGTTAATCAGCAAGCGGACCGGATGCCCCTTTTGCGTCAGCAAACTGGCGTCCCGCAAGGCCATCTTCAGCACCAGGAATTGCAGGCGGCCAAGCTGGGCCCTTACTTCGGCAGGAACCTGGCCGTCACGCAGGATAAATTCAAACAGCATCGCGACGATATCGATCGTCATCTGTTCATCGACGCCCTTGGCCTCGCTATTGAGCTGCGATCTTCTTTCCAGCAGCAGATTGCGCACTTCGCCGTTCTGGTCCAGCATTTGTTCCGTCAGCGGAGTATGCCCGCTTTGCAAATTGCGTACCGAGCTGGTCAAGGCGGAATCGGCACGCTGCGCCGATGGCACGTTCAGGCCGCCGTCATACCTCAATTGCGAATTCGCGAATGGCGCGCCATCCGCGGGCCTGCCTTCGCCCTCGGCAATATGGCTGGCCACCTTGGCTTGCCAACTGGGGCCGCTGTCCGACAGGAATTTCCTTAGCACATCGCCTATCGCCTGGCCGCTACCTAGCCAGCCAGGCTTGTCGGCGTGGGCGCCGCCGGCAGCCATCGGCGTGCTCGCCGCCATTGCGGCCGGCAGCGTATCGGCAAATTGCGCGTGGCTGCGGCCCGGCATGGAGTTCACAATGCCGCCGGCCATCATGCGTACCGAGTCCAGCAATTGCTCAATCCTGCCCCTGGGTGCATCCGATGACAATACGCGCGAATCGATATCGTACGGCTTGCCGCCAATCTCATACTGGCCGCCGCCTGCAGCACTGCGCCCGCGCGACATGGCGGCAGACGCGCTATCGTTGGCATCGTCGGCCAGCACATCACTCGGCAGGTAACCGGCAGGCAGGCTGGATTGGGTCGGAGATTTCTTGATCTTCAGTTGTAATTGAGCGGCAATGCCGTGCTTGGCCAACTGCGAGTTCACGCTGTTATAAATATCGGCCACATGCGGCGCCAGGCCCTCGGCCAACTGGGTCACGAGTATCGCGTGCAATGCCTCGCTCTGTTCCAGGGTTTCGACCGAGCTGACAATGCAGCGTGAAAACAGATAGGGACGGAACGGATTTTCCCTCTCATTGATCGTATCTTGGTCAAACAGCAAGGCAATCCGTATGTTCAAGTCACGCAGCTGCTCTTCCGCCTCGTTGCGAAAACCTTGGGTGACCTGGTTGATGCGCAACTCGTCCTCCATCACGGACGATTCCACCAGGGACAGCGTGTCGCTCTGGAACGCTACCGAGGGGCGGAAATTATTATAGGTAGTCTGGAAGCTGCGATTCAGCAAATGCTCCATTTCCTTGCGCATTTGCTGCACCATATGCTCTTGCCTTACCCGCAATACGCTACGCGCGGTCAGCATCCAGCCCTGCTCGATGGAGGAGTGGCTTTGGTCGGCTTTCTTGTACAGGGCTTCAATAGAGAGTGGAATGGAGGCATTGACCGCCTCCACAAATGTTCGAAGAAACTCGGCACGGGTGGTCGCCAACAGGGTATTCGAATCCATTTTGATCCTTATCGCTTGCAAGCGACATAAGAGTCTACTGAAGGCGTCCTGGCGGCGGCGCCCGCAACGCATTTGCCGATCCGGCAGCGTCGCCGGCACGGCTGAGCGGCCGGGGGCGACCCGGCCCGCTTGACGACAGCTTCCCGCCGGGAAGATGTCCAGACTATAAACGAAATACCCGAGTTCTTACCAGCCTGGGTGTAGCGAGAACGGCACAAAACGGCCGTCAGACCGGGTCAGGCCGCGGCTTTCTTTTTCACCGCCGCTTTTTTCACCGCAGGCTTTTTCGCAGCAGCCGTTTTGGTCGCCGTTTTTGCAGGCGCCTTTGCCGTTTTGGCGGCGGTTGCGCGCGCAGCAGTCTTCTTGGCCGGCTTTTCATCTTCAGTTTCTACTGCTGCGGCCTTGCCCTTGGCCGGCGCTTTGGCCTTGCGCTCTTCAAACTCGAAGCTGACCTTGCCATCCTTGCCGCGCACCAGGAAAGCCTTGAATGGACGGCGCGTACGCTGCGAGATGAAGCCCGGCAGCAAATCCGTCTTGCCTTCGTTGAGCAGCTTGGCCATTTGCTCCGGCAGGATTTCCTGCTGCAAAATGATGCGGCCACTGCGGAAATCGCAAGCCTTCGGTTTGGCGACGGACTTTTCGCAGACATAGGCCAGGCCCATCTCATACACGCCGCTGGCGCATTTAGGGCAGGGGCCGAGCGGCGTCTGTCCGGTAAAGTCGACACCTTCGCCGTCCTCGCCGTCATCCTGGCTCTGGCCGAAATCGAATTCCAGCTTCAGATTGCTATTATCGGCATCCGGCACGATCTTCAGTATCGCAGCAAATGGGCGTCCCATTTTGGAACGAAACCCCTGCAATGGCCCTATCTCGCGCTTGTTCAGCAACTCTTCCACTTCGGCCACTTCAAATTGGCGGCTGCCCGGCGTCTTGCTCATCGAGAATTCGCACTTGGTGCAGGCAAAGCGGCGATAGTTTTCCTTGACCACGCCGCCGCAGTTCGGGCAAGGCGTCTTCAGCGTTGCGTAGTCGCCGGGGATCGTGTCATTGTTGTATTCTTTGGCGCGTTTGACGATGATTTGCGTCATCTGTGCAATTTCGCGCATGAACTCTTCACGGCTGATCTTGCCGCGTTCCATCTGAGACAATTTGTATTCCCATTCGCCGGTCAGCTCGGGTGAGGTCAGCTCATCCACCCCCAGGCCGCGCAACAAGGTCATCAATTGGAAAGCCTTGGCGGTAGGCATCAGTTCACGACCTTCGCGCAGCAGGTATTTCTCGTTCAGCAAACCCTCAATAATCGCGGCGCGGGTTGCCGGCGTGCCCAGCCCCTTGCCTGCCATCGCTTCGCGCAGGTCCTCATCGTCCACCAGCTTGCCGGCGCCTTCCATGGCCGACAGCAAGGTGGCTTCCGAATAGCGGGCGGGCGGCTTGGTGACCAGGCCGTTAGCGGTGATGGATTCGGTTTTGACTTTCTCGCCCTTGGCGACCGCGACCAGGTTGCCCTTGTTCTCGGGATCTTTCTCGTCCTGGACTTCCTTGCCGTAGATCGCCAGCCAGCCGGGATTGGTCATGACCTTGCCTTCGGTCTTGAACTGGTGTCCGGATACTTCGGTGATACGGGTAGTGACCTGGAACTCCGCCGCCGGGAAAAACACCGCCATGAAGCGGCGCGTCACCAGGTCGTACAATTTTTGCTCGGGCTCGGACAGATTCTTCGGCACTTGCGTAGTCGGAATGATCGCAAAGTGATCGCTGATCTTGGTATTGTCGAAAATACGCTTGTTCGGCTTGACCCAGTTGCTTTTCAGAATCTGCTTGGCGAACTGATGGTAGTTATTATTCTCCGACACCGCCTCCAGCGCATCCTTCACCGTGCTCAGGTAATCCTCCGGCAAATGGCGGGAATCGGTACGCGGATAGGTCAGCACTTTGTGCTTTTCGTACAAGGCCTGCGCCAGGCCCAGGGTATTCTTGGCCGAGAAGCCGAAGCGCGAGTTGGCCTCGCGCTGCAGGCTGGTCAGGTCGAACAGCGCAGGCGCGATTTGCGTGGCCGGCTTGGATTCCTCGCTGACATTGCCCATCTTGCCGCGGCAGGCGGACACGATGGATTCTGCGGCGGCCTTGCTCCACAAGCGTTCGGCGCGCCTTTCGGGATCGAATTCATCCTTCTTGAACTGGTGATCCAGCCAGCGGCCCTCATAGATGCCGGCGGCGCAGACAAACTCCGCGCGCACTTCCCAATAATCGCGGGACACGAAACTCTTGATCTTTTCTTCACGCTCCACGACGATCGACAAGGTCGGCGTCTGCACCCGCCCGACCGTGGTCAGGTAAAAGCCGCCCTCCTTGGAGTTGAAGGCAGTCATCGCCCGGGTACCGTTGATACCGATCAGCCAATCGGCCTCGGAACGGCAGCGGGCGGCGTCGGCCAGCGGCAACATTTCTTCGTCGGTACGCAGGTGCTTGAAGCCGTCGCGTATCGCGCCGGGCGTCATCGACTGCAGCCACAGGCGGCTGACCGGCTGCTTGGCCTTCGCATGTTGCGCAATCAGGCGGAAGATCAGTTCACCCTCGCGGCCCGCGTCACATGCGTTGATGAGCGCGGAGACATCCTTGCGCTTGATCAGCTTGTTCAGCACCTTCAGTCGGGATTCGGTCTTGGCGATGGGATTCAACGCAAAATGCGGCGGAATCATGGGCAGGTGGGTGAACGTCCATTTGCCGCGCTTGACGTCATATTCCTCTGGCACCGCAATTTCCAGCAGGTGGCCGACGGCGGAAGACAGGACGTACTCGTCGGACTCGAAATACTCATCGTGCTTGGTAAAGCCGCCCAGGGTCTTCGCAATATCATTGGCGACAGAGGGCTTCTCGGCGATGATGAGGGTTTTGGTCATAGTGTGAGATCTCGGATTGGTTCTTTAGCAAAACTGCCGGCTTGTGCTTTTATTGTTGCTGAGTCAATGCTCATTATTACTGCTTATTTATTATCTGTGTTGCCATTTTACTAAATCAGCAGCATCTGCATTTGTGAGCGACGACAAGATTTTATGGTTACTTTGGCACCATACATGGACCGACAGTCCAAAATAAGCGTAAGACTACCCTAATTAAGGGAATTTAGCGGGGATGATAAACGCGTTAACTAGAAATCCGCAATCGACATGTGATTTTTGTCACATTAAAAGTGGATTTTTGCGTCAAGGATGGGAAAATATTTCAATAGAGGAACAATTGCCTATCAGCAGCATCATGCTCAACGCACGTGGCGATCGCTGCCGATAAATGCAATCAGTGCAACAAACGCGGCTCGCTCTCGTCGTCCGACAATAGCAATTCGTCAAACATCAGCATATCCGGCTCTTTGCCCTGGCTCCACAGCATCATCAGCACGATCACCTTGATCTTGTCCAGCGGGACCGGGGATTCATTAATCGCCAATGCGCGCTCGATGACAATCTCGCGCTGTTGCGGATTCAACAGGCCAGCCGATTCCAGAAATTGGATAAAACCCATCGCCGGCGCGCCAAGTACCGCAATTTCTTGCTGGGCATAGATGCGAAATCCGGTAGAGAACGGCGCCGCCTCGGGCAATTTCTCAGCCAGGCCGCTGGTGTTGTCAGCCAAAACAGTCAGCCAGTCCAGCGCTTCGGAAATTTCGTCATCCTCAAATCCGACCGCCGACAATTTTTTGGCTAAGGCTTCGGCATCCGGACAGGCGTCCGGGCGGTAGTACGTTTCGTAGAGGTATACAAGAATATCAAACATAGTGCCACTGTATCCCCAAGGGCGTTTTGAAACAAGCCCCAAGCCACTTGCCGGCATGAAATTTCTCATGAAATCCGCGTCCGGATCAAGCGATGCGGCGGTAATTGGCGCCGGGCAGTTGCTCTATGACTCCATCCAGTTCCAGATGTAATAATTGTGCATTCAACACCGCCACATCATGCCCGCTGCGCAAGGCCAGCGCGTCTATATGCACGGGATCATAACCCATCAACGCCAGCAACGGATCCTGCACTTCATCTGGCATAGTGTGCGGACGGCTTACTCTGGCCGGCTGAACTGCGCCCAAGGGCAATTCATCCAGGATATCCTGCGCCGACTCGACCAGCTTGGCGCCCTGCTTGATCAGCAGGTGGCAACCTTTGGCCAGTGGCGAATGGATAGAGCCGGGTATGGCAAATACCTCGCGGCCCTGCTCGGCCGCCATGCGGGCGGTGATCAGGGAACCGGATTGCGCCGCCGCCTCCACGACCAGCACGCCTTTCGCCAGGCCGGAAATGATGCGGTTGCGGCGCGGGAAATTGGCGGCGATGGCAGGCATGCCTAGCGGGTACTCACTTACGATACAGCCGCCGTCTGCAATCAAATGTGCCAAAGCCCGATTGCGGGCCGGGTAGACAATGTCGGCACCAGTGCCGATCACCGCTATCGTCGAACCGGGGCCGCGCAAGCCGCCCTGGTGGGCGGCCGCATCGATGCCAGCGGCCAGGCCGGACACGATAGTCCAGCCGGCCTGGCTGAGGGCGGCGGAAAATTTCTCGGCATTGTCCACGCCCTGCGCCGTTGCGTTGCGGCTGCCCACTACCGCCATGGCGGAAGCTTCCAGCAACGCTACGCGTCCTTTGACGTAGAGAATGACGGGCGGATCCGGGGTATTCAATAAGGACTTGGGATAGCAGGCATCGGCCAATGTCAGCGCCCGATTGCCCTCTTGCTCGCACCACGCCAGGGTCTTGGCGATCTGGGCTTGAATTTGCGCGCTCGCTGGCTGGTCGAGCGCCGCTGCGATCCGGTCAGGCACGACAGAACGCAGCGCCGCGAAACCGGCAGCAAAAATTTGCTCGGGCAGGCCGAACGCCGCAAGCAGTTTGCGCGCCGTTTCCTGGCCTACCCCCGGCGTTTGCTCCAGACGTATCCAGGCTGCCAGTTCAGCGGCATTCAAGTTTTCTGCTACGGCCACTGCGGCACTGACTATTCAGGTGTCGCCACAATATCGCCGACCTGCACGGTATTGGTCACCTGCATCACCAGCCCGTAGGCAATATTATTGAATACGCGGAAAATGAACAGGGTGCCGTATTTTTCATCGGGCAGCCTGATCGGCCTCTTGTTATCCGTGGTATCCGGGACAGTCTCGCCGAAACGCGATAATTCCAGCACCGTGCCCAGATTCAACCCGCTATTGGCGCCGCGATTGATGCTGATGATATTGTTTTGCCCGCCTTGTCCGACGCCGCCATACACTGCAACAACCCTGGCCGCCACCGCCTGCTCGGGGGGATGCGGCACATAGTTCAGGATCGGCGTCGGCGGAATCGGAATCAGGCGGTCGCCGACCGTCATCTCTTGCTTGGCATTGACGACGATAAAACTGTCCACGCTATCGGCGCCTTTGCCGGTGCGATCCAGCTTCATGGTGCCCAAGAACACCGCCTCGTAGCCGATGACCTTGCTGGTCTCCGGGTCTTTCAGCGCGACGCCCGGACGAAACACCTGGAACGACGTGCCTCCGTTCAAATCGCCGCGCACATAGGCCTTGTCATTTTTCGCCAGCACCACCCGCCCCTCCTGGGTCGCCACGATGCGCGGCGCACTGGCCAGCTCATTCTCCTCAACAATCAGCGGCTGGGACAGGAAAGGCTCGATCAGGTTAGAGGGAATGGCCGGAATCGCCATACCGCCCAGCCCCTGGGTACGCAATTGCGGCGACAGCCTGGTGGTTTCGGACGAACCGCCGCCGCTGATCACCTGACCCAGGCGCAAGCGCCCGTTGACGCGATCAAAATAGACGACCTGGCCCGGGTAGATCCAGTGCGGGTTGCGAATTTCTTCGCGGTTCATGCCCCATACTTCCGGCCAGCACCATGGGTTCGCCAGGAATTTACCGGAGATGCCCCACAAGGTATCTCCGCTGACCACGACATGTTTGTCCGGAGCGTCGGGCAGGAAACTGCATTTGCCGCTGCCAGCCACTCGGCTTTGCGCATCTTGTGCAAACGCCTGCGTAGCACTGATGGCAGGAAAGGCAAAAGCGAGAACCAGAGCGATTGTGCTAAACTTTTTCATGTATATTGTCCGGTGCGTGGTACGTCGTAGTGCTATCGTGGAGGTCTTAGGCTGCAGCTTCTGACAATTGCCTGAGCATGAAGGCGTTTGGGCCTGCATCTGCCGACGTCCGCATTATTATTCATGGGGCATCGCTTCCATGCGTAAAATGATGCCGTAACGATAAGGCCTGCGCCTGCAAAACTTGCCAAATTGAATCAAATTCTGCCCATAAATCCTTGAACTAGCAAGAAAAACCGCTTTGTTGTACTGATCCGCTGTTGCGAAATGTCTTATGTCTATATTAAATATCCTGCGTTATCCCGATCCGCGCTTACACAAAGTTGCCAAGCCGGTCAGCATTTTTGACGAACGCCTGAAAAAACTGGCCGCCGATATGGCCGAAACCATGTACGACGCTCCCGGCGTCGGCCTGGCGGCCTCCCAGGTCGATGTGCACGAGCAGTTGATCGTGATCGACACGTCCGACACCAATAGCGAACTGCGCGTTTTCATCAACCCCGAGATACTCTGGGCCAGCGCAGAAACCAAAGTCTACGACGAAGGCTGCCTGTCGGTGCCCGGCGTCTATGACGGCGTGGAGCGCCCTGCCGAAGTCAAGGTAAAGGCGTTCGACCTGAACGGCAAACCCTTCGAAGTCCATGCCGACGGCCTGTTGGCCGTGTGCATACAGCATGAAATGGACCACCTGAAGGGCATCGTATTTGTCGAATACCTGTCGCCGCTGAAACGCAATCGCATCAAGACCAAGATGCTGAAAGAGGAACGCGAAGAAAACCGCAGCAAGCAGCGGGTACGCTAATGAGAGTCATTTTCGCCGGCACGCCGGAATTTGCCGCCGTTGCGCTGCAGGCGCTGCACCAGGCAGGCTTCGAGATTCCGCTGGTGCTGACACAGCCGGACCGTCCCGCTGGACGCGGCATGCAATTGCAGGCGTCGGCAGTCAAGCAATTCGCATTGCAGCACAATATACCGGTGGCACAGCCTGTCTCGTTGCGGCTGGACGGCAAATATCCCGATATCGCCAAAGAGGCGCATCAACTATTGCAAGCCACCCCGCACGACGTGATGGTGGTAGCCGCCTACGGCCTGATACTGCCGCGCTCAGCGCTGGACATTGCGCGCCTGGGCTGCATCAATATTCACGGCTCGCTGCTGCCGCGCTGGCGCGGCGCCGCGCC
>DATHMC010000303.1:0-15996 GCA_035487495.1 Undibacterium sp.
CGGGCACCCCGAAGGGGCGAGGCTTGCGGTCGCCTTTCTTTGCTTACTCTTCTTTGGCGAAGCAAAGAAAGTAAGTAGCCGCCGGGCTACCCCCGGCCAGCAATCTCAAAGCGACTGAACTTTATGCAGGAGCGGCAGAACGCACCCGCACCATTCCCGCCGCAACCCGGATAGCCACCACCATACTCCCCACATCCGCCAACCCCAACCCTTGCGCCGCCAAATCCAGCGCTGTCCCATGATCCACCGACGTGCGTATCAAGGGCAGGCCCAGAGTAATATTCACGCCCTGCCCGAAACTGGCGTGCTTCAGCACCGGCAAGCCCTGGTCGTGATACATGGCCAGCACGCAATCGGCCTGCTCCAGGTATTTTTGCTGGAACAAGGTATCCGCCGGATACGGCCCGGTGGCAGCAATGCCCAGAGACTGCGCACGCTGCAACACCGGCGCAATCACATCAATCTCTTCCCGCCCCAGGTAACCGTTTTCACCGGCATGCGGATTCAGGCCGGTCACCAGGATGCGCGGCTGGCTCAGGCCGAATTTTTGACGCAAATCCCGGTCGATGATCTGCAGGGTCGTCAGCAAACCGTCAAAGGTGATCGCAGCAGGCACATCCTTCAAAGGCAGGTGCGTGGTTGCCAGCGCCACCCGTAAAGGCTGGGGCAAGCTTGCCGACGCCTCGCAAGCCAGCATCATCACCACTTGCGCGGTGCCGGTCTTTTCTGCCAGGTATTCGGTATGTCCGCTGAAAGCGACGCCGGCGTCATTGATCGTGCTTTTTTGCAGCGGCGCGGTGACGATCGCATCGCACCAGCCGGCCCCCGGCGACACGCTTTCTATCGCCACATCCAGCGTGTGCAACACGGAGCGGCCGTTTCTCGCGTCCAATTGGCCCGGCACCACATGGGCGGCCAGAGGGCAATCGATCACGGTGATTTGCTTGTCGCTGCAATTGGGCAGTCCATCATTGCGCAGCGCCTCGACGGAGACGCCCATCAGGCTGATGTCGGCCGCTATCCCGGCGGCCAGCATGGAAAGATAGGCGGCATCGCCGATCAGTACCGGCCGTATCTCGTGGCGCAACTGCCACGCAGCCCTGAGGGAAATTTCCGGTCCTATGCCCGCTGGTTCGCCAACTGTCAGCGCGATGACCGGAAGTTTCATTATTTGTCTTCTGTGCGGAATTCTACATAAGCACGGTCACGCAACTGGCGCAGCCAATCCTGCAATGCTTCGTCCGCTTTGCGGTCGCGCACGGCCTGGCGCGCCGCCGCCCGCTGGCGGTCTTTTGACACGTCGTCGGTCTTGCGCTCCAATACCTGGATCAGGTGGTAGCCGAACTGTGTTTCCACCGGTTCGCTGACTTCATTGATCGCCAGCTTGTTCATCGCCTGTTCGAACTCAGGCAACGTGTCGCCAGGGTAAATCCATCCCAGGTCGCCGCCCTGGGCCGCGGACACATCATTGGAGAAGCTCTTGGCCAGGTCTTCAAATTTCGCAGCATTATTGTCCAGGCGTTCCTTGAGTTCCAGCAGCTTGCGCTTGGCTTCTGCGGCAGTAACCACCGAGTTCACCTTGATCAGGATATGGCGCGCATGCGTCTGCTGCACGGATGCGGCGGCGGCAGTCTTGGCGCCGTTGATGGCCCGCTTGCCGACCAGTTTCAAGATGTGGAAGCCGTTCGGGCTCTTGATGATTTCCGACACTTCCCCTTCTTTTAATTTAGCCACCGCGTCCACGAACAGCTGCGGCAACCTATCCTGCTCGCGCCATCCCAGGTCGCCGCCTTTCAGCGCTTCGCTGGAATCCGAATAGGTCACTGCCAGTTTGGAAAAATCGCCGCCTGCCTTCAGTTTTTGCATGACCTCTTCAGCGCGCGTGCGACGCAGCGCAATTTGTTCGGCAGAAGCGTTCTCCGGGATTCTGACCAGGATTTGCGCCAGGTTCAATTCCTGTGAACTATTGGTCGGCGTGCTGGCAGCGGCGAGGTAATTGTCGATTTCCGATTCCGTCACCTGGATTTTGTTGTCCACCTCGCGCTCGCGTATGCGTTGCATCATGATTTCGTCGCGGATTTCTTCGCGAAAACGGGCGAAGGGCGTGCCTTCGCGCTCGATCTGATTGCGAAATTCTTGCAGCGACATCTTGTTCTGCTCGGCCATTTTTAACAGCGAGCGGTCCAGGTTGATGTCGTCCACGCGGAAGCCGTTCTCTTTCGCCAATTGTATCTGGGCGCGATCGACAATCATGCGCTCCAGCAATTGTTTTTGCAGTTCCGCCCTGCTCGGCAAAGGTGTGCCCTGCGCAGTCAGGCGCCGTTCGACGGTGCGCATGCGCTCATCCAGCTCCTGCTTGGTGATCACCTCGTCATTGACGACGACGACGATGCTATTGACTTGCTGCGGTTTCAGGGCCTTGCTGCCGGCAGGTGCTGTGGCAGCAGGAGTTGCAACAGGGGCAACGACTGGGGCGACGGGCGCTGCAAACGGAGCGGCGCTATTGGCAAATTTAACTTGCGACCATGCGGAAGCACTCAACACCAGAGAAGCTGATATTGCCAAGATAGAAAAGAAATTACGTTGTTTCATGTGCAAGATATTTCGCATAGTGATCCAAAATTCATATTAAAACAGGGGCTAGACGCTTCATTCAGCATAGCGACCCGTTGTCTGACTGCTTTTTACAGCTGGAGTTCTTAGCCTGGCTGCCGCGCTTTCTCAGCAAAAGCTGAAATATACACGCTAATCCCCAGACTGATAACCCGAAATGTTCTTTTTCAAGACTTCGATAGGATTCGATCCCAATCCGAATCTGCCCAAACCGTTCAACTCCAGCTGGAAAGAAAATGCGCTGGTCGATTGCAACGTTGCCGTAGCGAAACGTTGTGCTATAAATCTAAACGACCAGCAATCCGCCCGATATTCCAAACCGGCGACCCCTTCGACCAATTGCTTGTCCAGCAAGGAGTAGTTGCTTCTTGCGACCGCATACCAGCGTCTGGCCAGCGGCCACTGGCCTGAAACATCAAATTGCTCGAGTACGCCCTTCTGCTGGCGATACTCCACGTTCAAGACTTTTCCTGATTCCGGCTGCCAGCGGATACCGTAATTGGCCCGCACAGTTTGTCTGTCGGTCTGGCTGAACTGCAATTCTGCGCTGGCGCTCAAGGTTTTGGATACTTTGCCGTCCGCAGACAAGAGCAGATCCGAGCGGCTCTGGGTCGCTGCGACGTCAGGCAAGGTTACCAGTTGCGTATTGAAGTAAAAACGCTGCCCGATAGCAAGGCGCAGGCGCTCTTCCCCGGACGCCTCGATATAGCGGGAAACCAGGGCAGCCGTGATCTGGTTGGAGTCGCCTATCCTGTCACTGCCGGTAAACCGGTTTTCACTGAAAATCTGGGCGAAATTGAAGTCGGCGGTCGCGCTATCGAAATTCGGAAACAGGTCCTGGTTGCGATAAGGCGTTTTTACATAAAATAACCGCGGCTCCAGGGTCTGGGTGATCTCTTCCCCGAAGAACTTCGTCTTCTTTTCAAATACCATGCCGCTGTCGAGGGAAAACGTCGGCAGGACCCGGTTAAGATCGGCGGGCTGTCCGACGCCCGTATTATTCAGTTGATAAGTCGTCGCGTGCAACGATATCTTGGGCGTAATAAACCAGCCTGGATTGATGATAGGGTAAGACAACTGTGGATTAAGAACGGCACGGTCGCCGCGCACCATGGTCGGATGCCAGAATCGGGTCAATGAAGCATCCAGCACCGCATCAAAACCCAACAGGTCCCGTTTTTCCGCATGGAAGGTAAGTTGCGGCAGGCGGTCATAAGGCCGGGTAATCGGTGCGGCCAAGTCTTGCAGAACCTGATAGTTCGATGCCCGCAAGCCCAGATTCCAGAAAGAACCGTAATACACCATATCCGCCTCGCGCAGCAACAAACGCTGCGCGGTCTTGGTGATGGACCTGGAGAAATCGCTGGGATAGTTATCATCCGATGCCGCATTCACATCCCAGCTAAAGTCCAGATTGGGCAACAGCTTTTGCTTATGGATGGATGCTATCGACCATCGGTTGGTCTTGGTCTGCCTGTCGTCCAGCAAGCCCTCGACGCTGGTTTCACCGGAATAGGTTTCTCCCAG
Source organism: Undibacterium sp. (assembly GCA_035487495.1). Lineage (GTDB taxonomy): Bacteria > Pseudomonadota > Gammaproteobacteria > Burkholderiales > Burkholderiaceae_D > Undibacterium. The sequence goes on from DATHMC010000303.1 coordinate 4,141, forward strand.
ATAACGGCCTTCCAGCCCCATTTGCAGGCCGCGGCGCGCAATCAGTTTTGGGTAGAAGGTCAAGTCGCGATTCGGCGCAATGCTGTAATAGTAGGGCAAGCCGAACTCCACCCCGCCCGTCGACGACGCGCCAAAAATCGGCGGCAGGAGGCCGGATTGCCGCGCACCCGATAGCGGAAAACTCAAGCGCGGCGCCACCAGGATGGGCACGTCCTTGAAATACACCGTCGCATTCCTGGCAATGCCGCTATCCAGGCCGGTGTCCAGGCTCAGGGTGTCGGCTCTCAGGTACCAGTCTGGGCTCAGCCCCTGGCAAGTGCTGTAGGTGCCGCTATGAATGACGGAGTGCTCTTCACTCAAAAAATCGACGCGCGAGGCGTGTCCCTGGGCATTATTTTTTACCAGCTTGTAAACGGGATTCTCTATGTAGCCTATGCCGGTATCCATTTGCAGCCGCATCGTGTCGCCGCTATAGCAATCGCCGAAGCGCTGCAAGCGCAGGTTGCCGGAAGCGTCCACCTCATCTTCCAGGTTGCGGTAGGTCGCGCGGTCGGCGTTCAGGGTCATGCCGCCCTTCACGATCTCGACGTCGTTGTCGAAATTGGCGATGCGCTCAGGCCGGCCGCTCATGCTCTCGGACTGGATCACGGTCGGCGCGTCTTTATTGCCGGCCTTGTCGTCAGCTTTATTGCCCCTGACCAGCCTCACCTCCTGTACGGCTGCAGCGTCTTTCGCTTTGACCTCCGCAGGCAAAGCAGAAGACGGGGCCGCCGCCGGCTGTTCCGCGATCGCCGTTTGGGCCTGAGCCGGGATAGCAGGAACGATCGCGGCGACGACTATCGCGGAGAAAGTAGGAAACAACTGCTGTGAATGAGATAATACGGGTTTCCAGCGCATGTATGACGTTTAAGGTTGGGGTAAGGTAGTACTTAATCGCCAACATCGGCGCTTGTTTTTAAATTAATCGCCTATTATAGGTGAACTTGGCGGAAACACGGGCAAGTGGCCGTTTCCTTAAGCTGCAGAGTAAATATAGAACCTTTGGTCATGTCATCTACACAATTAACAGAGAACGAACGCCTGCCCGCTATCCGTAGCTGGCTGGACGGTATCAGCACACCATCCTTGAAACCCGAAACGCTGCGGCGCGCCTCGGCAGACGCCAGCTTTCGGCGCTATTACCGGGTCGATGCGACAGACGGGCTGAGCTATATTGTAATGGATGCGCCGCCGCCGATGGAAAGCGTGCAACGATTTGCGCATGTTGCAGATATCTTCAGGAAAATCGGACTGTCGGTGCCGCAAGTGCTGGCAGAGAATGACGAATCGGGTTTCCTGCTGCTGACCGATCTGGGCAATACCACCTATTTCCACATCCTCAACCATGACAGTGCGCATAAACTGTACATGGATGCAATAGACTCATTGATCTTAATGCAAACCCAGAGCCAGCCGGATATATTGCCTGAATACGACCGCGCCTTGCTGCTCAAGGAATTGACGATCTTCCCGGAGTGGTACATAGGCAAGCATCTGGGCGTGACCCTGACCGAAGAACAGAGCGCGACCTTAAACAAGGTATTCGACGCGCTGCTGGCCAATAATCTGGCACAACCGCAAGTGTATGTGCACCGCGACTACCACTCGCGCAACCTGATGCTGCAAGACAAGGGCAATCCCGGCATCATCGATTTCCAGGACGCCGTCTACGGCCCGATTACCTATGACCTGGTCGCGCTATTGCGCGACGCCTATGTGCAATGGGATGAGGAGATGGTCCTGGACTGGGCGATACGCTACTGGGAAAAGGCCAGGCGCGCGGGCTTGCCGGTGAATCCCGACGTCGACAGTTTCTACCGCGACTTTGAATTCATGGGCTTGCAGCGCCACCTGAAGATACTCGGCATTTTTGCCCGCCTGTACCACCGCGACGGCAAGGACGCCTATCTGGGCGACATGCCGCTGGTGATGGAGTATGTCCGCAAGACAGCGCAAAGATACAACGTGCTGATCCCCTTGCTGCGTTTGCTGGATGTGCTGGAGCAAAAAACGCCACAGGTCGGATATACGTTCTAACCCCGGGGCGTCCGGTGCGCTCAGATCCGGCTTCCCTTGCCGGTCCTGGTGCACGGATGCGCCCTGCCGCAAGGAACCACCGGGCTGCGCAAGCTGAAGTGCGCCCCAGATTATGCCGGCCGGCCGCAAGAACCAGGGCTAGCCGGCAGATAGAAATTGTAAAGAACAGACAATGAAAGCCATGTTACTCGCTGCGGGTCGCGGTGAAAGAATGCGACCTTTGACCGATACCTGCCCCAAGCCCCTGCTGAAAGTGCGCGGCCGCCCGCTGATCGTGTGGCATATCCTGAACCTTGTGCGCGCGGGAATCACCGAGATCGTGATCAATCACGCCCATCTCGGGCATATGATAGAAGAGGCATTGGGTGACGGCTCGCAATTCGGTGCGCAACTGGCCTATTCCGCCGAACCGGCGGCGCTGGAAACGGCAGGCGGAATCGCGAACGCGCTGCACCTGCTGGGCGATGCCCCGTTTATCGTCGTATCCGCCGATATCTATACGCCGCACTTCAATTTTGAAGACTGCAAAAACACCCTGGAAGACAAGGATATGTGGGGCAATCCGCACCCTGTCGACAAGCGCGACATCGCCTGGCTGTACATGGTCAAAAACCCCTCCTTTCATCCGGAGGGGGATTTTGCCATGAGCCTGATGGGTTTATCGAACCAGGGCGGGCCACGCTATACTTTTGGGAACATCGGCGTTTACCGCCCCGAGATGTTCCAGGCCATCACGCCGGGCGAACACGCCAAGCTGGGACCGCTGCTACGCGAATACGCGGATCGCGGGCAACTGGGCGGCGAACTGTACAACGGGCTGTGGCATAACCTCGGCACGCCCGAGCAATTGGCGCAACTGAATGCGCCACTACAGAACAGCGCAACACAAGGAAAGCCTGCATGAACACCGAGTCTTTTATCGCAAGACGGAACAAGTTATTCGAATTGATGCAACAGCGGGGCGGCGGCGTCGCCGTCCTTCCTACCGCGCGCGAAATGACGCGCAATAGCGACAACCACTTCCCTTTCCGGCATGACAGTTATTTCTATTACCTGTCCGGTTTTAGCGAACCGGAAGCGGTCATCGTACTGGTCGCCGGCAAGACCGGTAACCGGGCGGTGCTGTTCTGCAGGGAAAAAAACCTGGAGCGCGAAATCTGGGACGGTTATCGCTATGGCCCGGAGGCGGCGCGGGAGCATTTCGGTTTCGATGCGGCCCATGCTATCGATGCGCTGGATGCGGCAATGCCGGACTACCTGGCCGACGCCGGCACGCTGTACTACAGTACCGGCGCCGACAACAACCTGGATGTGCAATTGCAAAGCTGGCTGCAAGCTGTGCGCAGCAAATCGCGCAGCGGCATTTCTGCGCCGGACAGCACCGTCGATGTACGCTGCCTGCTGGACGAAATGCGCGTCTTCAAGGACGACAGCGAAATCAATTTGATGCAGCATGCCGCCATCATTTCCGGCGCGGCCCACGCGCGCGCAATGCGCTTTGCGCAGCCGGGAAGATATGAGTATGAGCTGGAGGCGGAACTACTGCACGAATTCCGCCGGCGCGGCGCGCAGGCCCCGGCCTACGGTTCCATCGTCGCCACCGGCGCCAATGCCTGCGTGCTGCATTACCAGTCCAATAACGCAAAGATCAAGGATGGCGACCTGATCCTGATCGACGCCGGCTGCGAGATGGACAGCTATGCGTCAGACATCACCCGCACGTTCCCGGCCAACGGCAAGTTCAGCGACCCGCAAAAAACCTTGTACCAGCTGGTGCTAGCGGCCCAGCAGGCGGCGCTGGACTGCGCGCATCCCGGCTCGCGCTATATGGATGGGCACGATGCAGCGGTGCGGGTGCTGACCCAGGGCATGCTGGAGACCGGCTTGCTGCTCAAGGACAAGGTTGGCAGCGTCGACGACGCCATCGCCAGCGGCGCCTTCCGCCAATTCTACATGCACGGCACCGGGCATTGGCTGGGGCTGGATGTCCACGATACCGGCAGCTACCGGGAAACGGACAAGGTCGGCGATGAGAAACCTTGGCGCAAGCTGGAGGCCGGCATGGTCATCACGATAGAGCCGGGAATTTATGTCCGTCCGGCGGAAGGTGTGCCCGAGGCATACTGGAACACGGGAATTCGCATAGAAGACGACGTGCTGATCACCACCGACGGACACATTAACCTGAGCCGCGACACGCCCAAGACCGTCGCGGAAATTGAAGCAGAAATGCAGCAATAGGCGCAATGAATGCAATGGATGAGGCAGCCATGACGACAAGCGATACGATGCACGGCGCGGCAGTCGATTTTGATGTCGCAATCTGCGGTGCGGGGCCGGTCGGGCAGGCACTCGCGCTGCTGTTGGTCAAACGCGGCATGGACGGCAAGCGCATCGCGCTGATCGATGCCAAAAGCATAGACCAGGCGATGCAGGATGCGCGCTCCATCGCGCTGTCATTCGGCAGCAAGCAATTGCTCGCCAGCGCCGGCGCATGGCCCGTGACCGCGACAGAAATCCGTCAAATCCATGTGTCGCGGCGCGGCCATTTCGGTCGGACCCTGATCGACTGCCAGGAATACGATTTGCCGGCGCTCGGCTACGTGGCCCGTTACGGCCAACTGGTCGCGCCTTTGCATGCAGCATTGCAGCACACCAGCGTCGCCGTCAAACGGCCGCTGCAGGTCGCGGCCATCAATGAGACCAAGGACAGGGTGACGCTGAACCTGGCGGATACCACGACGATCACCGCCGGCATTGTAGTACAGGCCGAGGGCGGCACCTTCAATGACCAGGCGGAAAAATCCAGGCGCCACGACTACGGGCAGACCGCCGTCATTTCCCATATTACCGCCAGCGTGCCGCTTCCCCAGCGCGCCTTTGAGCGCTTTACCGAACAAGGCCCGCTGGCGCTATTGCCGCAAGAGGACGGTTATGCGCTGGTATGGTGCGTACGTCCGGAATACGCCGAGCAACTGCTGGCGCTAAGCGATGCGGCGTTCAAGCATGCGCTGCAATGCGCCTTTGGCGATCGCCTGGGGCAAATCCTGAGCGCGAGCAAGCGCTTTGCCTATCCGCTGGGCCTGAACGCACAGCCGCATGCCACTGCGAGAACCGTGACGATAGGCAATGCCGCGCAAACCCTGCACCCGGTAGCCGGCCAGGGCCTGAACCTGGGACTGCGCGACGCTGCGGTGCTGGCCAGGCTGCTGGCGGAGGGCCCCTTGCCTCCACTGACAACCGAAGCCGCCGCCGGACTCCTGCAGCAGTTCCTGAAACAGCGCGCCAGCGACCGTAGCAGCACCATACGCCTGACCGACGGCATGGCGCGGGTATTCGCCGGTTCTGCGGACGGTTCCTTGCCGCAAGCGCTTTTAGGGGCGGGGCTGGGGGCACTGGACCTGATCAAGCCGGCCAAGAAAATGCTGGCGGAACAGATGATGTTTGGCTGGAGATAGAAAGGGCCGGCTTCGTCAAACGTTGCGCTCAACTTAATGGCGCCAACACTCGGCATGCCTACAATAGGAGGAGAGTCTTGCTTGATCCGCTACACGTCAATGACGTAAAACCTCGTCTGGCCAACTGCACTGAAACCGAACGCCTGGTGCTGCGCAGGCCCGGCCTTGCCGACATCCCCCGGCTGTTCGCCATCTGCGGCGATCCGCAAACCAATCTTTACAATCCGGCAGGTCCGTATCCGGATATCCAGAAAGCGGAAGCGGTGATGGCGGCTTGGATATCGCATTGGCAGCACCGAGGATTTGGGCAATGGGCTATCGCCAGCAAGGATGACCCCGCGCAAATCTTGGGGTTCGGCGGCCTGGCCGTGTTGAACTATCTGGACGAACCGCGCATCAACCTGGGTTTTCGCCTGGCGACCACGGCCTGGGGCAAAGGCTATGCCGCCGAGATGGCGGTCAAGGCATTGGAACTGGCATTCGGCCATCTCCGGCTTTCGACGGTGTATGCCAAGGTGCGCCCTGCCAATCTAGCCTCCATTTCGGTGCTGGAACGCATAGGCATGCAAAGAAACGGTTCAATCGACGATGTGCCAGGCCAGGAACAAAGTTTCGTTTACGTGATGTCCAAGGACTATCCGCGCGTGCAACGCGGATAGCGCCTTGCCTACCTGGCCATCATGGCTGTTCCGTCGGTACGCCCAGATCGGTATCAAATCCAAACACTTCACCGGCCCAGATAAACACTATCCACACCAGGATGCCGAACGGCAGATAACCGAAGTAACCCTCCAAAGGCATCTCGGCAAAAATGTGGATCACATTGACGTAGGGGATGTTGTAGATCCAGTAGTTGGGATTGGTTTGCAATGCCGGGTCCGGGTGCGCGCTGCCGAAGTTCCAGACTTCCCAGAAAAATCCATTGAACAGGGAACTGAGCGCCATGAGTATCATCGGACTCCAGTTACCCTGCGCCATCGCAGTAAACGGCGTCCATACGCCTTTGCGTATCAATTGTCCGCTGAGTATGATCAGCGGGCCTATCCACAGCACCCAGAATAAGGGATAAGGAAAAACCACCATCGCCGCAATCAGGATCAGGCCCAGCCACAACATCGGCGCGCCCGGCAATGCGAGCTTGGGGCCCTGGGAATAGCGCGCCACCATGCCGGGAAAGGTATTCAGCAAGGTATACCATTCAAATACGGCGGGCCACACCGTGGTATACGCGACGATAAACAGGAACACGATCATGCCGTGGCTGAGCGCCGGGATATGCACATTCGGGTAATACCAGTTCCCCAGTGCAAAGTAATCGAAATATTCAAACACGCCCCAGCCCGCGATGGACACCAGCGCGGAGATGAACAGGGTCTTGGGGCGCTTGGACAACAGGGAGTTGCCGTTATTGCGGCGATAAACCAGTCCGTCCAGCACCAGGATGAAACCCCACCACAGCGGCGTAAACGCGTAGTAGACGAGTTCGCCGAATGGCGTGATCCGCGTCCACATCAACCACCAGAAAAACAGCGTCAGCACGCCGCCTATCCAGAACCAGTAGGGCAAACCGGTCACAGGAGCCGGCGGCTTTGGCGCAACGGGCTGGAAGCCGAACCAGGTCGGCTTGATCAAAAACGCGGCAATGACAATTTCGACCAGCAGCACCACAATAAAAGCCAGCAGCCAGAACCCCGGCGCAGCAGTGACAAACTCCGGGGGAAAGACGCCAAAGCCGGGCGGCAGGTGGGTAGTCGGATACACAAACCAGGCCACGGCAAGAGGCAGCAGCAGGCTGGCAATCATAGGCCAGATCAGTCCCAGGGTACGACGCATAGCTTCTCCAAGAATGTACAAACAAGGTAATAACGGTCGGTGAATCTGCAACTTGTCGCCACGGGCCGCAAGCCTGCGATGCAGGACTTAGGCGTGATCCGAGGCGTGATCTGAGGCGCGTCTCCTGTGCATCTGCTTTTGCAGGTACATGCGTTCGTCGGCCATTTGCTTCAGGGTTTTCTTGCTCGGGTCTTCCATGACCAAAGCAGATCCGAAGCTGGCGCCGGCGATGCCGAAATTATCCTTGCGCAATGCCTCCATGGTCCCAGCCAGCATTTCCTCCACATAGCCTGTATCGCCGCTGCGGCAAGTGATGGCAAATTCATCGCCGCCCATGCGGTGCAATATGGCGCGGCTGCCCAGGCGCTTTTTCAGATGATGGGAAAAGCTGCATAAAAGCTCGTCGCCGCGCAAATGGCCGTAGGTATCGTTGTAGTGTTTCAGGCCATCCAGGTCGATGATGGTCAGGCTGCCTTCCGCCGGCAATTGCACGATCTCAATTTCCAGATTGAAGCGATTAGGCAATCCTGTCAGTGCATCCGTGTGGGCGATCAATATGCTGCGCTTGGCATCGTCGACAGCGGTCTGCCTTTCCTTGTTCAGCAAAGCAAATTGATAGGACAGCACCAATGCCAGCAGAAAGACCTCCACCGCAACCGCCAGCAAACCGATGTGCTCCACGTACAGCGTATGCGCATCCATATGGCTGAGCGAAATCGAAGTCAGCCCCAAAACAAAGAAGGCCGCAATCGCAACAAGGTAGAGCCGGGCCGAGGCATTGCCCTGCCGCGCGCGCACGATGCCGGCGACCAGCCCATACGTCATGAACAAACCGACTCCATAGCGATCCAGCTCCAGCGACCAATTGGGGAAAAAGCCGGCCAGCACGATAAAAATCATGAACAATGCCAACAGCAGCATGCCGACACGATATAGCCGCGGGTGGTTGCCAGGCCGCAGCTCCAGCAATGCCATGACGAAAACGATATAGGCGCAATTGGAAAACAACACCGGCACGCTGACCATATAAAACCAGTGCATGCCGAATAGATCCGGATATACCAGCAAGGCCGTGCCGTTGTATAGCAAGTTGCCGAGTATGAAGATGGCATACATCCGCTCGGCCGTGCGCCGCCTAACCATCGCCAGAGCCGCATAATAAAACCCGAGGCCAAGAAATACTCCCAGGCACACCAGCACCAGCGCGTTGCCGGCCTTGATCGCGCTCCGGTAATCGCTGAGCGTATCGAGATAGGGTTCCGGTTGCGCCAGGAAGAATGGCGAATCCAGTTCGGAGATCAGCCGATAATCGCCGGCCGCCAGCACAAGTTCGCGCCCATGCCGCAAGAAGAAGGGATTGGCGACGTCGCTCTGAATGCCGCCCGCCAGATGCGCCACCAAACGGCCCTGCGCATCATACACAAAGTGTTGAAAGCGGCCCACGGTGCTGGAATTCTTGAAATCCAGCACGTAGGTGGCCGCTCCAGCAAGTTTGAAATCAGCCTCGTACCAGAAACGGCCGCCGGTAGCGCTCAATTGCGGCACCTTTACCAGGCCTGCATCTGCCAGCCGGCTCTGGCCCGCGTATTGCCACTCCTGGGTAGCCCGATACCAGCTTCCGTGCATGTCGACCGGCGCGGCCGGCACGGCGGACGAAAACAGCACGGATAGCAGCAGGTGCGCGCCAAGCAGCGCCGGACGCGATCGGAACCGCGACAGCATTCTTGGGCTTGGAATCAGGCTCAGCAGGCTTTGACATTGCTTGCCCAGGTAGCCCGCTATGGATAATGCTGTTAGGGCTATCAATTTATTCAGTGAGAGGATAAAAAGTGAGAGCGTCTAGGAGTGATTCATTCTAATGGGTGTTGTCAGTTTCTGTCTATCAACGATCATGCGCCGATAGCATAATAGTCAAAAATACTACAGGCTCGCACCACCATATCGGGCCGGGCATCAATCTATAGGCAAACTGCTGACCGGCTTGATCTCCTCCATGCATATCATCGAGCGCAGCGAGGCGACGCCGGGTACCTGCATCAGCCTGTCCGTCAGAAATTGCGACAGGCTCTTCAGATCCGGCGCAACCACTTTCAGGATGTAGTCAAAGTCGCCAGAAATAGTGTGGCACTCTATGATGTCGGGAAAGGCCATGATATTGCGCTCCACTTCACGCACATTGCGGAACTGTTCGCGGTCCAGCGACAGATTCACAAATGCGGTGACGCCCAGGCCGATCGATGCGGCGGCAACCTGTGCAACATAGCCGCGGATGATTTTTTTTTCTTCCAGCATGCGCACCCGGCGCAAAGTCTGCGGAGCGGACAGATGTATGCGCTCCGCCAGTTGCAGATTCGTCATGCGGCCGTCGTCTTGCAGATGTTTCAATATGCTGCGGTCGTAATTATCCATTTCAGCCTCGTCTTGCAAAATATCAAATATTTTATAAATTAATCTTAATTAGAAATTAAAATACATATTTTCAGTTTATAGGTAATTTAATTTCATAAAATAACAGATTACCCTGGTATTTGGCAATCTAATTTCCAGCCATACTGGCTACAATGGATGAGCACTCTATATCGACGGTAGCAATCCATCACTATCGGAGTTTTCTACAAATCGCTGCATCGGCCCAAAGCCGGATTTATCCATTGGCACTAGCACAGTAGATTTATAGAAACCCCCATTGCAGATGCATGTCACCGTTATTCCATAATAATTTCGGAGAACACCATGGTGACCTTCATCGGCACACAGGAAATGCAGGCGCATTTAAGGAAAACCAGGCTGGAAGACGCGATCGCTCGCCTGTCCGGCATGATCAAGGATGATTACCTGCGCTGGTCGCATTTCGACAAATGCGCAAGGGTGGCCAGCCACTCGGACGTGGGCGTCATCGAGTTGATGCCGATCTCGGACGGCCAGCAATATTCTTTCAAATATGTCAACGGCCATCCAAAGAATACCCAGGCAGGACTCCTCACAGTGACCGCCTTTGGCGTTTTGTCTGACGTTCATACCGGCTACCCTCGCCTGCTGTCGGAACTGACACTGACGACCGCATTGCGCACCGCCGCCACTTCCGTGCTGGTGGCGCAATACATGGCGAGAACGGACAGCCGCAGCATGGCCCTGATAGGCAATGGCGCGCAAAGCGAATTCCAGGCAATCGCCTTCCACTGCCTGCTGGGCATAGAAGAATTGCGCGTGTATGACGTCGACCCGGCCGCAACGGATAAGTTGATCCATAACCTGCGCGCCTACCCCAAACTACGCATCATCAGGGCGGCCTCCACTGCCGACGCGGTCAAGGGAGCGGACATTGTCACCACCGTCACCGCAGACAAGACCAATGCCCTGATCCTGTTGCCTGAAATGATAGGACCCGGCATGCATATCAATGCCGTGGGCGGGGATTGCCCCGGCAAGACCGAGTTGCACGCCGCCATATTGGAGAACGCGCATGTCGTCGTAGAATATGAACCGCAATCGCGCATTGAAGGCGAGTTGCAGCAGATGCCGGCCGATTTTACGGTGACGGAATTCTGGCAAGTGCTGGAAGGCAAAGTCGCAGGACGCGCGAACCCGCAGCAAGTGACCGTATTTGACTCTGTCGGTTTTGCGCTGGAAGATTTTTCGGCGATGCGCTACCTGGAGAAATACGTGGTGCAAAAAGACGCGCGCATCCTGGACCTGATCCCTGAGTTGCTGAACCCCAAGGACTTGTTCGGCATGGGCGTCGGCGCAGGAGCTCCGTCGAGCGCGACAGCGCGCAGCAGCAGCTCTAATGCAGTTCCCATCAACGTTTGAAACAGACTAGTTAAATAAAGCTCAACGAATGAAAACAATTTCCTTGATTGGCGCACCTACCGACGTAGGTGCCAGTGTCAGAGGTGCGGGCATGGGCCCGGATGCCTTACGCGTTGCCGGACTGATAGAAGCCTTGCAGGCGCGCCGGTTGCAAGTAATCGACCACGGCAATCTGCACGGACCGGCCAACCCCTGGCAAGCGCCGGTCAACGGCCTGCGCCACCTGGAAGAAGCGGTCGCCTGGAATCAGGGCCTGTTCGACGCGGTGGATAGCGCGCTGAGCCAGGGCCACATGCCGATGATGATGGGCGGCGATCACTGCCTGGCCATAGGCTCCATCAGTGCAGTTGCCAAACATTGCAGAAAAGTCGGCAAGAAGCTGCGCGTGTTATGGTTTGACGCCCATGCCGACAGCAACCTGTCCACCATCAGCCCGACCGGCAATATCCACGGCATGCCGGTAGCCTGCCTGATGGGCCACGGCCCGGAACCCCTGATCCATTTTGCCGGCCATACCCCGGCCGTCCAACCGGATGAAATCCGCCTGATCGGCATCCGCAGCGTAGACGAAGGCGAGAAACGTTTCATCCACGAGATGGGCATGCAGGTGTATGACATGCGCTACATCGACGAATACGGCATGCGCGCGGCGATGAACGCAGCGCTTGAAGGCGTGGAC
>DATHMC010000304.1:0-55611 GCA_035487495.1 Undibacterium sp.
GTGCCGCAACGCGCGGTGATCGATGCGCCTATGGGCAAGATCGTGTTTACGGTCAGCCCGGACAACAAACTGGCGCCGCGTCCGGTGGAGCTGGATGGCTGGACCAATGGCGAGTGGATCGTTTCCAAAGGCTTGAGGGCCGGTGATCGTGTGCTGGTGGAAGGTTTCATCAAGGCGCATGAGCCCGGCATGACAGTCAATCCTGTGCCTTTCGTGCCGTCAGCAGCCGGTGCCGGCGGTGCCGCAAGCGCGCCTGCACAAGCTGCGCCGGCCGCAGAGCCTCCTGCCGCAGGAGCGCCTGCCGCAGCCTCGTCGACATCAAAAAATTCGCCTGACGCTAAAAGCGCCAAAGCAGCACAATAAGCCTCGGCGCTAAGGAACCTCTATGTTTTCTAAATTTTTTATTAACCGCCCGATATTTGCGACCGTATTGTCGCTGATTATCGTGCTGGCCGGTTTGGCCGCGCTACGGGTATTGCCGATTTCGCGCTACCCCGAAATTTCTCCGCCCGTCGTCAACGTTTCCGCCATTTATCCGGGCGCATCCGCAGAGGTGGTGGAGCGTACTGTCGCCGCACCGATTGAAGAACAGATCAACGGCGTGGAGCACATGCTGTATATGGATTCGGTGTCGTCTGCCGATGGCCGTGTTTCCATCAACGTGACTTTTGAAGTGGGCACCGACCTGGATATCGCTGCGGTGAACGTGAACAACCGCGTGCGCCAGGCAGACGCCAAGCTGCCGCAGGAAGTGAGGCGGCAGGGTGTCACAGTCTCCAAGAGCTCGTCCAATTTCCTGGTCGTCGGTGCGCTGTTTTCACCCGATAACCGCTACGACGCGCTATACCTGTCCAACTATGCAACGCAGAATATCCTGGATGCCGTGAAGCGCATTCCCGGTACCACCAACGTGCAGATCTTCGGTGCGAAGGACTATGCGATGCGCATCTGGATGCGCCCCGACCGCATGGCGCAACTGGGCGTCACTGTCGGCGATATCACCAACGCGATCAACGAGCAAAATGCGCAATACGCCGCCGGTAAAATCGGCGCGACGCCCAACAATACCGAAGAGCTGACCATGACGGTAACGGCCAAGGGCCGCTTGCTGGAACCTTCGGAGTTCGCCAATATCCTCGTAAAGACTTCGCCGAGCGGCGCCAGCATACGCATCAAGGACGTCGCCAGGGTAGAGCTGGGTTCAAAGGATTACAACTTGAACGGCAGGGTCAACGGCCATCCGTCTGCCAATATCGGTATCTTCCTGCAAACCGGCGCCAATGCGCTGGACGTGCGCAAGGCGGTGGATGTCACCTTCAAGGAGTTGAAGGCCAAATTCCCCGAGGGCATGGACTATGCTACGCCTTATGACACGACGCCCTTCGTGACCGCGTCCATTGCCGAGGTGCTGAAAACCCTGGGCGAAGCGATGGTGCTGGTATTTATCGTGGTGTACGTGTTCCTGCAAAGCTGGCGCGCAACCATTATCCCTACTTTGGCTGTGCCGGTTTCGCTGATAGGTACTTTGGCGGGCTTGCATTTGCTGGGTTACAGCATCAACACGCTGACGCTGTTCGGCATGGTGCTGGCGATCGGTATTGTGGTTGACGATGCGATCGTGGTGCTGGAGAACGTTGAGCGCCTGATGAACGAAGAGGGCATGAGTCCGCGCGAAGCAGCGATTGAAGCGATGCATGAAGTGACCGGCCCGGTTATTGCGATCGTGCTGGTGCTGGTTGCTGCGTTCGGCCCCATCGCTTTCCTCGGCGGTCTGGCGGGTGAATTGTATCGCCAGTTCTCGGTGACGATCTCTATTGCAGTCGTCTTGTCCGGCCTGGTGGCATTGACATTGACGCCGGCCTTGTGCGCGGTACTGCTGAAACCGGGCGCAGAGCAGCACAACCGTTTCTTTACCTGGTTCAATGGCGCCTTCCTGCGCCTGACCAAGCACTATACCGACGGTGTGACTTTCTTCATGAAGCGCGCCTTGCTGGGCGTCATGCTGTTTATCGGCATGCTGGCTGCGGCTGGCTTCCTGTGGAAAACCGTGCCGGGCGGCCTGGTGCCTGACGAAGATCAGGGCTATTTCATCGGCGCGGCGATCATGCCGGAAGGCACGTCGCTGGAACGTACCGACGAGATGGTCAAAAAAGTCGAAAGCGCGCTGAAAACCAACAAGAACATAGATACGACCTTTGCACTGGTCGGCCTGGACTTCCTGGGCGGCGGCGGCCTGAAATCTTCCGCAGCGACGATGTTCTTCCCTCTCAAACCGTGGGAAGAGCGTAATCAGTCCGCAGCGCAGCTGGTAGGTGAAAGCTATGGCAAAACCGGGCACATCAAGGAGGGCCTGCCCCTGTTCTTCGCTCCGCCTGCGATCCAGGGACTGGGCCAGACCGGCGGCTTTGAATTTTACCTGCAGAACAAGGGCGAAGGCGGCGTCAAGCGCTTGTCTGAGTTGCTGCCCGCATTCCTGGCAGAAGCCAACAAGCAACCCGAGCTGGCAGGCGTAAAAACCCTGTTCCAGGCAAACTCGCCGCAATTGTATGTGGACGTAGACAATGAAAAGGCGCGCGCCCAGGGTGTGGCTTTGTCGGACATCTACAATACGCTGGCAGCGACTTTGGGCAGCTATTACGTCAATGACTTCAACAAGGCCGGCCGTATCTATACGGTGCAGTTGCAAACCGAGGGCGAGTTCCGTTCCAAGCCTGACGACATCGGCAGCATCTATGTCCGTTCCGCCGCAGGCAAGATGGTGCCGGTGCGCTCCTTTACGACAGTGCGCTTTGTCAGCGGTCCTGATTCTGTCGAGCGTTTCAATGCCCTGCCGGCGATCAAGCTGCTGGGCGATGCCAAACCGGGCTATAGCTCGGGCCAAGCGATCGCAGCGATGGAGCGTGTTGCCAATAAATTCCTGCCTACCGATGTCGGCTACGACTGGGGCGGCGCTTCGTTCCAGGAAAAACGCAGCAGCAGCGCCGGCGGCATTGCGCTGGGTGCCGGTGTGCTGATGATTTTCCTGATCCTGGCGGCGCAGTATGAGCGGTGGTCGCTGCCGTTCTCCATCCTGCTGGCGATGCCTTTCGGTATCTTCGGGGCGTTGCTGGCGATTACGCTGCGCCACTTCAATAACGACGTGTATTTCCAGATCGGCCTGGTGACGCTGTTGGGCTTGTCGGCAAAAAATGCGATTCTGATCGTGGAGTTTGCCGTGATGAAAACGCATGAAGGTTATGCGCCGGTCGCGGCGGCACTGGAAGCGGCCCGCTTGCGCTTCAGGCCCATCCTGATGACCTCGCTGGCGTTTATCCTCGGCGTGGCGCCACTGGCCTTCTCGCATGGCGCCGGCGCCGGCGCACGTCAATCGCTGGGTACCGGTGTTTTCGGCGGCATGCTGGCGGCGACTTTCCTGGCGATCTTCTTCGTTCCGCTGTTCTTTAAGCTGATCTTCGACAGACGCCTGAAAACCACAGAGCTGGACTTTGTGCATCCGGTACACATACCTCAAAGCGTTCAATCCCTTGAGGGTAAGGAATAAGCATATGACACACTCTATTTCATTCTCAAAATTGCCGTTGTCCGTGCTGGCTGCCAGCTTGCTGTTGGCAGGCTGCATGTCGGTCGGTCCCGACTACAAGCGGCCGGCGCTGGAGACGCCTGCGGCGCTGGACGTGGGCGCAACTTCCAAGCCGACTACAGCGGTGGATTGGCTGCAGTGGTGGAAGTCCTTCCAGGATCCAGTGCTGAACGGCCTGCTGGACGAAGCCGCTGCCAACAGCCAGGATCTGGCCCTGGCAGCAGGCCGCGTGGAAGAAGCCCGTGCGGTAGCAGCCGGCACCAATTCCAACAGATACCCGTCAGTGGATGGCAACCTGTCTGCGGTAAAAGCCCGCACCAGTGAAAATTCCGGGAAGCTGCCTGCCGGCGTGCCATTGATCAACCGCGATTATCAGGTGAGTATCAGCGCATCCTATGAAGTCGATTTCTGGGGCAAGTTGCGCCGTGCCGACGAAGCGGCGCGCTCGCGGCTGCTGTCGCAGGAAGCCAATCGCGGCACCGTGCTGACCACGCTGTATTCCAATGTGGCGCAAAGCTATTTTGCGCTGAGGGCGTATGACGCCCAGGTTGCGCTAGCTGAAACCACGCTGCAGACCCGCCAGGAAAACCTGCGCCTGCAACAAAAACGTTTCACCGCAGGTTCCATCGGCGAACTGGATCTGCACCAGGCCGAATCGGAGGCGGCGGCAGCTGAAGTCGTTCTGGCGCAAGCAGTGCAGGGACGCGCCATCACCGAATCCGCGCTGGCAGTGTTGCTGGGCCGTTCGCCAAGCGAGGTAGTCAAGCCAGTCATTGCGCGCGGCACTTCCCTGGATGGTTTGTATCAGCAGTTGACGGTGCCGGCAGATTTGCCGTCTGACCTGTTGAATCGTCGGCCGGACATCCTGTCAGCGGAGCAAACCCTGGTTGCGGCCAATGCCGATATCGGCCAGGCAAAATCGCAATATTTCCCCACGGTGAAGCTGACCTCAAGTTATGGCTATGAATCGCTCGGTTTCAAGAACCTGATCGATCCGGCTTCGCTGATGTGGACCCTGGGCTCCAACCTGGTACAACCACTCTTCCGCGCCGGCGCGATCGGCGCGGTTGTGCAAGGAGCCGAGGCGCGCAAGAACCAGGCGCTGGCCCAGTACGTGCAGACAGTGCAAGGCGCTTTCCGCGACGTGCACGATGCGCTGACCAATATGTCGGCCGACGAGCAGGTGACGCAATCCACCACGCGCCGGGTCGTTGCATTGAGGGACAGCTTGCGCTTGGCCAAATTGCGCTACGACAACGGCTATAGCAGCTATCTGGAAGTGTTGAATGCCCAGCGCGATTTGCTGCAGGCGGAATCCAGCCTGATCGACATTAAGCGCGCGCACCTGGCAGCGGTCGTCAGCTTGTACAAGGCCGTCGGCGGCGGCTGGGACAAACCCGAGAGTCTGGCTGCGAAGTAGCTCACAGCGATCGTTTTAGTATCATGAAAAAAAGCCGGTACCTGTAAAGGTAACCGGCTTTTTCTTTGGAGGGAATCTGAAGCGGCGGTATGGGTACGTGCCCTTGGAAAATATCCGCCCGAAGACGCTCTATCTCTTCGGTATCTTGAAGTTGCACACTTGTTTGACCATGGTTTCGGCAACCGAATCCGGGGCCGGCTTTTCGTAAGTGGTATTGGTCAGCGCATCGGAGTGGTCGCGCTTGTCGCCCGTGCCGAAATTTTCGGCATAGATGATTTCCTTGGCCAGGCGCATGGTCTTGTCTTCGCAATTCAGGATATACATGTCCTGATACGACTTCAGCGCCGGAAAAGTGGGGTCGCCCTTGTTCGGCCTGGCTTCCTTGAAATTCCACATCGCCCATACTTCCCGCATCTTGCCGATTTCCTTGATCGACGCGGCATTCACGCTCATTTCAGTGTTGCCGTCGCTGTTCAATACCCGCCAGTCGCCAATGGCGCCGGCCGGGTTCGTCACGCTGGCTGCGCTGCCGGCACTCGCTGCCGCGCTGTCACTGGCAGCGGTCTTGGCAGTTTTAGTATCCTTGGTCGCGGCCGCCGCAGATACGGTAGAAACAGCTGCGATCAATCCCATGGTGAATATTAATTTCTTCATATATATTTCTAGTCAAAAAAATTTTAGATGAATGTAGCAGATATAAGTTCAGCCGCCGGATTAAATGGTGTAAGCAAGTGTAAATCGCGCCATGGCCTTATTCCTGGACAATTTCGTGGTGCTGCGCCAGCAGTTTTTCACGGCGCGATGCGCTGGCCCGGACGAAGACGATCTTCAGCGCCGCAATCACTGGCACCGACAGGAAAATGCCGGCTACGCCGCCCAGCTGATCCCCCGCCAGCAGGCCTATGATGACCAGCAGCGGGCTGACTTCCACTCCCTCGCTCATCAGTATCGGACTCAGCACATAATCCTGGAACAGGCGGTATGCAAAGATAAAGCCCAGCAGCCACAACAGATGCGGGTAACCGCTGAAGGCAGCTACCGCCAGCGTAATGACCACCGCCGCCAGCGGGCCGGCAAACGGGATAAATTCCAGCACGGCGGCGATGCCCGCCAGCAGCAGCGGATAGGGCACGCCGAGCACGGAAAACGCGATGCCGTAGCTGAGCAGCGTGGCGATCGCCAGCAATAGCAAAGCCCGCACGTATTTGGACAGCAACACATCCATGTCCTGGATGATGCCGGACCACATGCGCTTGTTCGTTTGGTTCAGCCACGACAGCAATTCCTCGCGGATGGCCGGCGCTTCCTTGATCAACAAAAAGCTTAATACCGGAACCAGCACCAGGTAGATCAGGTTGCTGGCCGCGTGCATGACGCTGACGCCGAAATTGCGCGCCAGCGGCACGGCCTGATCCGCGTTGTTTTGCACCTGGCTGCTGATGAAATCCAGTACACGCTGACGCAAGGGCTCCATGAAATCCGGCAAGGGGATGCGGTCGGACACATTCTTGGCGTCCAGCAGCGCAGGAATTTGCTGGCTCAGCCGTATTGCCTGTTCCTGGATCTGGGCACCGAATATCGAACCGGCAACCGTCACAATCATCACAACCAATACAAACACCAGCGCGATCGACACGGTGCGCGGAACCCGCGCCGGGCGATAACGCTCGACCATCTGTATCAGCGGATACACCAGGTAGCTGAAAAAGATGGAAAAGACGACCACCAGCAAGGTGGAAGAAATCATGTAGGTGATGAACAGCAGGAAGGCAACCAGAAACACCGTCCAGACAATTTTGGCAACGCGTATGTCGAATCCGAGCATGTTGTTCCTTGGAATTTGTTGGCTATGTGTTTTAGCGGATGGCGCAAGCCTGTTCTTGTGCGCCAAATGACATTGCTTGCATAAAGATCAGATTGTAGCAAAAATGATTCTTGCCAGACTTTAAACTTCCTGGTACCTGCTGCGTTTGCGCCCTTGATCGCCGGCATTGTTTTCCCCCAGCTCTCGGGTGATCAGTTCCAGCATCCCTTGCGCCGCAATCGACAGGCTTTCGCCCTTGCGCTTCACAATCAGGATAGGGCGCACCAGCCCTTGGGTTTCCACCGGTATGGCCACCAGGTTCAATTGCCGGAACTGGAACAGCGTCAGTTCCGGCACCAGAGACACCCCCAGACCTTGCTCTACCAAGCCGGCGACGGTGGCCAGATGCTCGGCTTCCAGCCCCGTATGTATCGTTGCCACGTCGCGCAGCAGATTGTCCACATGCTGTCGGACGCTGGTGGAGCGGGCCAGGTGTATCAGTTCGCAGCCGGCCAGGTCGTCCAGTTGTATCCGGCGTTTTTTTGCCAGCCTGTGGTCGCGGCGGCATACCAGGTAAAAGGGATCGCTGCATAAGGTGCGGGCATCGAATTCCTGCACGTTCGGCCCCGGCGCGGTCAGCGCCAGATCGGCCTTGCCCTGGCGCAGCAAGGCCAGGCATTGGTCCGACAAGGCGTCATGCAGGGTGACGGTCACGCCTGGATATAGCTTTTTATATGCTGCGATGACAGCGGGCAAGCCGTTGGCCGCCAGTGACGGCAGCGCAGCAACAGACACCCGGCCGCGGCGCTTCTCGACGTATTCCGTCATGTCGGAAAATGCCGATTCGATCTCCGCCGTCAGCGAGCGCGCCACGTTGGCAAACAGCTTGCCTTCCGGCGTCAGCGTCACATTGCGGGTGTCGCGCTCAAACAGCCGCGCGCCCACCGCAGATTCCAGTTTCTGGATCATCACGCTGAATGCCGACTGCGACACGTGGCAGCGCTCCGCCGCGCGAGTGAAGTGCTTCAGCTCATCCAGTGCCAGGAAAGCATATAACAGGCGGGTTGAGATGTTAGGACTCATATATTTATCTGTAAAACAGATTAATCTATCGTAAATTACCATTTTACTAAATTAATTGCCTGAGCCAGAATAAATTACCGTCACATCGAAGTGGCGGATAAAAAAACAGACAGGAGACAACAATGCTGGCCCTACTCGGCTTTATCACGATCGTCGTGCTGCTAGGTGCGATACTCACCAAGAAAATGTCGCCGCTGGTGGCATTGATTGCCATTCCCATTATTGCCGCGCTGATAGGCGGCTTCGGCATGGAGACATCCAAGTTTATTGTGGCGGGCATTACCGGCATCGCGCCGGTAGCCGGCATGTTTGTCTTCGCGATCCTGTTTTTCGGCATAGTAACCGATGCGGGCATGCTGGATCCGGTGATCAGCGGCATTTTGCGGGTAGTCGGCAGCAGGCCTACGCGCATCGTGCCGGGCACTGCCTTGCTGGCATTGCTGATCCATCTGGATGGGTCGGGGGCGGTGACTTTCCTGGTGACGATACCGGCGATGCTGCCGCTGTACACCCGTCTGGACATAGACAAGCGCGTCCTGGCCTGTGTCGCTTCGCTGGCGGCCGGCGTCAATTTTCTGCCTTGGACCGGGCCGATGATACGCGCCTCGGCAGCGCTGCATATCCCGGTCAGCGAGATTTTCATGCCGCTGATACCGGTGCAGCTTGTCGGCCTGATCTTTGTGTTCGCCGTGTCCTATATGCTGGGCCGCAAAGAGGAGATGCGGCTCGGTCTGACCAAGGGGGCGCCGGAAGGTTTTTCGCATAGCCACCAATTGACCGAAGAGCAGAAATCCATACGCCGCCCCAAGAATTTCTGGATCAATATCGTACTGACGGTATTTGTGCTGGGCACGATGATCAGCGGCAAGATAGACCCGGTCGTGATGTTCATGATAGGCGTGGTGCTGGCGCTGATGATCAACTACCCGAATGTAGACATGCAGCGCGCCAGGGTCGATGCGCATGCCAAGGCCGCGCTGCTGATGGCCGGCATCCTGTTCGCGGCCGGCGTATTTACCGGCATCATGAGCAAATCCGGCATGCTGACGGCAATGGCCAAGACCGCGGTCGCTTTTGTGCCGCCGGAGCTGGCTTCGCATATTCCTTTTGCGATGGGTCTGCTGTCCATGCCCTTGTCGCTGCTGTTCGATCCCGATTCCTTCTACTTTGGCGTTTTGCCTGTGGTAGCCGAGGTCAGCAAGATACTTGGCGTACAACCGATACAGGTGGCGCAGGCGGCATTGCTGGGGCAGATGACAACCGGTTTCCCAGTCAGCCCATTGACGCCGGCCACTTTCCTGGTCGCCGGCCTGGCCGGCATAGAGCTGGCCGATCATCAGAAATACACCTTTAAGTATTTGTTTGGCGCATCGATTGTAATGACGATCACTTGCGTACTGCTGGGGATATTTCCCATCTAGCACGGAATTTTTAAGGCGCTTGCAGGTAGTCGATAACAGAGTTGGAAGGAGTTGTAATGAAACATGTCAGAATCGGCGCCGGCGCCGGTTATTCCGGCGATCGCATAGAACCGGCGATAGAGCTTGCCGAGAAAGGCGATATCGACTACCTGGTCTTTGAATGCCTGGCCGAACGCACGATCGCGGTAGCCCAGCAGAGCAAGATGAACAACCCCGAGCTGGGTTACGACCCCTTGCTGGAAGACAGGATGCTCGCCGTGCTGCGCCTGTGCAGCGACAAGGGCATACGCATCATCACCAATATGGGGGCCGCCAATCCGCTTGCCGCTGCGGCCAAGATCAGGGAAATCGCCCGTTCGCTGAACCTGGATAAGCTGAAGATAGCTGCGGTTGCCGGCGACGATGTGCTGGAACAGGTGATGCTCGGAGATTGCCGCGACGACAACGGCGCGCTCGTCAGCGAGCTGGGCAGCAAACTCTTGTCCGCCAACGCCTACCTGGGCGCGCAGCCGCTGGTCGATGCACTGGCGCAAGGTGCGGACGTGGTGATCACCGGCAGGGTGGCCGATCCGGCCCTGGTGCTGGCGCCGCTGATCCATGAATTCGGCTGGGCGATGGATGACTGGCACAGACTGGGGCAAGGCACACTGGTTGGCCATTTGCTGGAGTGTGCGGGGCAAATCACCGGCGGCTATTTTGCCGATCCCGGTTACAAGGACGTGGATGACCTCGCCAGGCTGGGTTTTCCGCTGGCCGAGGTTGCCGAGGACGGCTCCGCCGTGATTACCAAGGTAGCCGGCTCCGGCGGTCAGGTGACCCTGGCTACCTGCAAGGAACAATTGCTATACGAAATACACGACCCCTGCGCTTACCTGACCCCGGACGTGATTGCGGATTTTTCCCAGGTCCGCATGGAGGAAATCGGGCCCGATCGCGTGCGGATCAGCGGCGCCGCCGGGCATGCCCGGCCGGATGCATTGAAGGTGTCGCTGGGTTATATCGACAGTTATATCGGTGAGGGCCAGATATCCTACGCCGGCCCCGGCGCCCAGGCACGGGCGCAGCTGGCGCTGGATATCGTTGCGCAGCGCCTGCAGATGACCGGGCTCAAGGTGGGAGAGGCTCTCGATGAAGTGCGCTATGACCTGATCGGCGTCAATGCGATCCACGGCAGCGCCTTGTCCATTGCGGGTGCCGAACCATATGAAGTACGCTTGCGCGTCACCGCGCGCGCAGCCACGCTAAAGGCGGCGCGCCGCATAGGCAATGAGGTGGAGGCTTTGTATACCTGCGGTCCGGCCGGCGGCGGCGGTGCGGCCAAATCGACCAAGGACGTCGTCGCCGTGCTGTCTACCTATTTGCCAAGGCAACAGGTCAGGGCAACAATCCAGATGCTGGAGGCATGAAATGAAATTACGTGAACTGGCCCATTCCCGCGCCGGCGATAAAGGCGATATCTCGAATATCTCCGTGATTGCCTACGACATCAAGGACTTCGCGCTACTGGAAAAGTACCTGACCCCTGAACGGGTCAAGCAGCATTTTGCCGATATCGTGCACGGCGAGGTACGCCGTTACAGCCTGCCCGCGTTGGGGGCGTTGAATTTCGTGATGGAAAAAGCGCTGGGTGGCGGCGTGACCCGTTCGCTGGCGCTGGACGCCCATGGAAAATGCCTGAGCTCGGCGATGCTCAGCCTGGAGCTGCCTGTCGCCGGCTAAAAAACGGGCGTAAGGGAAAATGGTGTAGAGTAAGACTTTGATTTGTGCAGTCGTCAGGAGACGGACGGGCTGTCAGCCAAACCACAACGAGAAAATCAAATGACTACGACTACGCCACCCTCCATCATTGCCGGCGACCGCCAGCGTCTGATCAGCGACATCATGCAGCATGCGGCTCAGGCCGCCGCCGGTTTCAGGGCGCTGGGCGCCGGTGAAGACGATGTGATTGCGCTGCTGATGCGCAATGACTTCGGTTTTTTTGAAGCATCGCTGGCGGCCGGCATGATAGGCGCGTATGCAACGCCCATCAATTGGCATGCGACCGCTGCCGAGACCGAATACGTGCTGACCGATTCGTCGGCGAAAATACTGGTAATACACACCGACCTGTGGCCGCATGTTGCGGCGGGCGTGCCGCCCGGCGTCAAGGTGCTGTTTGTGCCGACTCCGGCCGAGATCCTGGCTGCCTATAAAATCCAGAGCGCTGCTGCGGATTTGCCGGCGGGTGCAGTCATGTGGGATGCATGGGTAGCAAGCCATGCGGCGCTGACTTCTGCGCCGCCGGACATGCGCGGCGTGATGATCTATACGTCCGGCACGACCGGCAAACCCAAGGGAGTGCGCCGCAATCCCGTCAATGCAGAACGGCTGGCGGCGATGAGCGCCGCGACAGCGGCGGCCTACGGTTTGACGCCGGAGCAGCCGATGCGGGTGCTGATGAACGGCCCCATGTACCACTCGGCGCCGAACAGTTACGGCCTGACCTCGGCGCGCCTGGGTTCCAATATCGTGCTGCAGGAACGTTTCGATCCCGAGCAGATGCTGGCGCTGATAGAGCGCCATCGCATTACGCACATGCATATCGTGCCGACCATGTTTTACCGCCTGCTGCAATTGCCGGACGACGTGAAGCATAAATATGACCTCAGCTCGCTGAAAGATGTCGTGCATGGCGCCGCGCCTTGCCCACCGGCGCTGAAGCAGGCGATGATAGCGTGGTGGGGCCCGGTCATCAGCGAATACTACGGCTCGACGGAAACCGGCTTGATGGCGCGAAATATTTCCGCCGACGCCCTCAGCAAGCCGGGCACGGTGGGCCGGCCCATACCCGGCGCCAGCTTCAAGATCGTTGACGACGGCGGCCGCGAAGTGCCGCCCGGCGTGGTCGGCGAGGTGTATGTGCAGATTGCCCATATGCCTGATTTTACCTACCACAATCAACCGGACAAACGGCGGGCGGCCGGGCGCGAAGGCTTCGTTACCGTGGGCGACATGGGCTGGCTGGACAAGGATGGCTACCTGTTCTTGAGCGACAGGAAAAACGATATGGTCATCTCCGGCGGCGTCAATATCTATCCGGCAGAGATAGAGGCGGTGCTGCTGGCTATCCCGGGTATAGCGGATTGCGCGGTGTTCGGCATTCCGGATCAAGAGTTCGGCGAACAGCTATGCGCGTATATCCAGCGCAAAGAGCAAGCCGAGTCGCTCACTGTCGATGAGATACGGGCGCAATTGGCGCAGCACCTGGCCAAATTTAAAATCCCCAAGCTGATCAAGTTTGCCGATAGCCTGCCAAGGGAAGATTCGGGCAAAATTTTCAAGCGCAAACTGCGCGCACCCTACTGGGAAAACAGCAATAGAAAAATATGACTCGGCCGCCTGTAGGCGGAGGCCGTTGTTCAGCCCTGTTAAAGCGCTTTGTCCGCGGTTTGATCTAAGCGGCAAACCCAGCGTTAATCCGCGGCTTGGTAGCCGCCGCCCGGACTTATCCACAGCCTTGCTCATAGATCATGTAGCCGACATGGCAAGGCGTTCCCTGTCTTTACCGTATGTTCCTGGGCAAATCTGCCCTTCCTGCTGGCGAAGGGCGATAACCGCACGCAAAAAATTTCCCAAAAAGCAATTTCAAGGCTTTAAGCCTTGTAAATATCGGGTGTTGATCTAATATGCCATCCATGTGGATGGTATATGGAATCCAAAAAATAATATAACGGAGACAAAATGACAATGGCCAATACACGTCCCAAACCCATAGAGACGGAAAAAATCACGATCAATATGGGGCTCATTGACTTGGGGCAGATCGATTTGCTGGTGCAGGAGGGGTTTTATTCGAACAGGACGGACCTGATTCGCACCGCGATCAGGAACCAGTTGAGTACCCATGCAGAGGTGATCAAGCAAACCATCCTGCGTAAAAGCCTGGTATTGGGTTTGCATTATTACTCGCGGGCTGATCTGGAGGCGGTGCAAGCCGCCAATCAGCGTTTGCAGATACATATTTTAGGTATGGCAAGCATAGGTGCCGACGTCACGCCAGAGCTGGCATTGGCCACCATAGATACGATTGTTGTTTTAGGCGCGCTGCACGCCAGCCGCGCCGTCAAGGAGGCTCTGGCAGAACGCATTTTGTAGCTACCGGAAAGGATTTTCATGAAAATCAATCAGGGCATGCTGGCGGCGATGAAAGTCGCAACCCGCGTATTGCGCAGTAAAGGCCCCAGCGCAGCCGCGCTGGTCGTACAACGTGCATTGCAAAAGATGCTGCCTGTTCCTGCGCCCAATGCGGGCCGGATAGCCAGTCCGCATACAACCAACCTAAAGGAAAATCCTCGACCCATGCGAGATATCAATCCGCCGTCAAAGATGGCGCCTCCGCAGACGGCCCCGCCGACTGCAGACAGGCAGAAACAGGTTTTTACCGGATTCTTTCCCAAACTATTTGGTGGCCTGAGTATCCCTTCCCCATTTGATGAAAGCTGGGGCCAGATCGGCTCCCCGCCCGATTCCTCCCCCTTGCAGGACGATCCCGCCAGTGATGAAGGCCACGGTCATTTCATCAGCGCTTCTTACACCAATCCCGCGGGCACGCGCAGCTATAAACTGTTTATTCCCAGCGAGTACCACGGGCAGCCCTTGCCCTTGGTGGTGATGCTGCACGGCTGCACCCAGAATCCGGACGACTTTGCCGTCGGCACCCGCATGAACCGTATTGCGGAAGAACAGCCGTGCTTTGTCGTTTATCCGGCGCAATCGCAGGCGGCCAACAGCTCCAGGTGCTGGAACTGGTTTAATGCCGTCGACCAGCAGCGCGACCAGGGAGAACCGTCCATCATCGCCGGTATTACGCGCGAAATTATCGATCAATACGCCATTGACCAGCGCCAGGTGTTTGTCGCCGGCATGTCGTCCGGCGGCGCAATGTCGGTAATCATGGGCTCGACTTATCCGGACCTGTATGCCGCAGTCGGCATCCACTCGGGTCTGCCGTATGCCGCTGCGCAGGACTTGCCTTCCGCGCTGTCCGCCATGAAGGGCAGGGGGCACCATTTGAATAACCCAGGCAGCGCCGACCGGCACCTGCAACAAATCCCGGTGATCGTCTTTCACGGTGATCGCGACAATACGGTCAGTCCGCGCAATGGCGATCAGATCATCGCCCAGCAACTCGCCGATCCGGCCGCCTCTGGAGAGGCTGGCGAGCCGCAAACCGATAGCGTCGAAGTGGAAAGCGGCCGCGTTGCGCAAGGCCACGCGTATACGCGCACAGTGCACAATGGGCCGGATGGCAAGCCGGTGGCGGAGCAATGGCTGGTGCACGGTGTAGGCCATGCCTGGTCCGGCGGCAGCCTTCGCGGCAGCTATACCGATCCCAGGGGGCCGGACGCCGCCAGGGAAATGATGCGCTTCTTCTCCACCCATCCCCATCCGCAGGCGGGCGACGCCCAGAGTGCCTGACTGACTGCCTGCATCTGGCTGGCGCAGGGGCACGTTCAAACCGGTTGCCCTGCGAATCCTGCCAGTCGATTTTTGCGGTCGCCCTGCGGCGCGATGCCGTGCCGGCTTGCAAAAATGAGGGGCGCCCGCAAAGCTTTGCCTTAAATTTAATCAGAAAGGCAATTCCCTTTTTAATCAAAGGGATAGCTGGCGTGAATCAGAGTTATCCACAATCTTGATCACAATTTGTGTGGGTAAGTAATTTTTCCTAAACTGTATAAAGTATCAGCTTGACAGCGCTGATATTTCGTCTAACGAAGCTGGTTCGCATTCCATAGCAAAAGCAGATTTTTGTGATGACTGATGGCAATCTTGGCGTATAAGATAAAAGCGCTTTGTAGATGAAACGTCGCTTGTTATCGTAAGCGTCCCAACCAACAGGATACCGCCATGCCGAACAACGACACTCCAGCCGGACCTTCCGGGGCAAAGCGTTTCCAGGATTTTATCCTCCGGTTTTCTGCCTTGCTGGACCGGCAGCCCGATGAAGCCCTGATCCTGGAGCAGGGCGGCGCATTGCTGCGGGAATTGCTGGTAGCGGATGACTGGCTGCCGGATGCCTATGCACGGCCGGACCCCGAGCATTATCAACAATTCCTGTTGCATGCCGATCCCGGCGGACGCTTTTCCGTGGTCAGCTTTGTCTGGGGCCCGGGCCAGGCCACGCCGATACATAATCATACCGTCTGGGGCTTGATAGGCATGCTGCGCGGCGCCGAGCTGTCGCAGAAATATGCAAGCGCGGCCGGCGGCGCTTTGCAGCGGAACGGGGACGCCGTCAGGCTGGAGCCGGGCGAGGTGGAAGCGGTGTCGCCGGGCATAGGGGATATCCACCAGGTCAGCAATGCCTATGCCGACCGGGTATCCGTCAGCATCCACGTGTATGGCGCCAATATAGGCGAAGTGCAGCGCGCGGTATTTTATCCGGACGGCAGCAGCAAACCGTTTGTCTCTGGATATTCCACCCCCAATTTGACCTGAAAACAGATGAATATCCCTGTCAGCGATCCTAGCCATCGGATCCAATCGGTTTCCTCTGCCGATATCCGCAACGCCTTGCTGGAAAAGCGCGAGATCGCCATACTCGATGTGCGGGAAGAAGCGATGTTTGCAGAGGAACACCCGCTGTTCGCGGCCAATCTGCCCCTGTCGCGGATTGAGCTTGAGGCGTATGCGCGCATGCCGCGTCTGACCACCAGCATCGTTGTGTATGACGATGGCGAGGGAATGGCGCAGCGTGCCATCCAAATCCTGGCCCACCTGGGCTATACCGATGTCGCCTTGCTGGACGGCGGCCTGGCCGGCTGGCGCGCAGCGGGCGGAGAAATTTTCCGCGACGTGAATGCCCCCAGCAAGGCCTTTGGCGAACTGGTCGAATCCATGCGCCATACGCCTTCGCTTTCCGCGCAGGAAGTGCAGCAATTGCTGGACGCCAAAGCCGATATGGTGGTGCTCGATGCGCGCCGCTTCGATGAATACCGCACAATGAGCATACCCTCCAGCATCAGCGTGCCGGGCGCCGAACTGGTGCTGCGCGTGCGCGAGCTGGCGCCGGATACCAAGACCCAAGTCATCGTCAATTGCGCGGGGCGCACCCGCAGCATCATCGGCACACAGTCGCTGCTCAATGCCGGCATCCCCAATCCGGTGGCCGCGTTGCGCAACGGCACGATAGGCTGGACCTTGGCGGGACAAGCGCTGCAGCATGGTCAGCAGCGGCGCTTTACCGGTGTCAGCCCGCAGAATCGCGCGCAGGCTGCGGCCGCCGCTCGCCGAACTGCAGACCGCGCCGGCGTGCAGCGCGCCGACTCCGGGCAATTACAACAGTATCTGCGGCAAAGCAACCGGACTACCTACCGCTTCGACGTACGCACGCCGGAAGAATACCTGCTGGCGCACCTGCCGGGCTTTGCCTCGGCGCCGGGCGGCCAGCTGGTGCAGGAAACCGATCATTCCGCCCCCGTACGCGGCGCGCGCATCGTGCTGGCGGACGATGACGGCGTGCGCGCCAACATGACTGCTTCCTGGCTGGCGCAGATGGGGTGGGATGTGCACGTGCTGGATGATGTTGAACCGGCAGACTGCAGCGAAAGCGGCCAGACGGCGCCCAGCTTGCCGCGCGAGCGCATCGCGATCGATGCAGGAACATTGATTCATCCTGATGTATTGGCAGACTGGCTGGCGCATGACAGCGACGACCAGACCGTCGTCGTCGATTTTGCGACCAGCGCGCAATTTGTGCAAAGGCGCCTGCCCGGCGCCTGGTTTGCGCTGCGCTCAGAATTGCAGGGAGCGTTGCAGAACTTGCCGCCGGCCAAACGCTATGTCCTGACCTCCCCGGATGGTTTGCTGGCCAGGCTGACATGGCAAGAGTTTCAGCAATTGACGACGACAGAGGTATTGGTGCTGGACGGCGGCACCGATGCGTGGGTGGGCGGACATCGCGCGACGGACGGCGCGGATTCGTCAGCTAAGGCAAAATTTGCGTCGCCACGCATAGACCGTTACCGCCGCCCGTATGAAGGCACCGATAACCCTGTAGCTGCGATGCAGGCCTATCTTGATTGGGAGTATGGCCTTGTGGCGCAACTGGAGCGCGACGGCACACACGGTTTTTTTGTGATCTGAACTACGGCCCGCACAGGCCGCGCATAGGACGGGGCTTGCGCCGCAGCTTGCCTCAAATTTGGTCGGGAAATCAATTTCTTGAAAAATCAAATGCCGTGCACGCTGAGTGGAGCCATCCGCAGCCTTTTACCCATGTTGTGCGGGTAAAGCAGGTCTCTAGAACGCATCTCACTGGTATTGATGAAATGAGTTCTAGTCAACAATAAACAGCGTCGCCCCGTCCTGGCTGTAAGAACGATGCGCCTCTGCCTGGTCGGCGACCTGGTAGCTGACGCCCGGCGTCAGCGTGAATTTCCTGCCATCCTGCAGCTCGGTTTCCATCGACCCGGACAGGCAGAGCAGGATATGCCCCTTGCTGCACCAGTGATCGGCCAGATAGCCGGCGCTGTATTCGACCATGCGCACACGGATATCGCCGAACTGGAGGGCGCGCCAGTAAGCGCGGCCGGTCTCGCCGGCATGCTCGGTTTTTTCCACGTTGGACCAGTCGGTGATGCCGAAGGGGATGCCGGAGATTTTCATGGTTTTGCTAGTACAGGGTTTTGACGGTATGGTTCAGCATTTTGCGCTAGGACGCCGCTGTGATGTCGACCAATTCGGGTTTGGCAATACGCAGGTAGTCGTCGGCATTCAGCACTATCGACCTGTCCAGCCGGCCTGCATTGAAAGCGATTTCCTGATAGCGCTTGAATAATTCCGGGTCCACCAACAGGCGCAGTGCGGGATCGAAAGAGAACGGCGGTATCGCGCCTATCGCGCAGCCGGTCTGCGCGGTGGCTTCCTGCGGCGACAGCAGGCTGGCTTTGGACTGGCCATAGTGCTGCGCCACTTTCTTGAAGTCGACCTTGCGGTCGCCCGGTACGATGGTCATGACATTAAAACTGGCATTTTTCAGCTTGCAGATCATCGCCTTGGCACCCTGGCCGACCTCGGTGCCGCGTACTGCAGCCACCCGTTCCGAATTGCCTTCAAGCGCGTGTTCTACCACGCGGAAGCGGGCGCCCGCTTCCGTCAATAATTGTTGAAGTCGTTCAAACACACTGTATCCTTTCGCCGTGGGCAATATTGCGGGAGCCTTTACCGGCTGGGTATAATGTTACATAAGAATCTTTTGCCCGTTGCAACAGTTTATACTTGTTTGTAAGCTATTCAATATGGAGTCGAAGTGCGTGCGCTACGGCAATCACGGAACAGGCCCTAGTCTGCCTGAAAATTTTTGCGCGCAACAGATACAGATAGACGAGCCAAAACAATACAACTGATCACGCCGCCCCAAGCGGTACTCATGGCACACGGGATGAATATACTTTCTATCGGGATCAGGCGATGGCTGGGCCTTGCCTTATGCGGCCTGCCCGCGGTGGTGTTCAGCGGCTGGCTGATGGGCAACGAGAAAATACTCAAGCTCATGTCCGGGACTGCCGCCATGTCGTTGACCGCAGCGCTGCTGTTTATCCTGGCTGGAGCTTGCCTGCTGGGCTCCTACCGCAGCAACTGGTCGCGCAATGTCCTGCGTTTTTTTTCCGTGGTGCTGATCGTTGTTCCCAGCCTGATTCTGGCCGAACGCGTCTTCAAGGTCGATTATGGGTTCGATCTAATGAAGTCGCTGCCCCTGGCATCGGGAGCCAGGCTGCAAACCGGAAGATTACCGCCGGACATCTGCGTTGCCTTATTATTGGCCGGCATGGTTTTTTTGCTCAATAGCATGCATGTGCAAAAGCGGCGTGTGCGCCAGCTCATCCGGCTATTAATCATTGCCGTCTTGCTGATTGGCGGATCAAGCTTGTTCGGCTACATGTTGAACCTGGAGACCCTGTACCATGTTGCCGGCTTCAACCGCAGTGCCGCGCCGTCTGCGCTAGGGGTCTGCTTGCTGGGCCTGGGATTGTGGTTTTTTGTCGGAGATGCCATTTCCTCTCCACCCGGCAATTTGGAGAACGAGGACAGGCGGATTACCAGCATTGCCGCAGTACTGCTGACAGTACTGGCGGTAGTAGCCGGCCTGACGGGGTTTGCGGTATTGCAGCAAGGCTACGAGCAATCCACGGCCGACCACATCAGGAATACGGCCAGCCAAAACGCGGTGGTGATATCGAATATGCTTGACCATGCCAGCCAGCTGGCCAAATCGATTGCCAGCCGTCCCGCCCTGAAAAAGAACCTGGCCCTGCTGAACACGGATATACAGAATGCCGAGGCGCTTGCCTTTGTCGGCGAGGTCGGCAGGACTTTCTTGCCCCTGGGTTTTACCGGTATCGAATTCTATACTGCCAAGGGCAACTATTTGTTGACAACCGGTGTGATGGTCGCCCAGCAAGCTAGCATTGTCGTCCGCTTGAAGAGCGTGCGCGGAGTCGGCGAAACTGAAACGCTGTTTTGGCAAGATGGTTTTGTATTGCGCTCGGAGAATGATGCGGTATTGAATGGCAATATAGTCGGTCGGGTTGTGGCCGAGCAAAGATTGTCGGCGGTATCCAGCCTGGTCAAGGAATTGCAGTCTGGGGGAGCTTCGGACGACGCTTGCATGTGCACCCGCGAAGGCCTGGATGCCGTCTGCTTTCCGACGCGTTTTTATCCGGCCAATATGCACATTCCGCTGTTCAGACGCGATGACAATACCAAGTCGCCGATTGGCCGTGCGTTGTCGGGAGAGTCGGGGGCGGTTGCCGTGACCGAGCTGAAAGGCAATACTGTATTGGCGGCGTTTGCCCCTGTGGGCGATCATGGCCTGGGCCTGGTATTGAAGACCGATCTGAGGGAGCAATACGCATTGCTGCGCAAGCAGTTCAATTTGCTGGGTGTGCTGCTGGCATTACTGGTGATATTCGGCACCCTGGTGCTGCGCAAACAATTGCAGCCGCTGGTCGGACACATCCTGCAAGAACAAAAGAGGATGAAACTGATCCTGGAGAATTCGACAGACGCCTTTGTCATGGTGGGCGAGAACGGCAAGATCCGCGACTGGAATACGCAAGCCGAGCGCAGCTTCGGCTGGGCACGCGACGAAGTGTTAGGTAAGCGGCTGCTGGAACTGATCATTCCGCCGTCCCAGCTGGATACTGTGGTCGCTCGCATCAAGCATCTGGAAGATGACGGCAATACCCGCGGCACAGTAGTGCACAGCAGGGTGGAAATCGACACCCTGCACAAAACCGGCAGGCTGGTTCCGATGGAAATTTCCTTCGCATCCCTGTACGACGCAGGCGGTTACGCCGGCCATGTGTTTTTGCGCGACATCTCCGAGCGCCGCAAAGTCGATGCGCTGAAGGACGAATTCGTCTCTACCGTCAGCCATGAACTGCGCACGCCGCTGACGTCTATCCATGGTTCGCTCAGCCTGGTCTTAGGCGGAGTAACTGGCGAAGTGTCCGGCAAAACGCATCAGCTATTGACAATCGCGCACCGCAACAGCGATCGCTTGATACGCCTCATCAATGACATCCTGGATATAGAAAAAATTGAATCCGGCAATATGTCCTTTGTGTTCCAAAATTGCAGTTTGCCGCAGCTGATGCAGCAGGGCCTGGAATTGAGCGCTTTTTATGGCCAGCAATACGGGGTGCAGTTTGAATTGATACAGCCTGTGCCGGACGTCATGGTCAATGTGGATCAGGATAGGCTGATCCAGGTGATGATCAATCTGTTATCCAATGCCGCAAAATTTTCCCACGCGGCCGGCACCGTGGAGGTAGCGGCCCAGGTGCTGAACAGCAAGACGGAGAGCACAACGGGCCGCATGGTCAGGATCATTGTTACCGACTACGGCTGCGGCATAGCGGCCGGATCTCACGACAAGATTTTCCAGAAATTTTCCCAGGTGGACGGCTCGGACCAGCGCAAAAAGGGCGGTACCGGCCTGGGCCTCAGCATCTCCAGATCCATCGTTGAGCAAATGTCAGGCCGTATGGGCTTTGAGTCCACGCTGGACATCGGCAGCAGCTTTTACTTTGAATTGCCGGTAGTGGATGAGGGCCTGCCTTGAGAGCGCCCATGCTGGGCGGCGAATTGAGTTAAGAATTTTCTTTACTCCCAGGCATCCCGGTCCTGGTAATCGCGTTTGATGAAATCGCGGTATGCCTGATACACAAACATGCTGATTCCGCCGATGGCCATGAGCACCGGTATCATCAGGAACAGAAACGGCGCTTCCACTTCGCATACGCTCAATACATCGCACATTGCAATATGATAGCTGCGCACCACGTTCAAGATGGCCAGCCCTATCAGGGCAAAGGCCAGGTAGGCGACTGAACGAAATTTGCTGGGGCGTTTGAAACGATGATAGCTATGCTGCATGGTAATTTTCCTTCCGACAATAGCAGAAGTTTGGCTGCAGCTTATGTTTTCGGAAACCGGACAAGCGCGCCTCGGATTGTAGGATTCGTCTGATATAAAGAACCGATGCCGAAACAAAAAATGCCATGCAGCATCACGCCGCATGGCATTTAGGAAGGAAAGGGGAGGGGCGCTGTCAGGCCAATTGGCGAACCTTGCTGCCGGCGAAATGCGCAACACTACCTGCGCGTACCGGGGCCGCCTTCGGTATCAGGTTATCGCGCAATTTAAAGACGCTGACCGCCTGCGCCAGTTTGGCAGCCTGGTCCTCCAGGGATTGGGCGGCCGCAGCGGATTCTTCCACCAGCGCAGCATTTTGCTGGGTGACCTCGTCCATTTGTGCGATGGCCTGGTTGACCTGTTCTATGCCGGTACTTTGTTCGCTGCTGGCGGCGCTGATTTCGTTCACGATGTCGCTCACCTGGCGGACGCTGTCGACGACTTGTTTCATCGTCGCGCCGGCCTGGTCCACCAGCTTGCTGCCGACACTGACATTGCCGACGGCATCATCGATCAACTGCTTGATTTCCTTGGCCGCTGCCGCGCTACGTTGTGCCAGCGTGCGCACTTCCGTTGCCACGACGGCGAAGCCGCGCCCTTGCTCGCCTGCCCGTGCAGCCTCTACCGCTGCATTCAGGGCCAGGATATTGGTCTGGAAGGCAATGCCATCGATGACGCTGATGATATCGACAATCTTGCGCGAGGATTCGTTGATCGAACTCATGGTTTGTATGACTTGGCCCACCACTTCGCCGCCCTGGACGGCGATTTGCGAGGCAGATGCCGCGAGGTGGTTGGCCTGGCGCGCATTATCGGCGTTCTGTTTTACCGTTGAGGTCAGCTCCTCCATGGCGGACGCGGTTTCTTCCAGTGAACTGGCCTGCTCTTCGGTGCGGCTGGACAGGTCCAGGTTGCCGGCGGCGATCTGGCTGGAAGCTGTGGCGATGGTATCGGTGCCGGTACGCACTTCGCCGACGATTTTAAGCAGGCTATCGTTCATCGCTTTCAGCGATTCCATCAATTGGCCGGTCTCGTCCTTGCTGGAAGAGCGGATGTCCGCAGTCAGGTCGCCTTGCGCGACTTTTCCGGAAATTTCCACTGCCGCCACCAGAGGACGGGAAATAATGCGCGCAACAAGCACTGCCAGTGCCAGACCAATGATCACGCAGCTGATCAGCAAAACAATGATCCAGGAACGTGCAGCGCTGAAGACGGCATCGGCCCCTTTATCTGAAGCTGTGCTGCCTGCATCATTGATCTTCACCAGTTGATCCAATTGATCATTCATTTGACGGAATACCTTGTTGGATTCGGTCTTGAAAACGGCGCGTGCCTCGTCCTTTTTTCCTGCCCGCGACATTTCC
Organism: Undibacterium sp.; assembly: GCA_035487495.1. Classification (GTDB taxonomy): domain Bacteria; phylum Pseudomonadota; class Gammaproteobacteria; order Burkholderiales; family Burkholderiaceae_D; genus Undibacterium. Next base: position 23,132 of record DATHMC010000304.1, read on the forward strand.
AGGATTTTTTTGTTTTCCGCCATATAAGCAGCCAGGGATTTTTGGAATTCCGGATAAATTTGTTTTTCCTCTGCCTCGGAGATCAGCTTCTCATAAGAGTCTTGCGTCTTCTTGAAAAGACCAAGGCGCGTGTCCATTGCTTTTTCGGCGGCAGCCAGATCGGCATCTTCTGTGGAAAGGATATGCTGAAGCTCAGAAATGCGGAAGCGTGCCAGCGACGCCTGCATTTGCAGACCAGCGCGTATGCTGGGCAACCAGTTGGCTGCGATGTCGGTGGACGCCTGGTTGACCTGGTTGAGCTTGCCGATGGAAAAAAAACCAAGCAGCAGGGTCAATGCGATCATGACGACGAAGGAGCTAATCAGCTTGCTGCTGATTTTCATATTACTGAACCATTTCATGTGGGAGCCTTAAAGGGAGAGGAAGGGAGATATCGATGCTGAAAAATTTCAAATTCTGTCTCATTCTCATCACGCATCATGGAAAACCGGCGAAACAGCTTTTCCAAAAAGATGCATTGAACTCAAGAGCATGATTGTGTTGAATGGGCGCGCATGTACTGCATTGTTCCAATGTCGAGGTTTTGGGTGGCAGGAGGGGCTCAACCTGATCCAGACGGATTTTTTTGAGTTCGAGACTAGCGGTCGTTTAATAGATTGCCATTTTTTAATCATCATGGAAAACGTACCGAAACCAGTCTGTGCAGAGGAAATGTCAGCGTAATCATTGAATAATTTCAGTACCGGACAACACATGAACATAAAGATTGCGTAACGAATTGCGACATTTTTTTCCTGGAATCAGTATACAGCCAATATTGCGCTCAGGAAACACTGGCAAGCGGTAAGCATTGTTAAACAATGTGATTTTTTCGCTGTCATATCTGCAAGTGCAGCAAATAATTTCTTTGCATGCTTGTCTATCGGCTAAGCTGCAGCGCCACGGATTTGCCGCTCCGGGTATGGTTCGGTAGCGTGCTGCGCATGTCAATTTGCGCCTTTGTCCAAACCGATTCGGCGCGCCTATACTGATAGGCAGCCATCGCTTGTATCACCTGTGACTATGAGTTGTAAGGCTGGATATTGTTCTTGCAGCAAATATGCAATTAATTATTGATGTCGTAGCAGACCGGCTATTGCTTATTCAACGAATGACAAAGACGTAAGCGAGGAGAGCAAGCATGTTGTGCAAATATCTATTCAGCGTGGGTGCACTGTATGTTTTACTTTGCACTTCCCAGGCAGCAAGTGCTGCCGGCGAGGGCCATATACACTCGGTCCGGGAACGCTACGATATCAGCTTCAATACGGCAGGCACCTATGCCAGCGTAATCGACTACACCTGGCGCGCGGTTGATCTGCAGGGCGCAGCCACGCTCGGCCAGCAATACCTGGTGTATGACGTCGGCCGTCAGGAAATCGAGGTGCTGGATGCCGAGACGATTTCAGCCCAGGCCGGCTCCATCAAGGTGCCCAAGTCAGATATCAAGATACAGGATGGCGTGCTGGGCGGGGTATCCTATCCGGAGCAGAAGTTGCTGCAAATTACTTTTCCTAAACTGGCGGCCGGCGACTCGATCCGCCTGCGCTACCGATTCGTGCAAAAATTGCCGGACCTGCCCGGCGGCACTTCGCGCATCTACTATTTTTACCGCGACATGATACGCGACGACGTTGCCGTGACTTTACGTTATCCGCAATCCCTTGCTTTGAAGGTCGCATACAATGACCTGACCCCGGTGGACGAGCAAATTGAGGGGGAGCAGCATTGGCTGCGCCTGAAGTTCAGCAGCACCGACACCGTGCTGCCTGAACCGATCAGCATCAACAGTTGGCAGCAGACGCCGTATATCATGATGTCTACCTATGCCGACTGGAAGGCGATCGCCGATGCGTATCAGCAAGGCGCGGCGGAGAAGGCGGGCGTCACGCCGGAAGTCGAGGCACTGGCGGATGAAATCACCAAGGGCGCCACGTCCCAGCGCGAGCAAGCCAAGCTTTTATACGACTGGGTGCGCAAGAATATCCGCTATGTGGCCAGCTATGTCGGCAACGGCGGCTGGATACCAAACGACACCGGCCGCATCCTGAAGACCCATTATGGCGACTGCAAGGATCACTCCACTTTACTGGAGGCGCTGCTGGAAGCGCGCGGCATACCCGCGTCGCAAGTCCTGATCTACGCCGATACCGAAAATTACCTGCTGCCGCCGATTGCCTCGCTATGGTTTAACCATGCAATCAATTACCTGCCTACCCTGGGCTTGTTTCTCGATTCCACCGATAGCCAGATGCCGTTTGGCATCCTGCCGGAAACCGATAGCGACAAGCCGGTGCTGGTGACAAAAAATTTTGAAACGGTCGCGCGCACGCCGATTGCCACCATAGACAATTTCAAAATGAACCGGCGCGTCCATATCAAGTTTGCTGTGGATGGCTCGGCAGTGCGCACCTCGGAGATAGACGGCTATGGCAGGGCCGCTGCGGAGGTGAGGAGCTTCATCGAGGACATAGGCCCTGGCCAGGAACCGGATTGGGTCAAGAAGACCATGGCGGAATCCGGCCTGGACGGCGAAGGAACGTTGCAGATAGTCAAGTCCAGCAGAGAGGACGTGCTCGGGTTCAGGTACACCGAGAAGATACGCAATTATGTGAACCAGCCAGAGGCCGGCGTGCTGGCATTTGCCCCAGGGGTGACCGGCCCCATCTCGCTAGGCAAGATATTGCGGCGCTTCACCCAGCCGGAGCGGACCGCCGACGTCAAATGCGATGCCTTCGCCGTCAATGACCTGATCGATATCGAAATGCCGGATGCGATGCAGGTGCTGTACCTGCCCAAGGACGTCAGCATGCATGAAGGGCCTATTTTCTTTGAAGCGCACTATGAGCGCATCGGCAACCTCTACAGGCTGAACCGGAAATGGGGCTCAAACTCGGGCAAGTCCTGGTGCTCGGCGCAAGAATACCGGGCGCTGCGTCCGGTCATGAACCGGATCGACAAGGCGCTGGGTGCGCGCCTCGTTTTCGTGATGAAAGAAGACAGCACCGCGGCGGTTTCATCTTCATCTGCGGCCGCGCGCAATTAGCCTTCATTTTTAAAATGGGTTCTCGCGGTTTCGTGTATGCTGACAAACTGTCTATTGATTTTCCAACAGACCCCGGCGAAAACGGGGAGCTATCATGCAGAGTCTTAAAAAATTATTGCAGGCGGTCTTGTTCTCCTTGCCCTTGTTGATGGCGGTGACGGCCGCCGCCGGTGCATCTGCAGCATCTAGCGTGGCTGTCGACAAGGCTGTCGTCAAGCGCGAGATTGACCACCTGCTGCAAACCCTGGTCACATCCAAATGCCGCTTCAACAGGAACGGTTCCTGGTATGACGGGGCCGACGCCAAATCCCACCTGATCAAAAAATACGACTACTTCATGATCCGGGGTGAAATCACCACGGCAGAATCCTTCATCAACCTGGCGGCCAGCAAAAGCAGCCTGAGCGGCGATGCCTACATGGTGCAATGCGGCGATGCCAAGCCGCTGAAAAGCGCCGATTGGCTGCAGCAGGAGCTGGCGCGATATCGCAACTCGGCAAAGTAAAGCACGGGGCCGCTTGTACAGACGCGATTCGGCTTGTGCGCGGGCTCACAGGCCACGTGCTTAGAAATTTTCCCATCGGCCCGCACCCGGCGGCGAGTCAATTTTACGAAATAAATCCATGATATTCAGGCAAGCGACAGAAGCCGACGTACCCGTCATCATGCAGATACGGCTGGCGGTAAGAGAAAATATCCTGTCCAATCCAGCCAGGATAACGGTGCAGATGTGCGTGGACTACCTGGATCAACTGGGCCGGGGATGGGTATGCGAAATCGATGGGCGCATCGTCGGCTTCAGCTATGCCGCCGCAGAAGATTCATCGATCTGGGCCTTGTTTGTGCTGCCGGAATTCGAGGGACGCGGCGCCGGAAAAGTATTGCTGGATCTTGCAAGCGACTACCTGTTCAGCCTCGGTAACCGGAAGGTCAGCCTGGGTACCCAGGCCAATACCCGGGCTGATGCTTTCTACCTGTCCAGGGGCTGGGAAAGGGGCGGGATGCTTAATGATATTGAGGTCGGCTATGTCTTGCACAGAAAAGACATGGATAGATTCAGCTAGCCAGCGGCAACAGCATCACCAGTTTCAAATCCCCGCGCACTGCCGCATGGAACGTGGTTTGCTCGTAGGCGAGCAGGCCGCGTTGAGGATGCTGAAATTGCCTCATTCCACCCTCGCGCGTGGTCACATCATAGTCTTGCCAGTAGGCGGCGAATTCCTTGCTGCTCTGGCATAGATCGGTAATCAGCGGTTGTACCGCCGTGTCGTCCAGGTGCCTGCCGCAATCGGCGCGAAACTCGGCTACCAGCCGCCTGGCGCGATGATCCCAGTTGCAGATCAGTGCGCGCGCCCGGGGCGACAGGAAGGTATAGCGCAACAGGTTCGGCGCTACGGCATTCTCCTGATCCAGCCACCCGGCGAACAAGTCTTGTGCCGCCTCGTTCCAGGACAGCGCATTCCATTGCCTGTCCAGCACATAGGCGGGCGTGTTGATATGTATCAGGCTATTGAGTATTGCCTCGGCGCCGCCGATATTGTCCGGCGCTACCGCCGGGTCCAGTTTGCCGGCCAGCGTGAACAGATACTGCCGCTCGGCACCAGTTAATCTGAGCGCATCCGCCATTGCCGCCAGCGTTTCTATCGACGCGGTTACCGGCCGCCCCTGTTCCAGCCAGGTGATCCAGGTTGGGCTGACGGCGCATAACTGAGCCAGCTCTTCCCGCCGCAGGCCCGGAGTGCGGCGTCTGGCGGTGGTGCGCAAGCCGGCATCCTCGGGGCGCACGCGCTCCCTGTGGGTGCGGATAAATTTGCCGAGATCGTAATTTTTCATGGGTGGAAAAGAAGGGATGCCGGTCAGGCTGGTAGTTGGTTATACCAGGATAAGCTAAGATCTTGTTCCAGTATTGGGGTGATTTTATACTAGATTTCCACATTCAGGCCAGGGAGAAAACAACATGGATCAACCGCAAACGGAGCGAGCTAACAATCAGCAAAGTCTGGTCGTGCAGCAGTTTGGCAGCACCGCCAATAACTACCTGACCAGCAGCGTGCATGCGCAGGGGCCCGACCTGCAAAGGATGGCTGCACTGGCGGCGCGCTTGCAGCCCGGGCGCAGCCTTGACCTTGGCTGTGGCGCGGGGCACGCCAGTTTTGCGCTGGCATCGGCGCAGGCCGGCGCAGTGGTGGCGTATGACTTGTCGGCGGAAATGCTGCAGGTGGTTGCCGCCGAGGCGCGTAAGCGCGGCATCGAGAACCTGGCTACCCGTCAGGGGCCGGCGGAAAAGCTGCCGTTTGACAATGCCAGCTTCGACCTGGTCGCGACGCGTTTTTCTGCTCACCACTGGCTGGACATGGGGAGCGCCGTCGCTGAAATAGCCAGGGTGCTGAAACCGGGCGGCACGCTGCTGGCGATTGATGTCGTGGCGCCGGAGACGCCGTTGTATGACACGGTGCTGCAAACGATAGAATTGCTGCGCGATGCCAGCCATGTACGGGATTACCGGGTATCCGAATGGCGTGCAATGTTGGGTGCTGCCGGCTTGCAAGTGATCGGCAGCGATGGCTGGAAGCTGCCGCTGGACTTCGACAGCTGGGTCAAGCGGATCCGCACATCGGCGGACAGGGTGGCTGCATTGCAGGTGATAATGAGGGAATTGCCGCAAGAAGTGAAAGAATATTTCATGGTGCGGGCCGATCATTCTTTCAGCAGCGATACGGCGTGGATAGAGGCCAGGCGCGCTGAGGCTGCCGGTTAAATTCGCCGCATGTCCGGCGGGGCCGCTATATTTTTTTTGGGAATTCTATATCGACCCGCAAACCGATCCCATGTTCCGGTGTGCTTAGCTTGATGGTCGCGGCTAGCGAGTCGCAAATCTCCTTCACAATGGACAGGCCCAGTCCGGAACTATTGGGTTTGCTCTCGTCCAGCCGGTAAAAGCGTTCAAACACTTTCTGCCTTTGCTCTTCGGGGATGCCTGGCCCATTATCGACGATGCACAGGGCAACGGAAGATTCGCCTTCCCGCAAGGAAATGGTGATCATGCCTTTGTTGCGCATATGCTGTATCGCATTGTCGATCAAATTGGAGATCAGTTCACGCAACAAATATTGCGGCGCAGCGATCGTTGCATTTTCATCGAGCTTGTCGATGCCGAGGTCGATATTTTTTTGCTGCGCGAGCGGCGCCAACTCCTCCAAAACGCTCTTGACAATTTCCGCGACGCGAATTGGAGGAGGGCTGTCCACGCCGTGACGGTTCTGTTCCACAGCCGCCAATACCAGTAATTGATTGATGACCTTGGTGCCCTGCAAGATGGTTTTTTGAATTGCCTTCAGCACTTCTCTTTGAGTCTGGTCCAGGCCGCTGTTGCGGTTGCCGAAATTGATCTGCGAGGTGACGATGGCAAACGAAGTCCTGAGTTGGTGCGCGGTATTTGCGACGAACTGTTCATAGGACGATAGCGTCTTGTCCAGCCGCGTGACGTAGTCGTTCATCGCAAATATGACGGGCTTGAGTTCGGCCGGCGCCTCGTTTTCATCCAGTTTCTCCAGCGATCCGGGCTGCCTTTCCAGCAGTTTTTCGCCGAACCGTATCAGTGGGCTAAGCGTCCAGCGAAAGGCGATGATCAGTCCTATCAGCACGATCGACAGCAGGATGAGATGTTCCCGTATGGTCAGCAGGAACAAGTCTTTCTTGAATGCATCATGGCTGGTAAGCGTCTGCGCTACCTGGGTTACCGCGTAGTCGTTGGATTTGGTGCTCGGCAGCGTATGTGCGTAGGTGATGACCCTGACGGGCTCGCCCCGTATCTGGGTTATATAATATTTTTCCTGTTCGATTCTCACGTCTGGCTGGTGTACCGCCAGTTCCTCATCGCCGGCAATGAGCCGCCCCTCTTTACTGCGTACCGAATAGTAGACCCTGTCTTTGTATTCATTGGCAAACAGCTCAAAAGCGGACGGCGGTATGCTTATTTCGTAGCCGCCGTCGACCTTGCTGAGCTGTTCGGAAATGATTTTGGCCGAGCCTTTCAGCAATTGCTGCTGTACCAGCGTGGCAATGTTATCGGTACTGCTGTAGGTGACAATCAGATCGACCGCTGAGATCAGGATGGTCGGCAAGAATACCCATAGCGTCAGCCGGCTCTTCAGGCTTTTAAGTGGGGGGAACATAGCTCAACATGTAACCGAGACCGCGTAGCGTGATAATTTGCGCGCCCGAGTCCTCTATCTTTTTTCGCAAGCGGACGATATAGATTTCCAGCGCCTTTGGCGACACGGTGTCATTGAGCGTAAACAGGCCGTCTGCAAGCTCTTTTTTCGATACGGTTTTCCCGGTCTGGCGTATCAGGGCCTCCAATACCGCATGCTCCCTCGGCGTCAGGTTCACGTCTTTGCCATGGCTGCTGAATCTCTTTGAATTGCTGTCGTAGCTCAGCGAGCCGCAGGTAATCACCGGATTGGTCTTTCCGCTGGCGCGCCGCAGCAACGAGCGCAAGCGCGCTTCCAATTCCTGTATGTCGAACGGCTTGGCCAGATAGTCGTCGGCACCCAGATTGAGATTTTCTATGATGCTTCCCAGGGTATCCTGGGCGCTGATGATCAGCACCGGCACGGCATTATTCTTATTTCTCAGGTTCTTCAGCACTGCCTGGCCGTTCATGCCCGGAAGCGTCAGGTCCAGCAAGATCGCATCGTAGCTCTGCGTCAGCAACAGGTGCGTAGCCTCCTCGCCGGTGAACGCCTGTTCGATCGCATAGCCGGACTGGTTCAACAGGCGTGTCAGCCAGGAAGATAGTTCCCGATTGTCGTCCACTAAAAGTAGTTTCATGCTGAATAGGCTAAATCATTTCGTCGATCTTCTGTGCTTATCCATTTTAAGCGTTTCATTTTTTCCACAACGTTTGCATTGAAGGCAAGTAGAAGGCTTGGCGGGCCTACATTTGCCTGCGTAGGCTCATTTAACCAGACAAATTATTGGTGGTGGCATACGACCTTTATAACCAGGAGACACACAAAATGAAAAAGAAGTTAATGGCCATCGCCATTCTAGGCGCGTTGGCGGGCACAACTCAAGCACAATCAGTCCAGGATCTGCAGCAGGCACTGGTGCAAGCCCAAAAGGCTGCAGCAGATGCGCAAAAAGCTGCCCAACAGGCTCAGGATGCCTTGGCCCAGATCCAGCAAGCGACCATTGCTGCTAATGAAGCTACGGCCAAGCAGGCTGCACAGGCATCGCAAAGTTCCGGCACTGTTACCCAGCCGCCGGGCGACGGCCTGGTGTACAAAAACAGCGGCGATTCAGTCAGGCTGTATGGCTTGATCGATTTGAGCCTGAGCAATAAAAACAATGCGGACAAGAACGGAAACTCGCAAAGTGATATGCCGGTGGCTTGGTTCAGCGGTAACCGCTGGGGCATCGAAGGCGAGCACGCGTTGAAGGGCACAGACGGCCTGAAAGCGATTTTCAAGCTGGAAAGCGAATATGAATTGCCTACCGGCAATATGGATACTCCGGGCGTCCTGTTCAATCGCGATGCCTGGCTGGGTATGCAAAGCGATGCGATCGGTAAAGTAACGCTGGGCCGCCAGAACACGCTGGCGCGCGAATTCTCCAAGATCTATGGCGACCCCTATGGGACAGCCGGCGTCACGCTGGAAGAGGGCGGATACACCAACAATAACAACTTCAAACAGCTGATCTTCTATTCGGGCAGTGCAACCGGCACTCGCTACGACAAGGGCATCGTCTGGAAGAAGGAATTTGGCAATATTGTTGCCGGCGTCGGCTACCAGGTGGGCGGCGTTCCGGGCGACACGTCGATGGGCTCTACCAAATCAGTGGGTCTTGCCTACAATGGCGGCGCGGCCAACATCTCAGGCTTCTACAATACTGCCAATGTAGGCGGATTTACACATAGCTCCTACTCCCTAGGCGGCAACTACACATTCGGTCTGGTGCGGGTGAATGCCGGTTACATCAGCTATAAGGCAGACCAGCCTCTGGCGATAGGCAATCGTAGCGACAAGGCGTATACCCTGTCCGCCAAGTTTACTCCGGGCGGCAATTTTGACTACGAGCTGGGCTGGCAAACCATGAACGCGACTAACGCAGCCGTCAACGGCAGCGGCTATGTATTGAATGCGTATGCCAACACGGCTAACGCCACTCAAACAGCTACAGGCAAGCGCAAGACCTGGTATGGCTCGGTCTTTTATCACTATGATAAACGGACAGAATTGTATTTTGCACTGGATCGCCTGAGCACCGATGGCACCTATCTGGCGGCGCAGGCCAATGGCTTTACGTCGCAGAACGAGGCTGCAGTCGGTATGCGCTTTAAATTCTAATCTTCTCCACAGACCGATCTAAACTGACCTAAGCAAGCCGGGGAATAGGGCCTTATGTTTCATGGCCCTATGTCCGGCCGCCTGCCGAATGCAAATTCGCAGGCTCAGGCAGCCTTCACGGGGTGTTTGCCCCTTAAATTCGTTGCTTTATAGTAAACTTTTATTTTCCTTGACAGATTTAATTCCCTTTTAAGTCTTTTTTAAGTTAAATGAAAGCGGCGCGAAGGATTCGCCATTCCACAATACTGTGGCATTTAATCAAAAAAACGGAGACGACAATGAAACCAATGCTTAAACCAATGGCTGCCATGCTGTTGCTGATATCCAGCCTGAGCGCCTATTCCGCCGAAAAAATCACCATCATGGTGGGCGGCATGGAAAAGCAGATCTACTTGCCCGCCAAGCTGGCGGAACAACTGGGCTACCTGAAAGAAACCGGCCTGGACATTGAACTGCTGAGCGAACCCGCCGGCGTCAATGCAGAAACTGAAATGCTGTCCGGCGCTGCTCAGGGCGTGGTGGGTTTTTATGACCATACCATCGACCTGCAGGCGCGCGGAAAACTGGTGCAGTCGGTAGTGCAGTTCAGCCAGGCGCCGGGAGAGGTGATCCTGGTCTCGAAAGCTGCCGCCAAGGACATCAAATCGCCGGCAGACTTTAAAGGCAAGACCCTGGGCGTCACCGGGCTAGGATCGTCCACCAATTTCCTCACTCAGTACCTTGCCGCCAAGGCCGGCGTCAAGAACAGTGAGTTCACGACCCTGCCGGTCGGTGCTGGCTCCACTTTTATTGCGGCGATGGGGCAAGGAAAGATCGACGCCGGCATGACCACAGAACCGACTATTTCCAGGCTGACTTCCACCGGAGCGGCAAACATACTGGTCGATCTGCGCACGGTAAAAGAGACTGAGGCCGCGCTGGGTGGCACTTATCCGGCAGCCTGCCTGTACATGCCGACGGCCTGGGTCAGCACGCATAAGGAACAGGTGCAAAAATTGGCCAATGCTTTCGTCAAGACGCTGAAATACATCAGGACCCACAGCGCCAAAGAGATTACCGAAAAATTGCCGGCTGATTATTACTCGGCCAATAAGCAAATGTATATCGACGCGCTGGAAGCCAGCAAAATGATGTTTACAGCGGACGGCGTCATGCCCGAAAACGGTCCGGCTACTGTGTTGAAAGTATTGAATGGCTTTGACAAGGCAGTGCAAGGTAAAACAATCAATCTGGCAAATACCTTTACCACCGAGTTTGTGAAAGCTGCAAAATAATGAAAAATGTTGCGATAGAACTGAGTAATGTCAGCCGGAAATTTATCAGCCCCGCGGGTAAGGTGACGCTGGCGCTGAGGGATTTCAGCCTGACGGTCTATGAAGGTGATTTCTGTGCGATTGTGGGCCCCACCGGCTGCGGAAAATCGACCACGCTGGGCATGATTACCGGACTCAGCCCACCGTCGAGCGGCAGCGTAAAAGTATTCGGCAAGCCGGTTACCGGCATCGACCCGAATATCGGCTTTGTGTTCCAGGCCGATGCCGTTTTTCCGTGGAAGAACGTGATCGACAATGTCGCCATCGGGCCGATTTTTCGCGGCCTGGATGAAAAGACGGCCAAGGACAAGGCGGCGGAGTGGGTGCGCAGGGTGGGTCTGGCCGGATTTGAGTACCACTATCCGCATCAGTTGTCGGGAGGGATGCGGAAACGTGTTGCGCTGGCCCAGACTTTCATCAATGAACCGAAGATCCTGCTGATGGATGAGCCGTTCTCTGCGCTGGATGTGCAGACCCGGGCACTGATGCAAGAAGAGCTGCTCGGTTTGTGGTCGGAAAAAAAGGCGTCCGTGGTGTTCGTCACGCACGATATCGAGGAGGCGATTGCCCTCGCCGATCGCGTCGTGGTGCTCTCCAAGGGACCTGGCTCTGTCAAGAGCAGCTACGAGATACCGCTTTCGCGCCCGCGCAACGTGTCCGAAGCCCGCTACACAGACGAATTCGTCCATCTGTCCAAGCAGATTTGGTCCGACTTGAAAGACGAAGTGCAAATTTAAAGCAGGATCAAAACTATGAAATCAGCATCGATACAAATTAATCAAAGCCAGCCGGAAATTGGCGAAGAGGAGCGTAAGGCGATTGCCAAGGCGGTAAACCACCGCCGCCTGGTCATTTTTCTGCGCATCGCATTGGCCGTGTTTACCCTGCTCGGATGGGAGCTTGCGGTCAACTCGGGACTCATTGATGCCTTCTTTTTCTCAAAACCGTCGGCAATCTACGACCAGCTCGTCATCTGGATAACCGAAGGAACGGCGCAGGGCCCGCTTTGGAATGAGTTGCTTGTGACAATGGAAGAGACCGTGCTGGGTTTCCTGATCGGCAGCTTGCTCGGTATTTTCTTTGGCATTGCCTTGGGCCGTAACAAACTGGCTGCGGATGTCTTCAGTATCTACATCAAAGTGGCGAACGCGATTCCGAGGGTGGTGCTGGGCTCCATTTTCATCATCATGTTTGGCCTGGGGATGGGATCGAAGGTGGCGCTTGCGGTAGTGATGGTGTTTTTTGTCGTATTCGGCAATGCTTTCCAGGGCGTGCGTGAAGCCGATAAAAACCTGATCGCCAATGCATATATCCTGGGCGCTAAAAAGCGCCAGGTGACGTTCTCGGTCGTTTTTCCTTCCGCCTTAACCTGGATTCTGGCCAGTTTGCACGTTAGCTTCGGCTTTGCCCTGGTCGGTGCAGTGGTCGGTGAATTTTTGGGCGCGCGGCACGGTATTGGACTCTTGATCGCCACCGCTCAGGGAACCTTCAATGCGGCCGGCGTTTTCGCCGCGATGATCGTGTTGGCCATTGTCGCTTTGGCAGCCGAATATCTATTGACCGCGATAGAAGATAAATTGCTGAAATGGCGGCCGGCGCAATTTGTCGAGCACGGTATGTGATAAAGTATCCGGCGCTAATAAAGGAAGTTGAGTAAAGAGAATGCCTGCTGATAACGCAGGCATTTTCGTTTGCAGGGTGGATGAGCCTGAACAAATGGAATGATCGCCATTGCTGCGCGCAGAAGTTCTGTATAGACTGCAGACCACATCCGATAAATCCTCACCCCGTTCATTTCGAGCCGCATGCCCAATTTTGAAGACTTGCTTGCCGCCGCCTACAAATCCGATCTGGTATTGAGCAGGCGCTTGCAAAAAAACGGCGGCCTTTCCGAACGGGAGGCGCTGACGCAGGTCCTGCTACAGGCCGCAGGCGACAAATCATTGGGCGAGCTGTTGTTGCAGCGGCGGCAGATCCAACTGAATACAGCACACAAGCTGGACATGCGCAGGCAGGCAAAAGCGGCGGCCTTCGCCAGGAAGAAGCTGGAGAAGCAGCCGGACGCCTCTGCATGGCAGGCATGGTTTGACGGCTCCACGCATCCCAACCCCGGCAAGATGGGCATAGGAGGTGTGCTGAAAAGCCCGGATGGGCAAACCATACGGATCAGCTTTGCGGCCGGGCATGGCAATAGCAGCGAGGGAGAGTACCTGGCGCTGATCGCAGTATTGCAGGAAGCCGTGCGCCTGCAGCCGGAGAAACTGCAGGTGTATGGCGATAGCCAGATTGTGATCAACGACATCTCGCTGACGGGCAGCTCAGGAGCGCGCGGTCTGGAGCATTATTGCGTGCAAGCGCGGCAGCTCATCGCGCAGTTGAAGACGGTCTCGCTGACCTGGGTGCCGCGTCACAAAAATATGGAAGCGGATGCGCTGTCGCAACAGGCGGCAAAAACAGGTGCGGCGTAGAAAATGAAGATGTGTTCGTATGCCAGTGATGTTGAGCCGCCGCGCCGGTAGCCGTTGACCACTTCAATGATGCTGCGATGGTATGGCCATGTCGGCTGGATCTGATGACGAATCCGCTACTGTAGCTTCCTTGCAATGACCACAATGTCAGTTGTGCGCTTGACTGCATTGCTTGGACTAGATAATCGGGTGAACTCTGCAATGGCAAAGCCATGCGATTCTAGCGCACTTCGGATATGGTCTTCGCTGTGATAGTTAACATAGATACGATCTCCGGAACTGGAAAACTCGTATCCTGAGTCCTCACTTTTCCCTTCCATGCAGCTTAGGTACAGGACTCCAGCAGAGTCGAGGACCTTGTTTGCACTTGATATGAAATCTGTTACCTCCATGCATGAGAGGTAGGGGAAACCGAACGCACAGACTATTCCGTCAAAACGATGATTAAGGTCCGCCAAACGCCTGCAGTCATGAACTCTAAATTGAGCTGAAGGCACCGTCGCTCGCGCAAGTTCCACCATGCGCGGAGCAAGATCGATACCCAACAAATTTAGTTCAGGTCTTTGCGCCATAAGATAGCGCGACACGTTACCAGGGCCGCAAGCGGCATCTAATACCCGGGCGTGATCATTGTTGAGTAAGTTGCAGAATGCACGGTACGTGTCATCGTACATGGTTAGATCCATGTACTTGTCCTTGTAGCGCTCCGCGAGTTTGTCGAACGCATCTACCGAAGCCTTGCAATGATCCATAATAGTTTTGTTTTGTCGCGTAGCCTCTCACGGGCCTCGCGTGAAATAGTTTTTATTATGCTGATTTAATAGATGAAACACACGTCAAATAATTTGTTATTTCATCAATTGCTCAAATAGTTGAGTAAAAAACAGATCCGTAACCTTGCCGGGTTAGAGAAGCTGGTCGGCAGGAAGGGGCAAATCAGATCAGCACGGCTGTCAACTTGCACCAGCGCCTGCAGATGTGACGAGAGGGGTATGAAAAAAGCCGTTGCCTTTGTGAAGGCAACGGCTTTTTGATTTGGCGCAGGGCGAGCTTACCTGCCGTGCATCAGCTTCTTGATCAATGGCGAGATCACCAGCAGGACGGTACCGGCACCGATCGAGCTAGCCACCAGGAAGCCGTACAGCGGGAAGGACGAGCCTTTCAGTAGTTCTTCCAGCGTGCCTGCCAGGTAGTTGGCCAGCGCATTGGCCAGGTACCAGATACCCATCATCATCGCAGCTACCCTTGCCGGCGCCAGCTTGGTCACCATGGAAAGGCCTACGGGCGACAGGCACAATTCGCCGATGGTGTGCAGCAGGTAGACGAAGAACAGCCATTGCGGGCCAACCTTGCCCACGGTGTCGGCTTCGGTCTGGGCTATAGCCAGCACGATAAAGCCGAGGCCGAGGATGATCATGCCCAGGCCCATCTTGGCAGGGGCGGGCAGTTTAAAGCGGGATTGGTCGAGACGCGTCCAGATCATCGCCAGAATAGGGCCCATCAATACGATACCCATGGGGTTGATGGCCTGGAAGTAGGAGGCAGGGATTTCCCAGTTGCCCAGATGGCGGTCGGTCTGCTTGTCGGCAAACAAATTCATGGTGCCGCCGGCCTGCTCGAACCCCATCCAGAAAAACACGACAAAGAAGCCCATGATCAGGATCGCGATAATGCGATGCCATTCATCACGGGTCAGCGGTTCTGCGACCTTGGCTTTGTCGCCGTTCTTTGCTTTGCTGCCAAACCACAGTGCGGCGATGATGCCGGCAACGATGGCCAGTTTGGCGACGATTGGCAGGCTGCTCCAGGTTGGACCTATGAGGCCCCATACACCCAGGATGGCAAATACCAGGGGAATCATGCCGAAGGCGATCAGCAAGATGTGCATCCAGTCGCTGCCGTCCAGTTTGCTCTTGCCCGCAGGCAGGCCGGCGGTGCCCAGCTTGTGCTGGCCCCACAGGAACTGGGCGATGCCCAGGCACATGCCGACACCGGCAGAAGCAAAGCCGTAGTGCCAGCCCACTTTTTCACCGAGGGTGCCGGCGACAAATGGCGCCAGGAAAGCACCGAGGTTCACGCCCATGTAGAAGATCGTGAAGCCGCCGTCGCGACGCGGATCGTTTTCACGATACAGCGAACCCAGCAAGGTGGAGATATTCGGTTTGAAGAAGCCGTTACCGATGATCAGCAAACCCAGCGACAAATGCAGCAAGGGCTCGAAAGCCATGCAGAAGTGGCCCAGCGCCATCGTGATGCCGCCGATCAGGATCGCTTTGCGCCTGCCCAGGTAGCGGTCCGCCAGGTAGCCGCCGATCAACGGCGAGAAATAGACCAGGCTGGTGTAGGTCGCATACAGGGCAAGCGCACTGGTGCGCGTATAGCCGACTGCATTGACCAGGTACAGCACCAGCAGGGCGCGCATACCGTAGTAGCTGAAGCGCTCCCACATTTCCGTGAAAAACAGTACCGGCAAAGCGGCGGGATGGCGCTCTGCCGCCGCCGTGGCCGTTATATTCGCATCAGATGCGGTATTAACAAGTGTCATGGGTTTCTCCAAATTCCGTGCATCATTGTCTCCTTGTGGGTTTCATGTGCGCGGATTTTTTTTAAATTCGGGCGCCTACGCTGGATGGCATAGCGCCCCGCTTACAGTATTTAATAAGGGGCTAATTGCATGCCGATATATTTCGACGCGCCATTCTACAAGAGGAAGCAAACGATTTACACCGAATAGATGCGGGAAATGGCAGTTCTTTTTACTGATTGACGAAAAAATTGCCTTAAATGCCATATTTCTTTCATATCCTGGGTCTGCTTTCATGTGCAAGCGGTGTGCCCGATTTGAAAAAAGCGTTAACTGAAAATAAATTTTCCGCATTTCTTAAGTTCAGGTTATATTATAAAAAACATTAATGTTTTGGCATTTTAGTTTGACAAGTAATGCCGGTTTGAAATTTCGATTGCGAACTCAGCTAAGCGGGGATTTATACATGGATAAGGTTGCGATGATGAAAGCAAAGATAGTCGGAAAGTTGTTGATTGTTGGCCTTGCCTGTTTCAGCCAGCTTGGCGCGCACGCAGAAGAGCGCGCCGCGCGGCAGTATGCGGCGTTGTCGCTGGTAGGGGATAGCATTACCGTTGTGTTTGAGACCATGGTGACCGGCAGTCATCTAGGCCGCAATGGCCAGCAGAAAATTGACATTGCCAATACCAGCCTTGACGTGGCCGCGCTGTCGGCGGCGGATAGCGTCATAAGCAAGCTGCAGCCAGGCGCAAAAACGCAAATGCTGATAAGTAATGATGCCGGGCTCTACAGAATGCAAGGGGCCCTGTTCAGTGACACGTCGGACGCCGGAATCGTGCTGGACGGTTTGAAGCTGGCGCTGAAAAATACTCCCTCGGTAACCCACTTGGTGCTAGTGACCAAGCATCGCGGCGATGCCAGACTGAAGCTGAGAGATGTCGTCCTGGGCAGCGGTAAGCTGGAAGGACTGGGGTTTTATATCGACGATCGCGCCGGCGTGCGGCACATAGACACGGGTGATACCGGGGTGGGTCTGATAGCACCGTATGCCTATATGACAGTCAGATTGATCGACACCCGCAACTGGGCCGTGATCAGGGAGAAATCCCTGGATAGCTCCGCTATTTTTAGCAATACCGGCAATGTGGCCGAAGGCGTGAATACATGGGGAGCGCTGACCGCTGAACAAAAGGCGACCGCTCTTAAGGCGCTGATCAAGGAAACCGTGCAGAAGACAGCCGAGGATATTCTGGCCGATAAGCCTGCATAAAGCAGCCTTATCCGGGCAACAGCAGGCGGTCGCTGCCGTCCAGGAACAGGCGTACCGCAAATTAATTAATAAAACTAGCGACACCATAAATTCCTGCGATATCTCTCTGCGCAGGTAGTCTTCACGGTAGTCGCGACACAGCAGGGTGATGGCTGGATGCCGCACTTCGCAGAGCGGCATCTGTCCCAGCGGGTGATGGATACCGCTCAGCTCGTCCAACTGGCGATCTCCAATTTTCAGTCCCATCTCTTCCACATAACCATCGGCAAGTCCGCAGCGAATGCTCCGGAGCGGGCCTTCTTCATTCATTTTTTCTCCAACAGCAAGCGGGTGATATGCGTATGCATGGCGATTGTGGCCAGGGGATGGCGAGGCTGAACCCACTACCTCCCGTGCAGAAATCCCGGATGGCAATTTAGATGCCGGGTGTAAACATTGTGAGCGATCGCACACATTTTCACTTGAAGAGTGCGTCAGGAAAATGCGATTTGAAAATTTACCCAGCTTTCTTTAAGCCGACATGGCCCGGCAGATTATTGCGGTCCAGCAAATTTCCGCAAGGCCGCGTGGCTATCGAAATGGAAAGAAAAAATTATCGAGCACAAGGCCGAATTAATTTTTCCCCTCCCAGAAGGAGGTTTCATTTGTTTAGAGGAGTATCAAGCGGGCGGCAAAAGGAGTTTTTAGAAAATGCAAAAGTATCTTTGTTTGTTTCTTTACGGGAATAAACAATTTATACAATATGTCGGATTTTTTTACATTTCGTTACAACGTGAAAGGATGTTTTCTTTTAAGTGGTTGAATTTGCGGAAATATTTTTCTCTGGCATCTTTTGTGCTTAGTGGCTGGCCTGGGAAAACTTTTTGTAGTTCCATCCCTTGTAAAAGTAGTGTGCCGCAAATCCAATTGTAAAAATATTTATTATAAGGAAGCACAATGAAATTCAAGCACCTCCTGGCGGGTCTGACAGTCCTTACGCTGGCCGCCAGCGTACAGGCGACCACTATCATCAACGAAAATTTTGACAGCTTTGCGTCCCTGGCAGCCAAAGGCTGGGCTGTAAAAAATCAGAGCGACATTCCAAATCCTTTAGCTAGCTGGGGTCAGGGTAACTCCGGTGCTGCTTTTACTGCACAAGCCGGTGCGGACGATTCTTACGCGGGAATAAATTTTGCGACTACTAATGGCAGCGTGGTTGATAACTGGCTCTTTACGCCGGTTTTTCAACTGGCCGTTGGTGAGACCGTGACGTTTTATACCCGCTCTGCTGGCACATTTGCAGATCACCTGGAAGTGCGTTTGAGCGGCAATGGCTCTAGCACCAATACTAGCGACTTCACTGCGCTGCTGTTCGATCTGAATCCGGCGCTGAATGCAGATGGATATCCGACCGACTGGTTTAAGGTCCAGTTCACTATCCCGACATTCTCCGGACTGGGCACCGGCCGTCTGGGCTTCCGTTATTTTGTGACTGATTCCGGCCCACAGGGTAACAACGGCAACTATATCGGCATCGATACGCTGAACGTCGTACCTGAGCCGACCACAGTGATGACCCTAGGCATAGGCATGCTGGCGCTGCTGGCCATGCGTCGCCGTCGCAACGACGCAGTGTGAAACACCGCTAAGTCACAGAAATAAAAAAACCGTGCCGCCGATGAATTGCGCGGCGCGTTCTCGCAACACAGGGAGGCTGCCGGCTTGCTGCCGGCGCGGGGCAAAACGATTTGCCCATCACCTCTTATCTATTGAAGGATAGTGACATGTTGACTGAAAAATCTTTAGTGAAAATCTTGCAGGCATCGCAGTGGCACAAGCGATTGTTCCTGGCAACGGCAATCGTTACGGCGATCGCTGCCGCTCCTATGGTGCATGCTCAGGAGAGCGGTATGCGCGTATTCAAGGACCCGGTAACAGGCAAGCTGCGTGCGCCTACCGCGGAAGAAGAAGAGGCTTTGAACAATCAAGTCAAGGCAGATGAGGCAAACAAGACGGGACGCCAGGCGAAACAGGCAAGAGTAAAACGCGTGGCTGAAGTTCAAAGGCCGGATGGGTCTGTGATGGTTGAGCTGGACGAAAGCACTATGACTTATTCAGTGGCGACCCGTAATGCCGACGGCAGCATCAACATGGAATGCGTAACAGGCGACGAGGCGGCGGACAAGCTGGTGAACTCCGCATCCTCCACAAAAAAATCCGTCAATGTTAGCAAAGCCAAGGAGCACAATCATGAAGAAAAATAAGACTTTGTCGTTGAAATCAGTTGCTGCACTGGGTGCTTTCGTCGTGGGAATGACAGGTTCGCTGTCGTCTTTCGCTGCGGCTACCATCGTCATCAATAATGGAGATCTTGCTGGTGTCGGCTTTAATGATCCTACCGTCGTGGCTCCCGTCGGCGGCAATACCGGCACCACACTCGGTCAGCAACGCCTGATCGCATTCCAGGCAGCGGCAGATAAATGGGGCGCTACCTTGACCAGCCCGGTGCCTATCCTAGTATTGGCGACGTGGGAGCCATTAACCTGCACTTCCACCAGCGCTACGCTGGGCAGTGCCGGGGCAACCAATATTTTCCGTGATTTTGCAGCAGCACCGATCGCCAACTCCTGGTATTCCGGCGCGCTTACCAACAAATTGACAGCGACAGACAATACTCCTGGCGTTGCTCAGATTCGCGCACGATTCAACATCAACCTGGGCAAATCAAATTGCCTGGCCGGCTCGCCTTTCTATCTCGGCCTGGACAGCAATGCAGGTACCGCGGTTGATCTGGTTACCGTGCTGGAGCATGAATTTGCGCATGGCCTGGGATTCCAGACTTTTACCAACGGCGCCAGTGGCGTACAACAGTCCGCGCATCCTTCGGTATGGGACAACTTCCTGTGGGATAATTCCACCGGCAAGCGTTGGGTGGACATGACGGACGCTGAGCGCGCAACTTCCGCGCTCAATTTCCGCAAGCTCGCCTGGCTGGGACCTAACGTCACCAGCAAGGTGCCTTCTGTATTGGCTGCCGGTACGCAACGCCTGAATATCTCCGGACCTTCTGCTGCCAATGCAGCCGGCGACTACCCGGTCGGTGCGGCATCGTTTGGCGTGGCCCTGTCCAGCCCTGGCGTATCCGGCCAACTGATGCCTGTGGTGGATCAGCCTGACGGCACCGGCTTGGCATGCAACCCTCTGTCAGGCGCCAATGCCTTGGCAGTCAATGGCCGTGTCGCATTGATAGATCGCGGCACTTGCGGCTTTGCGGTGAAAGCGAAAAATGCCCAGGATGCAGGCGCTATCGGCGTGGTAATTGCCAATAATGCTGCCGGCACTGCGCCTGGCCTGGGCGGCGTCGATCCTACGGTGGTCATCCCTGTGCTGTCTGTCAGCCAGTCAGATGGCGTTATCCTGAAATCGAAGCTGGCCAAGCGTACCCGCACTGCGTCAGGCGTCATTGCCAATCTGGGCGTGGATCCTAACCAGTATGCCGGCGCCGACAAACTGGGACGCATGCTGATGTTTACGCCTAATCCTTACCAGTCTGGTTCTTCCGTATCCCACTGGGATACGCTGGCCTTCCCTAATCAGCTGATGGAGCCAGCGATCAATACCGACTTGACACATGAAGTGACAGTCCCGTTTGATCTGACGTTTGAGCTGCTGAAAGATATCGGCTGGTAATCCGAGCGGTAAAGTGATTCGGTAGCAGGCAAGGCAACGAGGGTTATCCTTCGTTGCCTTTTTCTTTTGGCGAATGCCTCACGCTGCTTTGCAAACCTGCTCGCGCAAGTATGCAAATTCCAAATGTAAATATCAGGAAATATTCGTTTGCGATGAGGCGATGGCGCGATATAGTCGAGCCGTCTCTTCATTGACCTCCCCCGAGGTTTTTGTTCAACCCGCAAGCCACTGGTTTGCGGGTTTTTTTAATTGTAGGCGGCGCAGAAAAAATCAGGTCCACAGGACCTAATGCTGTTCAGTTAAGAACCAAATCCCCTAAATTTGTCGTTCCCGCGCAGGCGGGAACCCAGTGACTTTCGTCGAACGACGCTTGGTTCCCCTGTGTCCCTGTAGGGAAGGAGTCTTGCCTTGCAGGGCAAGACCGTTCCGCAGGCAAGCAGCGTGCTGCTTGCAATCCCTGCTTCACCGCCTGCGCGGGAACGACATGAGTCGCCTATTTTTTGCTTTAACTGAACAGCATTAGGTCCTGAGGGTCCGGTTTTGCGCCACGCAAGCCTTGCATTTCTGCCCTGAACGTTGCCCTTGCAATCTCGGTATCCTCATGGCAGCATTGTCTCCATACAAACACAATCTGGAGGCAATATGAGTTTGACCACCTGCCCACATGCTGCAACAGTTCACTGGGGCGTCAGTGCAAACGCATCATGAGGTGGTCATCGTAGGCAGCGGCTTTGCCGGCCTGTGCATGGGCGCGCGCTTGAAACAAGCCGGGATCCATGATTTTGTGATACTGGAAAAGGACAAGGAGTTCGGCGGCACTTGGCGCGTCAACCAATACCCTGGCTGTGCCTGCGACGTACCCAGCCACCTGTATTCTTTCTCATTTGCACAAAATCCCGAGTGGACACGCAAATATGCGCCGCAGGCTGAATTGCTGGCCTACACCGTCAAGGTCGTGCAAGAGCTGGGCCTGATGCCGCACTTGCGGCTGGATACAGCGTTATTGTCGGCGCAGTATGAGGAAGACGCCGGGATCTGGCGGTTGCACACGAGCCAGGGCGAGATGACGGCCAAGAGCCTGGTCGCCGGCGTGGGCGCGCTAGGTCGTCCTGCAATCCCGAAGCTGCCGGGCCTGGACGGCTTCCAGGGAAAATTGTTCCATTCGCAGCAATGGGATCACCACTACGACCTGCAGGGGAAGCGTGTCGCGGTCATAGGCACAGGGGCCAGCGCGATTCAGCTAGTACCGGAGATCGCTCCCAAACTGGCGCAGCTTGATCTCTACCAGCGCACGCCGCCCTGGATCTTGCCGCGCCCGGATCGTGCCATCAGCAATGCCGAGCGCTGGTTGCTGCGTCATTTCAAAGCCTGCCAATGGGCGTATCGCGCACTGAACTATGCGCGAAATGAATGGCGCTATATTGCTTTTGGCAAGAAGCCGGCGCTGATGCGCGCTACGCAAAAAATCGCCATAGGCTACATGCACAAGCATGTACGCGATCCCGATTTGCGCCGCAAGCTGACGCCTGACTATACGATGGGCTGCAAGCGCATCCTGCTGGTCAACGATTACTATCCGACCCTGACGCGCAGCAATGTCGCAGTACACACCAGCGGCATACGCGAAGTGCGCGGCAACAGCATAGTCGGCAACGATGGACAGGAGAGGCAGGTTGACGCCATCATCTTTGCCACCGGCTTCGATCTGGAGCAGATGCTGGGGCCGCTGGAGCTGAAAGGGCGGGGCGGCGTCAGCCTGCAGCAGGCCTCCAGAGAAGGATTGGACGCCTACAAGGGCACCGCCGTGCCAGGCTTCCCCAACTTTTACATGATCACGGGCCCGAACACCGGCCTGGGGCATAACTCGATGATCTATATGATCGAATCCGGCGCGAGCTATATCCTGCAAGCTATCCAGGCCGCGCGCCGGCAGGGGCTGAAGTCGCTGGAGGTGAAGGCGGAGGCGGCAAGCGAATACAACCGGCAGATACAGGAGAGATTAAAGGGCACGGTATGGAGTTCCGGTTGCAAGAGCTGGTACCTGAATAGCCAGGGGAAGAATCTGACAATATGGCCGGGCTTTACCTTTGAATACAGGCGCATCATGAAGAAATTCGATGTTGAAAGCTACCATGTTCAAATCAACTAGGGCGGCATCAATGCGCATGCCGCAGGTCTTGCAGCGGCTCTTGCTCGTTGCTGCTTTCTCCGGTTTGCTGCTGCCTCGTGCCGCATTTGCGTTGACGCTGACGTTTGGCGCATCCGACGTTGACCGCGTTGTCGGCCGTGTCACCATAGAGGTTGTGACGCAGGCCTATGCGCAGCTGGGCATAGACGTCAGATTCGAACGCTACCCCACCAAGCGGCGAATTTTGGCGGCGGAACAAGGGGAGCTGGATGGCCTCAGCGCCACTTTTGACCCATCGATCTACAACCCGCAAGGAAAGGAAAGCAAGCTGATCCAGCTACCGACGTCGATAGGGAGTGAGGATTTTGTCGTCTTCACCAAGCTGAAAAAAATTGCGGTCAATGGTTATGCCAGCCTGAATCCCTTTGTCATCGGCTATGTGGATGGAGTCAGAATTAACGAGCAAAGGTTCAAGGACATGCACACCGATGTCGCTCCCAATCAGGAGTCCTTGTTCAGGAAGCTGGAGGCCGGCCGCACCGATGTGGCTGTAGATACGCGCTCAGGTATCTGTACCGCCAGGCGCTTGAAATTAATGGATATCGTCACGCTGGAACCTGCTTTGGAAACCCAGAATTTCTATCACTATGTCCATAAAAGGCATCGCGACCTGGTGCCTAAACTGGAGACCGTGCTGCAAAAGATGAAACAGGACGGCAGCATCAAAAAAATCCAGGAAAGAGTGGAGCTGGAATTTTATGCACAGTGCAAATGCACCCTGGATGCGAGGCGGAACTGCGTATCTTGAAAATTCATGTTCGCTCATAGCGTGATTAGCATCGCCACGACCGCCAGCGCCATCAAGGCTGTCGCCAGCCAGCCCAGTATTTTCAGCCTTGTGGTGATGACAAATTGTCCCATGATCTCCGGCTTTACCGCCATCAGCATCATCACGACCATCACCGGCACCGATATCACGCCATTGATCACCGCGCTCCAGTACAGCGCCTTGATCGGGTCTAATTTGCTGAGGCTGAGTATCACGCCTATCAGCGTCGATATCGCAATCACCGCATAAAATCCCTTGGCCTTGGCGGGGGTGTATTCCAGGCTGTTGTCCCAATGAAAGGCGCCGGCGATCGCGTAGGCGGAGGAGCCCGCCAGGACCGGTATGGCCAGCAGGCCGGTACCGATGATGCCGGCGCTGAACATCAGGAAGGCGAATTCTCCGGCGATAGGTCTCAGGGCCTGCGCCGCTTGCGCCGATGACTGGATATCGGTGATGCCGTGCATATGCAAAGTGACGGCCGTGGCCAGTATGATGAAGAAGGCCACCATGTTGGAAAATCCCATGCCTATATAGGTGTCTATCTTGATCCTGTGCAGGCTTGCGCGCGCTTGCTGCGGCGCCTGCAGCAGGTCGTGCTGACCGGGTTGCGCCCTCATATCCTCCACTTCCTGCGAGGCCTGCCAGAAGAACAGGTAGGGGCTGATGGTGGTGCCGAAGACTGCGACCACGGTAGTGACGTATTCGGTTTTCAATGAAATATGCGGCAGCAGGGTGCCTACCGCGACTTGCTGCCATGGGATGTGTACGACGAAGACGGTTGCCACATAGGCCAGCAAGGCCAGTGTCAGCCATTTCAGGACCCGTACGTAGCGATGATAAGGAACGAGCACTTGCAGCATCACTGAAAGCAGGCCGAAACCTATCGCATACCAATGTGCGGGGCCGCCTGCCAGCAGCTTGGTGGCCTCGCCCATTGCCGCCACGTCGGCGCCGATATTGATGGTGTTGGCGATTAATAGCAGGCTGACGATGGCATACAACAGCCAGCGCGGATAATGTCTGGCGATATTGGTTGCCAGCCCGTGTCCGCTGACCCGGCCGATGCGCGCGCTGACCACTTGTATGCCCACCATCAGCGGATAGGTCAGCAACACCGTCCACAGCATGTTGAAACCGAACTGGGCTCCCGCCTGCGAGTATGTGGCGATGCCGCTGGGGTCGTCGTCGGCGGCGCCGGTGATCAGGCCGGGACCCAGCTTGGCCAGGAAAGGCGCCTCAATCGTGTCGTCCAATGCGCTGTCCAGTTTGCCGGCGGCGGTCTGCATGCTTGTCATCCTCTTGTTATTGTTACATTGATATCCGGGTCGGCGTTGCCGGTAACGCCCGTGCAGGTTACAGTTGCTGCGGACTGGCGTCTGTTCGACAGCGAACGGTGCTGCGTCGCAATAACAGCCATTTTCATAGAGGCGCATAAATTTCACAGCCCCTGAAAAAAATGGCCCTTGTTGCGGGACAGCAAAAATTGAGCGAGAAAGCGTCCAACAAGAAATTGACAATACCATTTAGGCTGTTTATTGTCTGTGACAGAGCCCATTTCATCTTTAGCGGTGTGATGCGGTATAAAAATTCCCACAAACAATGATGGGATGATGACAAGACCAGGTACCGTAGGAGACACCGATGAAATTGCCTGTTGCACTCTTAGCATTGTTATCCGCCGCTTTTTCCTTTGCCGCTTCGGCACAAACCGCCTGCAGCTACGTCGATCAAAAATATGCCTGCGACGACGCCAGCAACTACCAGGCCAAGATGCAGAAGCCGGGTGACCCTTTGCTCACTGCCGACAAGTTCAGCAATCCCTTGGCCGGCGAGGGCAGGGATAGCGCCATCATCACCGCCGACAACCGCGGCAAGCGGAACAACTCCGAACTTGCCGTCATTACCGACAGCAAGGGCACGCAGTGGACCGGCCGTCAGGTCGGCAGCCAGACTGTATACATGAACGGCAAGGGCGCCAAGGTGACATGCCAGACCATAGGCTCGCAACGCGCCTGTATCTGACATCGATCTCCGGCAATTTCCCATGATGCGGCCCGCTCCCCTGGGCCGCTGTTCTTATCTGTGCCGCTGCCGATGATCACTTTATATGGCATTTGATTGTGCCGGGTTGATCTTGATCAAGAAGTTCCTGCTTCGCTGTCACTCGACAACTTACCTCTCCAAATGGCGTTCTGTCCCGCATTATTCGCACTTCATCGCATTCCTGCTGATTCTTCGGCCACATTCTGTAAGATGCCATTCCATCAAGTAAGCGCAAGCCTATGCTGGAAAGCGGCTTGCTAAAATAAACCAGACCCAAGGAAGGAAACATCATGCAAGCAACTCATCGTCTGAAACTCGGTTTTTGCGCCATCGCGCTGGCTTTCGGCGCAAGCCTCGCCCTGATGCCGGCTACGGTCGTCCATGCGGAAGAGTGGAGCATCGGTTCGACCAGGATCGAGGGTTCCGGCAAGATAGAAAAACAGAATCGCACAGTCAGTAATTTCAACGGCGTATCCATCGGCGTGCCGGCCAAAGTGGAGCTGATACAGGACAACACGGAAGGCGTCAGCATAGAGACCGACGACAACTTGCTGCCGCAGATAGAGACCGTGGTTGAGCGCGGCGAGCTGAAAATACGCACGCTCAAGCACAACCTGAACATGCAAACGCAGACGTTGAATATCGTCGTCAGGCTGAAGAATATAGACCGCATCAATCTTGGCGGCTCCGGCACGATTTTGTCGAACAAATTGCAGGCATCCAGACTTGCGGTGAACCTGGGCGGTTCCGGCAATGTGGATATCAAGACGCTGGATGCCAATGAGCTGTCGATTGCGTTGGGCGGCAGCGGCGGCATGAAGACGGCCGGTACCGTCAACTCCATGTCGGTGGCGATAGGCGGCTCGGGCAAGATCGATGCGGGCAACCTGAAGGCCAAGCTGGTCGATATCACGATCGGCGGTTCCGGCCGGCTGAAGGTCGCGGCCAGGGATAAGCTGACGTTGACAGTGGCAGGCTCTGGCGACGTCGGCTACTACGGCGATCCGCAGATCAGCAAGACTGTCATCGGTTCCGGCAGCCTGAAACGCCTGGGGGAATTTCCGCAGTAAAGGTCAATGAAATTTCCGGCAACGCTTGGCCGGAAATTTCCATGCAGTGTTATTGGGGGAGTGATTTCGGTGGGCATTTGTGCCCACCTTTTTTTACGTCCCGACGGTTTTCAGCTAATTGCACCGGATTTTTTCAAGCTATGCCGCTACCGGTTTTGCAAATTCCACCTGCCTGTCGTCGATAGGCAGGTGCAGCAGACTGGCCAGCAAGCCCAGCGCAATCGCGATCATCCATACAGCTTGGTAAGAGTGGGTCGCATCATAGACATAGGCGCCCAGCCACACGCCGAAGAAGGCTCCCAATTGGTGGCCGAAAAAAACGAAGCCGAACAGCGTCGCCAGATACTTCAGCCCGAACACCTGTGACACGATGCCATTGGTCAGCGGCACCGTACCCAGCCAGGTCAGCCCCATGACTGCCGCAAACCCATACAGTGTGGCATGCGACACCGGCAGCCAGACAAAGGCCGCAATGGCAAGGGAACGCATCAGGTACAGGCCGGACAACAGGTATTTGCGGCTGTATTTGCCGCCCAGGTAGCCACAGTAATAAGTGCCTATCACATTGGTCAGCGCGATGATCGCCAGCGCCACTACCGCATCCCCGGCTTGCATGCCCTGGTCCAGCAGGTAGGCGGGCAGGTGTGTCGAGATGAAGGCCAGCTGAAAGCCGCACGCCAGAAAGCCCGCATTCAACAGCCAGAAGCCGCGATGGCCAAAGGCCGCTTTGATCGCGGCCGGCATCGATTGCCCGCCGGCGGCAGTTGCGAACTGCGGCCTATCCTGCAAGGCAAACGATGTCGGCGCTGCCGCTACGAACAGCAGGGCGGCGACGATAAGAGCGATCACCCAACCCAAGCTGGCGATCAATTCATGCGCGACCGGCACCAGCGCAAACTGGCACAGGCCGCCGATGGCGCCCGTCATGCCGAGCGCCCAGCTGCGCTGCTCCGGCGCCGCAATACGGCTGACCGCGCCGTACACCGCTGCAAATGCAGTGCCGGACAGCGCCAGCCCTATCAGCACGCCCGCGCCCATATTCAAGACAGTAACCGATGTGGCCGATGCCTCCAGGTACAGGCCCAGTGCATACAGCGCACTGCCGGCCAGCATGACTTTGACGGAGCCGTAGCGGTCTGCGATCATGCCCGTCAGCGGTTGCGACAGGCCCCAGACAATGTTTTGCAAGGCGATCGCGATGCCGAAATCCTGGCGCGTCCAGCCGCGCTCGCCGATCATCGGCAGCATGAACAGGCCCTGCACATTGCGAATCCCGAGCGACAGGCCGAGCAGGATGCCGCCGCAAATCGCGATCAGCATCGGCGTCTGCCAGCTGCGCGGGCGGCTCACGCGGCTTCTCCTTGCCGGGTGAGCGCTTGCGCCAACGCCAGCGCATCTTCCAGCCTGTCATTGCCCCAGAATAGCTCGTCCTTGACGATAAAGCTGGGCGCGCCGAAAATCCCCAGTTGCCGGGCCGCGGTGGTTTGCTCGCGCAAACGCTGCTTGACGACCTCGCCCTGCGCCTGCAGGAGGATGTCTTTGGCCTGCGCTGGCGAGACTAATGCCGACAAGACGTCCAGCATCGCAGCGTCGTTGTCGATATCGCTGTCGCGCACAAAATTCAGTTGCATTACCGCCTGCACAAAATCGGCTATCCACGGCGCATCCTCGTTCGCCAACGCTATGCGCGACGGTAGGATGGCCCGGCGCGGGAAGTCACCCGGCTTGCGAAACGGCAGCGCATGCTTTGCGGCTTCGCGGGCCATGTCTTTCCACATGTAGGCGCCCTTGTCCGCATAGATGATGAAGGGGGAATTATTCCATCCCTGCTGCTGGAAGATGGGGCCCAGCAAAAAAGGGCGCCAGTTGATCTGTATCCCTGCCCGCTGTGCCAGTGCAGGCAGGCGCATGCTGGACAGGTAGCTGTAGGGACTGCCGAATTCAAACCAGAAATCCATTTTCATCTTTTATTTCCCATTGTAGAGGCCAGCAACGACAGTCCAAACGGGCCCTCGACGCTGAAGCGCGGCCGCGCTGCCGATTGCGGCCGGCGATACCATTTGTCGATAAAATTTACAGTCATGCGCTCAGGCTCCGTGCCGCTGGATTGGTTGCGCAATGCGATCTGCACGGTCGACGCGGAAAATGCCTGGATCACCAGATCCCGGCCCGCCTCCACCTGCAACTGCTGGCCGGGACCAAGAACAGTATCTTCCGCGTTGCCTAGCTGGGTTACCCATAAGGATCCCTGGCTGCATTGAAGCACTACGCCCGCGTCGTGGCAAATCGCCAGAGCGGAACGCCGCTCCAGTTCCAGCACTGCGCTGAGCCGGATGCGCCCGCAGGAGGAAACCGCATTCCTGTGGAGAAAGTGAAAAATGTGTTTTAAAATTTCCATGCCTCGTATTAAAGCCCTAAAATAGCCTGATCTCAAACGACTTATTTGCATGTTTCACATGCGCCGTGGGAATGTGAAAGATGAACAGGGACAAGCCGCCATGTCAGACCCATTAAGCAAATTGCCGCCGCTAGACCTGGTGCGCGGCTTTGTCGCGGTTGCGCGGCGCATGAGTTTTACCCATGCGGCGGAGGATCTGTTCCTGACCCAGTCGGCGATCAGCCGCCAGGTCAGGAACCTGGAAGAATTCCTCGGCACCAGCCTGGTCATACGCAGGCACAGGGCGATAGAGCTGACCGACGACGGCATGCGGCTGTTCCGCTGCGCCGACGGCTGGCTGCAGCAACTGGCTGAGCTTACTGCCGGCATGCGCCGCGCCGATGAGCGGCGGCCGGTCACGATCACGGCCAGCCTGGGCGTGACTTCGCTATGGCTGGTGCCCAGGCTGGGCGGATTCCAGAGCGCCCATCCCAGCATAGACGTGCGCGTTGCCGCCAGCAACAAGATCGCCAACCTGGAGCAGGAGGACATGGACCTGGCGATACGCTATTGCCGCAACGCTGCGGTACCGGCCGGGGCTATCCGCCTGTTCGGCGAAACGCTGGTGCCGGTAGCGCATCCGTCGCTGAAGATCAGCCATATAGAATCCAAAAGCGCGCTGGCCAAAAGCATACTGCTGGACCTGGATGAACCGCAGCGCCCGTGGCTGCAATGGTCGGACTGGCTCAGCGCCAGCCGGCTCGACAAGGTCAAGCCCAAAGGGGTGCTGCGCTTTAACCAGTATGACCAGGTGATCCATGCGGCACTGGCCGGCCACGGCATCGCTTTGGGCCGGCTGGCGCTGGTGCAGCCCATGCTGCAACGGGGGCAGCTGGCCGCCGTCGGCAAGCGCACCGGACAAGTAGCTGACTTTGCGTACTGGCTGATCATCCGGCCCGGACAAGCGAGGACGGAGGTGCATGAGTTCGCCGACTGGATCATGCAGGAGGCGCAGCTGGTGAATGCAGCTCTGGCATAGCCGCCCCGTGTTTTAGGCGTGGCCTAGAACGGAACGGGCTCAGGGTTCGTTGCCGCTTTTCAAAAAATCCCGGCGGATTTGCATTCTGTCATCGTTATTTTGCAATCTGTCGCAATCCGCTTATGCCCTGATGATGGGAAGTGCATACTGCCTGCTCGACAACCACCTCCTGACAACCCAACTCCACTGACCATGAAAAATAAAATCTTACGCTCATTGTGTGCCGTCGCTACCCTGTCGGCACTGGCTGGCCTGGGAGGCTGCGTGATTATCGCTTCCGGCGACGATGGCCACATCCATACCGCATTCGGTATCGGCAATGCCGTGGTCGGTAACGGCGACGTCGTCAGGGAAGGGCGCCAGATTGCTGCCGCCGATGCGCTGGAGGTCAGCGGTCCAGTCAATGTGCTGGTCAGCATGGGAACGGCCAATACGCTGGAGGTGGAAGCCGACTCCAACATCCTGCCCTTGCTGAAGACCGAGGTGCGCGACGGCGTGCTCAAAATCCGCGTGGACGGCAGCGTCAACACACGCAATGCGATACGCGTCAGGTACACAACTACCGCATTGCGCGATATCAGCGTCAATGGCTCGGGCAGCGTGGATGCGTCCGGCTTGCAAAATGATAACCTGGTCGTTTCCGTCAATGCTTCCGGTAGCGTGCGCCTGGAAGGCGCCGGCAATAACCTGGACCTGCGTTCACGCGCTTCTGGCAGCATCGATGCTTCTGCCTATAGGGCAGCGCGCGCCAATGTGAAAATTTCCGCTTCCGGCGGGGTGACGATGGGGCCGATCAATGGCACGCAATTATCGGCGGAAATCCGCAGTTCCGGTTCGCTCCGGGCTAGCGGCAACGTGCGCCAGCTGACTGTCAGCGTGCACGGCTCCGGTAGTGCTGACCTCAGGAACCTGACGGCGGAATCAGCAGATTTGTCCAGTTACGGTTCCGGCAGCATCTCCGCCGCTGTTACGCGGGCACTGGAAGCGCGCGCGACCGCATCCGGCAGCATCAGTGTCTACGGCAATCCGCTGCAAAGCAAGATTAGCGGCAGGAATGTGCGTATCGTCGGTTAGGAGCGTACTGCGGGTCAGCCTCGGGCGGGCACCTTGCCTGCCTGGCTGTCGTGTGCATCCTTGGCCGTCCAGTAAGCCAGCCCCGCAGCGAGCAGCAGCAATATCGCAGAAGCAATCAAGGTGCCGGTGACGCCGCCGCTCGCTTGCCGGTTCGCTGCCAGGCTGACCATCGCCCCATACACGGCGACGCCCATCGCGCCGCCCACCTGCCGGGCGGCATTCAATACCGCAGAGGCCGTACCCGCCATATTTTTTTGCACGCTGGAGAGTATGGACGTCGTCATCGCCGGCACCGCCAGCCCCATGCCCGCCGGGATCAGCAGCAGGCCCGGCAACATGGCCATAAAGCCCGCTTGCGGTCCCAGGCCGATGGCCATGGCCAATAGCGCATAGCCGCCGCAGCCTATCAGACCGCCGGCGATCATCGGAAGGCGCAAGCCGAAGTGCGCGGTCAGCTTGCCGCTGGCGATATTGGAAAAGATGAAGGTGCCGGTCAGGGGCAGGAAGGCGAGCCCCGCTTCCATGACGGAATAGCCGCGTATTTTCTGAAAATAAAAGCTGAGCACAAAGATCACGCCGTAGTATGAGAAATTCACCAGC
Source organism: Undibacterium sp. (assembly GCA_035487495.1). Classification (GTDB taxonomy): domain Bacteria; phylum Pseudomonadota; class Gammaproteobacteria; order Burkholderiales; family Burkholderiaceae_D; genus Undibacterium. The sequence continues at coordinate 54,974 of DATHMC010000304.1, forward strand.
ACGCCAAACAACACCGCCCCTGAAAAAGCCGCCTGGCGGAACAACTGCAAAGGCAGCATCGGCGACGACACCTTTTTTTCCACCAACAGGAACAGGCTGCCGGCCACCAGCGCCACGGCGAAACCGCCTTGCACCAGCGGATGCGACAGGCCCAGTGCCTGTAGCTCGATCACTGCGCCGATAAAGCCGGTGAGGGCGGCGATTGCCAGCAATTGCCCGGCGACGTCGAACGACCTGCCGTGCTCGGCGCGCGCAATGCCGGGCACGCTGATCCAGGTCAGCACAAAGCCCAGCGCGCAGATGGGGACATTTACCCAGAAGATGCTGCGCCAGCCGCCCACCGACAGCAGCAAGCCGCCGACGACCGGGCCGGCCGCGATCGAGACGCCGCCGGCGGCGGTCCACAAGGCGATGGATTTTGCCAATTGCTTCTTGTCATGCGCATAGCTGTAATTCAGGATCGCCAGCGAGCTGGGCACCAGCAGCGCAGCCGCTATGCCCTGGATGGCCCTGGCGATATTCAATACATTGCTGCTGGGTGCCATGCCGCAGGCAATCGACGCCACCAGGAACAGGAAAAAACCCGCCAGGAAAACCCGCTTGGGGCCGAACTTGTCGCCCAGTACGCCTGCCGACAG
>DATHMC010000305.1:0-3538 GCA_035487495.1 Undibacterium sp.
TATCTTCCAGCCACTGATGCGAATCCAGGCTTTGCGCCATTGTCATACCGCATGCGCCGGCAAAGCCAAGCGCAAGGACTAATTTTAGCTTCATTGTTTTCCTTCATTTTTTCGTTATGTTGCACTCATCCAGCCAGCAACCTCGAGCGACTATTTTTATCCCCGTATCCGTCACGCAAAAGAAAATTTTGGGGCGCAAGTCATTTTAATGTAAGTATGGCAAGTAAAGTCCCGTGAATTCGAGCCTATTGCAAAACTATGTTTAGATTTTTGGCGCGACACAAAATGAATCACGGACCGCCATCGTTGGACGGAGGCAGCGCAAATAGGAAATGAAAGGACAAACAGACGCTGCCGACCAGCAGTTCGCCCATGTTTGATCGCCAGCCGCGACATTCTCCCCCTCTGCCAGCCAACCATATTTCCTTCCTGATCATCCTCTCCTCGTTTGGATATTAGCTGCTATAGTGCGCGCTTTGCATTGCCAAACAGATCATATACATCATGCTAAAGCGCTTCTGGTTCCAGCTTCACTGGCTAATGGGCATCAGTGCCGGATTAATATTGGCGTTGGTCGGCACCACCGGCGGCTTATATGCATTTGAAGACCGCATACTCAAGCTGCTGAATCCGGAAGTCACCCAGGTCCATGCGGGCACAGGCCCCATGCTGGAGCCTGCGGAGCTGCTGGCGCGCCTCCAGGTCAACCGGCCGTATGTTTCCTCCCTGACACTATCCGGATCGTCTGGCGATGCGGCGCGGGTGGGCTTCATGCTCCCGGTGGCCGGCAGCGACAAGAAAAAATTCGAGCTGCACTATGTGAATCCGTACACGGCGGAGTTACTCGGCACACCCCGCGGCGAAGAATTTTTCCGCCTTGCGCTGAACCTGCACCGCAACCTGACGCTTGGCGATACCGGCAAAGCCGTCACCGGCGCCTCCGCGCTGGTGCTGGTCTTCATGTGCCTGTCCGGCTTGTACCTGCGCTGGGCCGGGAGCAATGCCTGGAATTGGCGCGCGTGGTTCAGTGTTGACATGAAACGCAGCGGCCGCGGTTTTCTTTCAGACCTGCACGCCGTCATCGCCAGCTGGTTGCTGCTCATGTATCTGCTGGCGGCGCTTACCGGCTTGTATTGGTCGTATGGCTGGTATCGCGACTGGATAAGCAATTTGGCCATGCCCGTTGCGCAAAAAAACCGGATGCACAGTGAAATGAACGGCGGCAAAAAAGCAGAGCGGCTTGATGCCAATGCGCAGACAGCGCCCAATCTGCCGGCGGTCTGGCGCAGCTTGCGCGCGGAAGTCGCGGCTTACGACAAGCTGATCATGCTGTTGCCGTCCAGGCCCGGCCAGCCCGTGCAGATATTGTATGTGGATGAGCACTCGCCGCATCCTTACGCAAACAGCAAACTGGCGCTGGATGCACACACCGGCGAAATACTGAAGCGCGAGCCTTACGCTGACAAAACCGCAGGGGGCAAATTCCTGGCGAGCATATATGCGCTGCATTCAGGCAGCTACTGGGGAACGGCAGGCATGCTGGCGATGATGCTGGCCAGCCTGGCTATGCCCTTGTTTGCGGTCACCGGCTGGATGATGTATCTGGCGCGGCGCAAGAGCAAATCGATTTCTTTGAATCCATCCTAAGGTTTCATGGCCGGCATGGCGGCGCGCGGCACATTGCGCTTGATCCAGCCCAGCATGTCTTGCCAGATGCGCAGCACTTCGGCGTCCGGCGGCAAGGCCTGTGCATTGGGCAGCTCTATCGTGACCACCGGGATGTCTCTATGCAGGCCGCTGTAGTTACCCAGGGAGCCGGGATAGACGCCGACGCGGTTGAACATCAGGCGCCCGAAACGGCTGGGCGGCTTGACCGGTCCGTCAAAATCCAGCACGCCGAACGGCGCATGCACGGAGATGATCACGTCGGGTTTAAACTGCTCTATCGTGTCGTGCACCCAGCGGCTCTCCGGCTCCGACAAAGGGGCGGAACCGGGATATCGTCGCGGGTCGCTGGCGGTGACCTTGGCCCAGTAGCGCGGCGCATCCTGCTGCCAGTTGGGGGTCGGGAAATTCCGGTTCAGGTCTACCCCGCGCGCATTCACGCGGCGCGGCTTGGCGGCCAGCAAGCCATCGGGATTGACGACGGGCGCGACCTTCCACTGGAATTCCTGCGCCGCCGGCTTTTGCATCAGCGCCAGCCATTTGAAGACGATGGAACTTGCGGTCAACTCGTCACCGTGTATGCCGCCTATCAGCAGCACTTTCAAGGCCGGCCCGCTACGCTGCCCGGCGGCAATCTCCCGCGCCAGGATGGGAAAGCCGTTCTGCGACCAGGCGCCGGTAGGCAGCAGTTGGCCGTCACGACAATCGTTCAGGGAAACTTTGGGAAGACGCGCGGCCAGCGGAACACACCAGTCGCCGGCCGGCTTGCCCTGCTGGGCTTGCGCGCCGCCTGCGGCGTGCGCAGGCAAGGATGACGCGCTGCCTTGCAACGCCGCCAACGATACTGCAATGGCGCCGACGGAGCGCAGTATCGCAGAGCGGGCACCCCATGCCCACGCGGTTATTTGAGTCAGCGTGGGCACCGGGTGCCCACCCTACTTGTTTCTCATTCTGCGTAAGCTTTAACAAGCATGCAAATCGACAATTTACAGCCCGGCCGCTGCGCGCAACTGAGTGACCTTGTCGGTACGCTCCCAGCTGAACTCCGGTTCTTCGCGGCCGAAGTGGCCGTAAGCGGCGGTTTTGGAGTAGATAGGACGCAGCAGATCCAGCATCTGGATGATGCCTTTCGGACGCAGGTCGAACAACTCATTGACCAGCGCGGCGATCTGTTCGTCAGGGATCACACCCGTGCCTTCGGTATATACCGTCACGTTCATCGGGCGCGCTACGCCGATGGCGTAGGCCACCTGGATCTGGCATTGCTTGGCCAGGCCGGCAGCGACGATATTTTTCGCCACGTAGCGTGCCGCATAGGCCGCCGACCGGTCCACTTTTGTAGGGTCCTTGCCGGAGAAGGCGCCGCCGCCGTGCGGGCAGGCACCGCCGTAGGTATCCACGATGATCTTGCGGCCGGTCAGGCCGCAATCGCCTTGCGGACCGCCGATGACGAAACGGCCGGTAGGATTGACCAGGTATTTGGTATTTTTCAGCCATTCCGCAGGCAGTACCGGCTTGATGATTTCTTCTATCACCGCTTCGATGAAGGAGGCCTTCATCTTGCTGCCGTCGCTTTGCTCCGGGCTATGCTGGGTGGATAGTACCACCGTGTCTATGCTGTGCGGCTTGCCGTCGACATAGCGCATGGTGACCTGGCTCTTGGCGTCAGGACGCAGGAAAGGCAGGCGGCCGTCCTTGCGCAACTGGGCCTGGCGCTCCACCAGCCGGTGCGCATAGTAGATTGGCGCCGGCATCAGTTCCGGCGTTTCATCGCAGGCATAACCAAACATCAGGCCCTGATCGCCGGCGCCGATATTCAAATGGTCGTCGCTGGCTTGATCCACGCCTTGGGCGATATCATTGCTTTGCTTGT
>DATHMC010000306.1:0-43812 GCA_035487495.1 Undibacterium sp.
ACCATCCATTCCCTGTCGTAGATCAAATCGTGCGACAGGCCGGCCGGGGTGACTGTCGCTTCGCGCAGCGCAATGCCGGCGCAGGATTTGATCGGGTACAGAGTCAGTTCGGTAATGATGGGCATAGATGATTTCTGAACACGTGTTACGGGTGGGGGCTCCCGCCGGCTACCTGATATTTATAAAACACATGCCCATCGAATACAGGCAGGATGGGCATGTTGAACAGCGTATAGGTACATTTACAGATGTATTTTATGCATATATTTTACATATGCATTTTATACACTTATATCAGACATTGAACAGGAAGTTCAATACATCTCCATCCTTGACCACATATTCCTTGCCTTCGGCGCGCATCTTGCCGGCTTCTTTCGCGCCGTGCTCGCCCTTGTAAGTGATGAAGTCGTCATAGGCGATGGTCTGCGCGCGAATGAAGCCGCGCTCAAAGTCGGTATGGATGACGCCGGCCGCTTGCGGCCCGGTGTCGCCGACATGGATGGTCCAGGCGCGCACTTCCTTGACGCCGGCGGTGAAGTAGGTCTGCAGGCCCAGCAGCTTGAACGCGGCGCGTATCAGACGGTCCAGGCCGGGCTCTTCCATGCCCATGTCGGCCAGGAAGGCGTGCTTGTCTTCTTCTTCCAGATCGGCGATTTCGGATTCTATCGCGGCGCAGATGGCCACGATGGGGGCGTTCTGGCTGGCGGCAAACGCAGTCAGCTGCTCCAGCAGGGGATTATTGCTGAAGCCGTCGTCGGCCACGTTGGCGACATACATCGCCGGCTTGGCGGTGATCAGGCACAGCGGCTTGATCAGCAGCATTTCTTCCGCATCCAGGCCCAGCGCGCGCACCGGCTTGGCGTCGTTCAGGTGCGGCATCAGGCGCTCCAGCACGCCTACCAGTTTGGCGGCGTCCTTGTCGCCGGAGCGGGCTTTCTTGTTTTCGCGGTGGATGGCTTTTTCCACGGTGCCCATGTCGGCCAGCGCCAGCTCGGTCTGGATCACTTCGATATCGTCCAGCGGGCTGACCTTGCCGGCCACGTGGATCACGTTGTCGTCTTCAAAGCAGCGCACCACGTTGACGATCGCATCGGTCTCGCGGATATGCGCGAGAAACTGGTTGCCCAGGCCTTCGCCCTTGGAGGCGCCCGCCACCAGGCCGGCGATGTCCACAAATTCCACGGTGGCCGGCAGGATGCGCTCGGGTTTGACGATTTCCGCCAGCTTGGACAGGCGGGGATCGGGCACTTCCACCATGCCGACGTTGGGTTCTATCGTGCAAAAAGGATAATTTTCTGCCGGGATGCCCGCCTTGGTGAGGGCGTTGAACAGAGTGGATTTGCCGACGTTAGGCAGGCCGACGATGCCGCATTTGAGACTCATAGTTGTACCGCTTATTCGCGAAGTTTTTAGATTAACCTAGTATTTTACCGGAAGATGGGGTGCGCTAGGCAGTATTCGACATTGCCAGCGGGGCTGCCACAGCCCGCTGCTGCGACACCCGGTTCAAGAACCACACCAGCAGCACCGCCGCCACAGTCAGGCCCAGGATCAGGCCTATCCAGAAGCCGTTGGCCGCCATCGGTTGCTCCGGCCGCCACGGGAACCAGGCCGGCGCCAGGCCCAGTATGCAACCTATGGGCAGTGAAACGCCCCAGAAAGCGGTCAGGTGGATCAGCATCGGCATGCGGGTTACCTTGTAGCCGCGCACTGCGCACGCAGCGGCCACCTGGGTGGCGTCGGACAACTGGAAGATCGCCGCAAACAGCAGCAGGCTGGAGGTCATCGAGCGGATGGCGGGGTCGGACGTGTACGCCGCCGCAATCTGTTCCCGGAACAGCGCAATGAACAGCGCCGAGGCGACCGCGAAGGTGAGCGACATGCCCACGCCCACCCAGGAAATGAACCTGGCGCGGACCGGGTCGCCCTCGCCCAGGGCCACACCGACGCGGGTGATCAGGCCTATGCCGAAACTCATCGGCACCATGAACACCAGGGAAGTGAAGTTCAGCGCGATCTGGTGCGACGACACATTGACCACGCCAAAGCGCGCGACCAGCAGGCCGACCGCGCTAAACGCGCTGACCTCGGCAAAATAGGTGATGCCGATCGGCATGCCCAGCTTCAGCATGCTGCCGATTTCGCCCCAGTGCGGACCCTCCCAGTGTTTGAACGGATAGGTCTGCCGATAGGCCGGCGCGCGCCGTATCCAGATCAGCATCGCGCCCAGCATCAGCCACAGGCCGGTGCCGGTGGCGACCGCGCAGCCGATTGCACCCAATTTCGGCAGGCCGAAATGGCCGTAGATCAGCAGCCAGTTGATGACGATGTTATACGCCAGCGCGCCGATGGCGATCACCATGATCGGCTTGGTCTGGTTCAGGCTGGTGCTGTAGCCGTACAGCGCGCGGTAGGCGGCGAAAGCCGGCAAGCCCATGCTGATCACGTGCACGAAAGTTGCCGCCTTGCGGCTGACCGCAGGTTCCAGTTGCAGATGATCGAACACCAGCGTTGCAACATTGGCCAGCAGGCAGGCGATCAGGCCCACGCCCAGCGCCTTCCACAGCGATTGCCTGACGACATGCGGGATGCGTCCCAATTCGCCGGCGCCGACCTCATGGGCGACGACCGCATTGACCGCCATCATCACGCCTATTACCGTCACGATGATGATGGACCAGATGGAAGCGCCCAGCGATACGGCTGCCAGGTCTCCGGCGCTGACGTGGCCCGTCATCGCGACGTCGGCCACCGCCATGCCTACCGTGGCGAGCTGGCCTATCAGCATGGGCCACGCGAGCTGCCATAGCGCGCGGACTTCGGTGCGGATCCTGGTTTTCATGGCAAGTCCGCGCTGGCGCAACTGGCCGTGTAGGACCGCTCAATCAGGGGAGTGCTGCCATGCGTGTAATGCGGGAAGAAAGGTATCGGAAATGGATTTTTTGTAGCAAAGGACATGCGAAAACGTGTTTAAGTGGCTCGGACTGCATCTTACCATCCTATTCCCGGCCGGCATCCTTTGCGTCGATCGGGCTGCCGATAAAGCGCCTTGACAGGCAACATGGGCGATACTATAGTGATATCACTTTGATTTCATTCACCAGGAGGAAATATGGATGCACCTCGCAGCAAGGTCACCGGGGCCGCCGGCAAAAAGCCGATCCAGGAACGTGTACGCTCATCCATGGACGGCTACCTGATGCTTGCCATCGGCATCTTGCTGATCCCCGGCGGCGTGTATTGGGCCTGGTCCGGGCTGGCGGAGATGGGCAACGTCGCCTTGCTCTCCAGCGGCTTGAAGTTGCTTACCGGTTTGCTCGGCGTTTTCATCCTGTCCGGCCTGTACATGCTGCAGCCGAATGAGGCCGCGCTGCTGTCCCTGTTCAGCCAGTATGTGGGCACCGACGTCCAGGAAGGGCTGCGCTGGGCCAATCCTTTCTTCAGCAAGCGCAAGATCAGCCTGCGCGCCCGCACGATGAATTCGCCGCCCTTGAAGGTCAACGACAAGCGCGGCAATCCGGTGGAGATAGGCGCGGCGATCGTCTGGCGGGTCAAGGATACCGCGCTGGCGATCTACAATGTCGACGACTTCGAGCGCTACGTGACGGTGCAGGGCGAAGCGGCACTGAGGCATCTGGCGTCGCAATATGCGTACGACGACGGCGAGGACCTGGCCGAAAAGGAAACCACGCTGCGCGCCGGCCTGGATGAAGTGGCGCACGCCTTGCAGGCAGAGTTGCGTGTGCGCTTCGCCGCGGCCGGCGTGGATGTGGAAGACGCCAAACTGACGCACTTGGCCTACGCGCCGGAAATCGCCCAGGTGATGTTGCGCCGCCAGCAGGCCGAGGCCATCATCAGCGCCCGCACGAAGATCGTGCAAGGCGCGGTGACGATGGTGGAGGCTGCGCTGAAGGGCTTGTCCGAGCGCCAGATCGTGGTGCTGGACGACGAGCGCAAGGCGGCGATGGTCAGCAATCTGCTGGTGGTGCTATGCTCGGATAAAGAGACGCAGCCTATCGTCAACGCCGGTACGCTATATAACTAGTTGATATTGCAATGAGCCACCCCGTCTACATAGAAAGCCAGTTCGCCAGCGTGGTCTGGACAGTGCTGCCCATCGCCAGCCTGGCGGGCTTCCTGTTGCGCTACAACCTGCCGGACCATGCCGCGCGTCACGCGGCGATAGGCATCATTGCCTTGGTCAATATCATTGTGCTGGTGCTGATGGGCAGGCTGACGATCAGTATCGATGAGGCATATTTGCGCTGGCACTTCGGCTACCTGGGCTGGCCGGCGTGGAAGATCCCGCTGGCAGAGATCCGCGCTGCCGAAGCAGCGCGTTCCCGCTGGATAGAGGGCTGGGGCATCAAATACACCAAAGAGGGCATGCTGTATAACGCCGCCGGCACTTCTGCCGTGCGCATCCATCGCCGCAACGGCAAGAGCCTGCGACTGGGATGCAAAGACCCCCAGCGTTTGCTGGGTTATCTGGCGCCGCGCATTGCATCCGCTGCCGCGTCTTCCCATGCGCGTGGCGCTGCGAGATGGTCCTGATGGCGAGCCCGGGTAAAAAATCCTTCCTGCTGCGCATCGATCCGGCCATCTGGGCCGAGATTGAAAGGCTGGCCGCGCAAGAACTGCGCAGCAGCAATGCGCAGGTGGAATACCTGCTGCGGCAAGCGCTGGCGCAACGCGGCCGCAGTTTGCCCCAGGAGCAAGCCGATACCGCGGATGATAGCGGCGACAAGGCCTGAGCCTTGGAACCTGCCACGATCTTGCTGCGCGGACGTGATCGGAGCTCATGCGCTGCTCACAATGTTACTCATCCCGCTGACGCCCGCTCGCCACAGATCGTGAACAGGTTCTTACAGCGCGCGCACCCTGCCCAGATCCGGGTTTTCTACAAACGCGGCAAACTCGTCGCGCAGGCGTTCGCCTTCGTAGATCGCGATGCGCCAGTTCTGGATGCGGAACTCGTGATTGGCGCCGTAGTAAAAGAAGTCCTTGCGGTCCGGCAGTTTGCCGAGCGACAGGCTCTGCAAAAATGCGGGCGAGGGCGATAGCATGATCACGTTGTCCAGCCAGTCGCGGTTCTTGCCCAGGCTGGCGCGCCGCCACGGCAGCGGCTTGTCCAGCCAGCCCGGCACGATATGATCGGTAAAGTGCGGATACAGCACCAGGCCGCCGTCGGTGGCGCTGGCGATGCGCGAATACGGCAGCGCCAGATGGTAATCGATGATGCCGCCGTCCCAGTAAGTGCCGGCCGGCGCGTGCGGAATATCGCGCACCGGCTCCATGATCAGCGGCAGCGTACCGGATGCCAGCAATGCCTGTTTCAGGTTGTCCTGCGCCAGCGGCGCAAAATGCGTTTCAAAGTTGTCGAACTTGGCTTTCAGCCAGAACAAGGGGTCGCGCATATCGCCGATCACGACCCTTTCCAGGTGTTTGGCCAGCCGCGCCCGCGACGCCATATTGGCGAAGGTGGCGGCGGCGAATCCGGCCTTGGCGATGGCACTGTGGCGCGGCGCTTTCAGCAGCCCGCGTCCGCGCACCGCCAGCAGGTGCAGCCGGTGATGCGGCTGGTTCACAATTTCATGTTCGTGGCCGCCGATCAAATCGTCCAGCAATTGCAAGCAGGCGTCGGTCACATATCTGGCCGACGGTTTTTCCGGATAGCGCTGTTCGCAATACAGGTCGCCCAGACGCTGGAAAGCCGCCGCCGGATCGGCGTGGCTGGCCGCGGCCATGCGCCACGCACCTATCGACGAGCCTATCAGCGTGCGCTCGCGCGGTGCGGCGGCCAGCCATTGGCCGAACAGCCATTGGTCCAGCGACTGCAGGATCAAGCCCTTGGGGCCGCCCGCCGCCGCCGGCACGATGGCGACGTCCTGGGCCTGCAAGCCGTATCGGCGCATATGCTCCAGCGCCTTCTTGCCGGCATGGATGGTCAGCGCGGGGCTCGCACGTGAAATATGTGTGAATGTCATTTAACGGTGTGCAATTGCATCGTTGCCGCTTCGAACTTGCCGGCGATCAGCAAGGGGATGACGTCCAGGCTGCGGGCAATGGCTTCGTCTATCAGCGGCTGCTCTTCCTTGCGCGGTCGGTGCAGCACGAAGTCGGCCACGTCCTGTCGCGAGTTGAGCGTGCGCGGATGGCCTATGCCGATGCGCAGGCGCCAGTAGTCTTGCGTGCCGAGCGCGGCGGTGATGTCTTTCAGGCCGTTGTGGCCGCCGGAGGAGCCGCCTTTTTTCAGCTTGGCCAGGCCGGGCGGGATATCCAGCTCATCGTGTACCACCAGGATTTCTTCCGGGGCGATCTTGTAGAAACGCGCCAGCCCGCCGACCGATTGGCCGGAGCGGTTCATATAGGTTTGCGGCTGCAGCAGCCACACGTCTTCGCCTGCGACTCTGGTTTTGCATACCAGCGCGTTCAGGGTTTTGTCGCGTTGCAGATGATTGCCCGCGAGCTGGTCTACCAGCCAGAAGCCGGCGTTGTGGCGGGTTTGTTCGTATTCTGGGCCTGGGTTGCCTAGGCCGGCTATGAGGCGTATGGACATGGGAATTTTTATATTTTTGTCTTAACTTATGCGGACCTGCTTCGTGGATGCAGGCCGGGGGTGGCCCGGCAGCCACTTACCTTTTTTGCTTCGCCAAAAAAGGTAAGCCAAAAAAGGCGACCGCAGACTTGCCCTACGGGTGATAGCGCGAAGCGCCATCACATTTTGTGCATTACAAAAAATGGGAAATGGGCGAAACTCGCCTTCGGCTCAAACACACCCATTTCTGATCCATTTTCTGTAACGCACAAAATGCGGCGTCCCGAGCGGATTTAACATCAACAGCAACTTCAAAATCAGATTGCAAAATGGATTGGCTTCGCTTATCCAATTTGCAATCCGCACAGCTTACGTTTTACCGATTTACTTTTTCTTCTTCAACAGCGGTAACAAATACTTACCTGTGACGCTGGCCGGATCGGCTGCCACGTCTTCCGGGGTGCCGGCGGCGATGATCTGGCCGCCGCCTGCGCCGCCTTCGGGGCCGAGGTCGACGATCCAGTCGGCGGTTTTGATCACGTCCAGGTTGTGTTCGATGATCACCACCGTATTGCCCTGGTCGCGCAGGCGGTGGATCACTTTCAGCAGCAGGTCGATGTCGTGGAAGTGCAGGCCGGTGGTCGGTTCATCCAGGATGTACAGTGTGCGGCCGGTGTCGCGCTTGGATAGTTCCAGCGACAGTTTCACGCGCTGCGCTTCGCCGCCGGACAAGGTGGTGGCGCTTTGGCCCAGGCGGATGTAGCCCAGGCCCACGTCCAGCAGGGTTTGCAGCTTGCGCGCGATGACCGGTACCGGTTTGAAGAATTCATGCGCTTCTTCCACCGTCATGCCCAGCACCTCAGTGATGTTCTTGCCCTTGTAGTGCACTTCCAGGGTTTCGCGGTTGTAGCGCTTGCCGTGGCAGACGTCGCAGGGCACATACACGTCCGGCAGGAAGTGCATTTCCACCTTGATCACGCCGTCGCCCTGGCAGGCTTCGCAGCGGCCGCCCTTGACGTTGAACGAGAAACGGCCGGCGCTGTAGCCGCGTTCCTTGGCGGAGGGCACGGTGGAGAACAGGTCGCGGATAGGGGTGAACAGGCCGGTATAGGTGGCCGGATTGGAACGCGGCGTGCGGCCTATCGGCGCCTGGTCGACCGAGATCACCTTGTCGAAGTGCTCCAGCCCGCTGATGCTGTCGAACGCTGCCGGTTCGGCCTGCGAGCCGTACAGGTGGCGCGCGGCGGCGTGGTACAGCGTGTCGTTCACCAGCGTCGATTTGCCGGAGCCGGACACGCCGGTGACGCAGGTCAGCAAGCCGACCGGCAGCTTCATCGTTACCTGCTTCAGGTTGTTGCCGCGCGCGCCGGCGATCACGAATTGTTTCTCGGGGTTGAACCTGGTGCGCTTCTTTGGCACCTCTATGCTGAGGGCGCCACTCAGGTATTGCGCGGTCAGCGATCTCTTGCTCTGCATGATGTCTTCCAGCGAGCCCTGGGCGATCACTTCGCCGCCGTGCACGCCGGCGCCCAGGCCCATGTCGACGACAAAGTCGGCGCAGCGTATCGCATCTTCGTCATGCTCGACCACCAGCACGCTGTTGCCGATGTCGCGCAGGTGTTTCAGCGTATCGATCAGCCTGTCGTTGTCGCGCTGGTGCAGGCCTATCGACGGCTCATCCAGCACGTACATCACGCCGGTCAGGCCGGAGCCGATCTGCGAGGCCAGGCGTATCCGTTGCGCTTCGCCGCCGGACAGCGTATCGGCGCTGCGTTCCAGCGACAGGTAGTCCAGGCCGACGTTGTTGAGGAAGGTCAGGCGCGAGCTGATTTCCTTGATGATGCGGTCGGCGATTTCTTTCTTGGCGCCGGTCAGTTTCAAGGTTTCAAAGAAGGCCAGGGTCGCACGCAGCGGCATCGCGCTGATTTCATAGATCGCGCGCTCTTGCTTGCCGTTGCCGACTTTCACGTAACGCGCCTCTATGCGCAGGCGTGCGCCTTCGCAGGACGGGCATTCCTTTTCATTGATGAACTTGGCCAGCTCTTCCTTGACCGCCATCGAATCGGTTTCGCGGTAGCGGCGCTGCAGGTTGTTGATCACGCCTTCAAAGGTATGTTCCTTGATGACGGTCCTGCCGCGCTCATTGATGTAGGTGAACGGGATGGTCTGCTTGCCGGAGCCGTACAGGATCACCTTTTGCGCGGCTTCGCTCAATTGCTCGAAAGGCGTGTCGATGTCGAACTCGTAAAACGCCGCCAGGTTGGACAGCATCTGGAAGTAGAACTGGTTGCGCCTGTCCCAGCCCTTGACCGCGCCGCTGGCCAGCGACAGGTTGGGGAAGGCGACGATGCGCTTGGGATCGAAAAATTCTATATGACCCAGGCCGTCGCATTCCGGGCAGGCGCCCATAGGGTTGTTGAAGGAGAACAAGCGCGGTTCCAGCTCCTGCAGCGAATAGCCGCAGATAGGGCAGGCAAACTTGTTGGAGAACAGGTGTTCCTTGCCGCCGTCCATCTCCACCACCAGCGCGCGGCCGTTGGCGATGCGCAGCGAAGTCTCAAAGGATTCCGCCAGCCGCTGCTTGATCTCTTGCTTGACTTTGACCCGGTCGATCACCACGTCGATCGTGTGCTTCTCGGTTTTCTTCAGCTTGGGCAGGTCGTCCACTTCATAGATTTTGGCGTCGTGCGTGCCGCTCTGCACGCGGAAACGCACAAAACCCTGCGCCTGCATCTGTTCAAACATGTCCAGGTGCTCGCCCTTGCGGTTGGCCACCACCGGCGCCAGTATCATCAGCTTGGTCTCTTCCGGCATCGCCAGCACCGCATCCACCATCTGCGACACGGACTGCGCCGCCAGCGGGTTTTCCGGATGGTCGGGGCAATACGGCGTGCCCACGCGCGCATACAGCAGGCGCAGGTAATCGTGGATTTCGGTGACGGTGCCGACCGTCGAGCGCGGATTGTGCGAGGTGGCTTTTTGTTCTATGGAGATCGCCGGCGACAGGCCCTCGATCAGGTCGACGTCCGGTTTTTCCATCAATTGCAAAAACTGGCGTGCATACGCCGACAGCGATTCCACATAGCGGCGCTGGCCTTCTGCGTACAGCGTATCAAACGCCAGCGAAGACTTGCCGGAGCCGGACAAGCCCGTGATCACCACCAGCTTGTTGCGCGGCAAGTCCAGGCTGATGTTTTTCAAATTGTGGGTGCGTGCGCCGCGGATACGGATTTCGTCGCGATTGTGCGCACGCATGCCGGTGGCGCTGAAGTCGATCTCAGCCGGTTTGGCCGCTTTTGCCGCTTTTGCTATTTTTGGCGCTGCTGTAGAGCGTGGTTTGGTCCGGGTTTCTGTCATTTACTGCTTTCCGCATGGGTGAAGTGGTTTCCCGTATTTCGGATATGGGAACAAGCAACCTGATACTATAACGGGTTTTTGAAATTTGACGCAGGCCGCATGCCTGCTTTGCTCCAGTCTTTCGCTAGTATTATGTCTATTGCAACACAATCCAGCTCCCCAACTGCAGCGCCAGGCGATGCGCCGGCCGATTCGTCAACGCATCTTGCTAGTGAGCAAGGTCTCCGCATGAGCCGCGACGAGATTCGCGCCGCCAGCTCGCTGGCATCGATTTTCGCCCTGCGTATGTTGGGCCTGTTCCTGATATTGCCAGTGTTTGCGATACATGCAAAAACCTTGCCGGGCGGCGACAATGCCACTTTGGTCGGTATCGCGATGGGCATCTACGGCGCCAGTCAGGCGCTGCTGCAACTGCCTTTCGGCATGGCCTCGGACAAATACGGCCGCAAGCGCATCATTGTGATCGGATTGATCCTGTTTGCCCTGGGCGCGTTCATCTCCGCCGGCGCGACCAGCGTGATGGGCGTCATCATCGGGCGGGCGATCCAGGGCGCCGGCGCCATCTCGGCGGCGATCACCGCGCTGATTGCCGACGTCACCCGGGAAGAGCACCGGACCAAGGCGATGGCGATGGTGGGCGGCTCCATCGGCCTCAGCTTTGCGGTGTCGCTGGCCGCAGCGCCTGCGCTGTATCACAGCATAGGCATGAGCGGCATTTTCATCGCCACCGGCGTGCTGTCTATCCTGGCGATAGGCGTGGTGCTGTTTGTGACGCCCGCCGCGCCGATGCTCAAGGCCGAACGCGTCCCTTTCAGCGTGGTACTGAAAAACAAGGAACTGATGCGGCTCAATTACGGCGTCTTCGCATTGCACCTGACCCAGGTAGCCATGTTTGTGGTGGTGCCGTCTGCCCTGGTGCAATATGCCGACATTCCGCTGGCGTCGCACTGGAAAGTCTATCTGCCGGTGGTCTTCGGCTCTTTCCTGGCGATGCTGCCGGCCATCTTCATCGGCGAAAAGCGCGGCAAGATGAAGCAGGTGTTTATTGCAGCGATAGCATTGATGCTGCTGGTGCAACTGGGTTTCTGGCAATTCCTGGACCGGCCTGCGCTGCTGATAGGCCTGCTGTTTGCCTTTTTCCTGGCTTTCAATATCCTGGAGGCTAGCCAGCCTTCTCTTGTATCGCGTACCGCGCCGCCGGCGGCCAAGGGTACGGCTTTGGGCGTGTATAACACGCTGCAGGCGCTGGGCCTGGCTTGCGGCGGCGTACTGGGCGGCTGGCTCAAGCAGCACGTAGGCGCTTCGTCGGTATTCATAATAGGCGCTGGCCTGACCTTTGCATGGCTTATAATAGCGATTAACATGCCTGACCTGCCGCGCCGAGTCAAAACGATGCAGCCCGCACAAGCATAAAATCTGGATTTACCTGACACGCATGGACTATACATGCGCAAACCCACTGGAGAATTACATGGCATCTGTTAACAAAGTCATCATCGTAGGCAACCTGGGCCGCGACCCGGAAACACGCTATATGCCTAGCGGTGATGCAATCACCAGCATCACGGTAGCGACCACCGACAAGTGGAAAGACCGCGCATCCGGTGACCAAAAAGAAGCAACGGAATGGCACCGTATCTCCTTCTTCGGCAAGCTGGCCGAAATCGCCGGCCAATACCTGAAAAAGGGTTCGCAAGTGTATGTAGAGGGCAAGCTGAAAACCCGTAAATACACCGACAAGGACGGCGTGGAAAAATACGCTACCGACATCGTGGCCGACACCATGCAAATGCTGGGCAGCCGTCAGGGCATGGGCGGCGGCTCCGGCATGGACGACGGCGGCTACGGCGCACCGTCGGCGCCGGCACCGCGTCCAAGCGCACCGGCACCACGCCAGCAGGCGCCGGCGTCCAGGCCGGCTCCGAATTTCTCGGATATGGATGACGATATTCCGTTTTAATGGGTACTTTCCAGATTTTGTAAATAGAAGCCTGTAGTCGAAAGACTGCAGGCTTTTTTCATTATTTACACTTTTTTAAAATCTGTGTAATCTTTCGCGAAGGAATTACTTTTAAAAATGTAAATAAATGAGTAGTCGGTATACTGTTAAAAACATTGTATGTGAGTCCGGCGAGCGTCTAGCCTTGCTATTAGATACGTCTACCGGTTTGCCCATCTTCGACGTCACGGTCTACATTGTTGCCGAGGTTCGAGGCAAAAACAGATCCAGTGCAACCATTGAGCAGGTGCTTCGCTCATTGAAGGTCCTGCTGCTGTTTTGCGATTTGCGCGATATATCTCTAGATGTGCGTATGCAGGAGGGGCGGCTCTGAGTCTGGGGGAGGTTGTCGGTCGTTGCAGAAGCGGCTTTGCGTCCCTTGCAGCGGCCATCGCATCATCGGCTGACCCGCTTCCGTGACAGCGCCGCCGTTACCAAAGAGTTTCACAGAACCTGTGTACGCGCCCATATCAACAACCTGCGTTTCCACGACCTGCGCCACGAATTAATGTTCAAGGACTTGAAATCGACGCCGCTGCCGTAATAGCGGTCGACGAAATTATCGTCATAGCCTAACTTGGCACCGTAAGGGACGAATAATCCTATGCCTAGCGTCAGCCGGTCGTTGACTCGATGCGACCCTATCTACTTGTCGATCCAGGCTGTCGTCGAGCTCTTCGAAGGTCCAACTGACAAGCGCAAGCTCAATACTCGCTCATAGTGGATGAGCAAGCGTAAGCTTTTAGGAAGATGGTAATGGCTCTTTCCACAACCAAATCAATTTCTTTTTCGTTTGGGGTCTCCCTTGCATGCAGCAGCAAAGGTTCCCAAAGCTCGGCTTCCAGCAGGGCGCGCAGATAATCCGCAGCCAACTGAGGATTCTCGGCGCGCAGCACGCCCTTCGCCATGAAACGAGAGAGTATCGCTGCTAAATACTCCCGCAATGCAGCAATTTTTTCGTAAAAAAGCTTGCCTATGCTGAAACGACTTGCTTCCGCAATCAGAAGGCGTCGCACTTCCACCATATCGGATGAGCAAATGAAGCTTAGAAGGCGCCTGCCAAACTCGCGCAGCACTGTGCCTGCGTCGGCCCCCGAAGTGTCCAGCAGGGTAGTGGTGTTTACTATGTATTCCTCGGTGGCCGCCATCATGCATTCGACGAACAGCTCCTCTTTCGATGGGAAATGGCTATAAATCGTTGCTTTTGATCCGCCGACCTGCGCGGTGATTTCAGATACTGAGGTCTTATCAAACCCCTGCGTTCGAAATAACCTGTAAGCCACGTCAAGTATGGCTTGCCGTTTAGCATTTCTTTTTTTCATCATTTGATCCATGTAAATCTGAACTGTTCGGTACAGTTTTACTTATTGTGAGCTTGAAGTCAAGCTTGTACGCCGGAAATGCAGCATTGCTGGAACGCACTTTCTGATGGCAGTCAATGTGCGCTCATGGCGGCAGTCGCGACACAGATACGTAATCTCCCGTAAAGACTGCAAGCCGTACAAGTATGGCATCTCCCCTGATATATCAATTGTTTATCTTAGTTATTAAAATAAACTGAACGGTACGGTACATTTTTCTTGACCAACTGCTTTCCTGGGTTTAATATGTACCGTACAGTACAGTTTCACTTAAATGAAGTCATGACTACGACTAGTTTTTTGTTCTTTCACTAACTGATCGCCTTCTGCACAAAATAGCTCGGATCTCTGATCGCCGGTCACAGCTAGCCATGACTGATTTTAGAAATAGAGCTGAACATGAAACATCAAGCACTAAGCAAGGAAACAGTATGCCGCCGTTTTGGGTGGCCCTATTTGGCGCTATGAGGAAACAGACGAAATGAAACCGTTTACAACCCGCGAATCTGCCCTTTTTGGCCTTTTGTCTTGTGAGTAATGACGACCTCAAACAGACGGAACTTACACAGCATATGACTGCAACGCACTGGACCTTAAGTAATTGGCTATATCGCTGACATGCTGCTAAACCGGATTCTTTGCGATGGCAGGAGAGTTTCTCCGCGACGATGCGCAGCTTACCCTGGTGTTTCTGCGTCGTGCGTCGCTGCCAGGTGCCTTCTGTCGGCACAACCAAGTTTGCGTCCGTCGCGGCGCTTGAGTGAACGTGATTTTGTTACCGGCAGGTGCAACGATAAATAGAAGAAATATTTGAAAACAAAGGAGGGCATTGATTTTTGAAGAAATTACGGTAAGCGCAAGACAAGATACGTCGCTCTGATCATAAATTTATTTGCACCATTTACCCGCTCCATATGGAAGGAAAAACCATGACTAACTCAGACACCAACGCCACGCTAACGTTCTCGGACGGCAGCCCTTCACTCGATTTGCCAATTTACAAGGGAACAGTCGGTCCCGACGTAATTGACATTCGAAAATTGTATTCGGCGACCGGTAAGTTCACCTACGATCCTGGTTTCATGTCGACGGCTGCGTGCAATTCGTCGATTACTTATATCGATGGCGACAAGGGGGAACTATTGTATCGAGGGTATCCGATCGAACAATTGGCAGTCAATTGCGATTTCCTGGAAACCTGTTTCTTGCTGTTGAACGACGAATTGCCGAATGCGACGCAGAAAGATAGATTTGTCTCGTCCGTGATGCAGAACACGATGGTGCACGAACAAATGCAATTCTTTTTCCGTGGTTTTCGCCGCGATGCGCACCCCATGTCGGTACTGGTAGGCACGGTAGGCGCGTTGGCCTCGTTCTATCATGA
Source organism: Undibacterium sp. (assembly GCA_035487495.1). Taxonomy (GTDB): domain Bacteria; phylum Pseudomonadota; class Gammaproteobacteria; order Burkholderiales; family Burkholderiaceae_D; genus Undibacterium. The sequence continues at coordinate 14,643 of DATHMC010000306.1, forward strand.
CTCGCTTGACATTAACAATGTGCGCCATCGCGAATTATCAGCGGTACGCCTGATCGCGAAGATGCCGACTCTGGTGGCAATGGCATACAAGTATTCGATCGGCCAACCCTTCGTATATCCGCGCAACGACTTGTCTTACAGTGCCAACTTCATGCGCATGATGTTTTCGAATCCTTGTGAAGAATACAAGATCAACGACGTATTGGTGCGTGCACTGGATCGTATTTTGATACTGCATGCCGACCACGAGCAAAATGCATCAACTTCAACCGTGCGCCTGGCAGGTTCTAGCGGCGCGAATCCTTTCGCCTGTATTGCAGCCGGTATCGCCTGCCTGTGGGGTCCTGCGCACGGCGGCGCCAACGAAGCCGCATTGAACATGCTCAAGGAAATCGGTACACCCGACAAGATTCCTGACTTTGTCAAGCAAGTCAAAGACAAGAATTCAGCCGTCAAACTGATGGGGTTTGGGCATCGCGTATACAAGAACTACGATCCCCGCGCCAAGCTGATGCGTGAAACCTGCTATGAAGTATTGAACGAATTGGGCCTGGAAAACGATCCACTGTTCAAACTGGCGATGGCCCTGGAGAAAGTCGCACTGGAAGATGATTATTTCGTTTCGCGCAAATTGTATCCGAACGTTGATTTCTACTCGGGCATCGTGCAATCGGCGCTGGGTATTCCGATATCTCTGTTCACCGGTATCTTCGCGATGGCGCGTACCGTCGGTTGGATCGCACAATGGAATGAAATGATTTCCGATCCCGAGCAAAAAATCGGTCGTCCGCGCCAATTATTCGTCGGTTCTACGATCCGCGACGTATCGCCAACCGACAAACGCTCTTTAAGTTTAATTGATAAGTAACTTTGACAAAAAAAGCGAACTCGACTGAACTGGTTCGCTTTTCTATGCGCAAATTGCATTATGTGTGCTCTAGCAGCAATCCGTTTAACCCGAAAAAGAAACCTTCGCACCGCGCCGCGGTGCTCACACTGGCAACCCCAGCCACTTCACAAGAGGATACTCATGAATACCAACTTTCGTTCACTACTGCTCGGCCTAGCCACCCTGACCCTGGCCCTGGCCCTGGGCGGATGTGCATCCAAACCCGACTTGTCCCACATCCAGGATCCGAATGTCGACTTCCATTCGTATCGTAAGTTTGCGTTCCTGCCGGATTGGCCCGGTGGCGAACCCTCGCTCGTCGAGCGGAACCTGCGCGCCGCCGCGCGCAACCAGCTCGAGCGTCGCGGTTACGCCTTCGACGAGCAGGCCCCGGACGTGTTGGTGAACATCGCCGCGATCATGGAGGAGCGGCAGGATCTGCGCGTAGTACCTGGGACCTTCCCTGGCAAGGATGGCGTGGCGTCTGAAGACTACCGCCTGGGCCGCCTGGGCATCGACCTGATCGATGCGCACCGAAGGGAGGTAGTTTGGCACGGCACCGCGGAAGGCCGTCTGAGCGCAGCCATGCTACGCGACGCGGGCGCCGCAGCCGATAAGGCGGTCGAGGCGGTCTTCGAAGGCTTCCCCATTAAGCCCGGCGCGCGAGTCGCAGCGACGACGGCTCGCTAGGCGGCATGCACCATCCGGTCGCCGAATGCGAAGCGGACACAGCTTGCCATCCGGGGCTTTATCGAGGTAAAGGGCAAGCGTGGCGACACTTACCTGCGCACCTTGCTTATCCACGGGGCGAGGTCGGTCATCCGTTCAACTTACGCCATCCCGCACGCTGCCGCAAGCAGTAACTGCGATCTTGCTCCTTTTTATGCTCTTTGCGCTGCCTCTTTTGTGTTTTGTATGGGGGCGGCGTTTGAGTGGACAACTGTTACATTTTTTCATCTTGGATTAAATCGTCAAGTTGAATATATTGTTCAAATCGTAATGATTGTTTTATGCAAAGCACACTAATGCACATAGGCAACGGTGGGCAAATGGACGTGGAGGGTGAGGATACAGGAGGTGAGTCGGGGGCGTTGCTAAGGCGGACCCGGCTTGTGTCCTTGTATTTCTCTAGTAGATGGTTATTAAGGGCACTTCGAAAAACCTCCGTTTTTCACGATTTCGATCAAGTGAGCTATTTTTTACCTTCGATTATGTTGTCGATCTCCGTCTGCGCAATACCGTACTTTGCCATGCGAGTACGGTGGTCGGCCGAACCGAGGTACTCACGAAGTTGCTCATTCACGACTTGCAAAAGCCCATGATTGCTTTTGCTGAAGGAGAAAGCACCGACAGGAGCTTTCCCATCCTTGCCTATTTCGTGTGCAACGGCTTCCAGCTCTTTATTTTCGTCGGCAATGACCCGGTTACCAACGGCCGTGGCTGCGAATGCGTCGATCTTTCCTGCGAGGAGCGCAGCAACCGCGTCTGGTTGATGCTTGAACAAAACGATCTGGCTATCGCTAACGCCAGCCGATTTTGCGGAATCAAACTGAATCTGCCCCGGAATAATCCCAAGCCGCGCATCGCTCTTTGACGCCACCGTCTCGTAGCTGGTAAGCGCTTTCGGATTTCCGTGAGGCACCACAAAACCATCGCCTAACGTCCAAACTGGCACACTGAATGCGACGTGCATCGCACGTTCTGGGGTCACGAAAATTGGCACGTTCATGTCCCAGCGCCCCTCCTGTACACCTGGCAGAAGCTCTTCGAACGAAGTCAGTTGATACTCGATGGTTGTGGCGCCGGCCGCGCGTAGCACCACACTGGCCAGTTCAATGTCCGCCCCCATCGCCGAATGATCCTGGGCAGTCCAGTAGAAAGGCGGTTCTTCTATATATGCGACTCTTACTTTCATTTTGTACTCAATATATTTAGAGGTTGATGTTTTGACCACCTGCTGCGAAGATGAGCGTTTTATCCGTGCATTGGTGGACAATCTCTGAAGCTAGACTTCCATTCGCAGCCGGTGAAATCATCCACAACAGTATCGCCAACGATGTGTGAGGTGGCCATCAGTGAAAGTGTTGCTATTACAAGAAACCCCGGCCGTTGCTAAGGGAAATCAATTTTCTGATAAGCCGCACGGGAAGGCCTTGCAATTCCAATTGGACCAAATATCGTGCCTTCCCATCCAATCATGCAATAGCGGCGTCCATAGCTAACGAAAGTGCCGATAATGCAGACCCGAGACGCGCAGGCGGCAGATAGCCAAAGCCCAGCCGGAATACACGACTGTTTTCACCGAACCATGTTCCGGACGCAAGTTGCAAATCATGATCAGGTAACAGATTCCAGAAGCGAGAGACGGCAGCGTAATCGAACGCATCAGAGCGTAGGCGTAGACAGCACAACGCACCTGCATCCGGCCGCACCCATTCGACGCGTTTTTGCTCACCCTCGCACCAGGTCGACAGTTCCTCAAGGGCGCCCGCCAGCAACCGCCGTTGTGATGCGAGCACACCTTCCTTGTTGCGCAGCAGAGCTGCGGCAAGCGTCTCATCGAGCACCGAACCCGAGATCACAGTGTTCATCTTGGCGATGAGGAGACGCGACCGAAGGTCGGGATCCGCCACCGTGAGCCAACCTGTCCGCAAGCCCGGTGCACCGAGTGCCTTTGATACAGAAGCGCCGGTGACTATTCGTGAGGCGAACCCCGCAAAACTTTCGAGAGCAGTATCGTCACCATAGGTGGCCTCTCGATAGGTCTCGTCAATGAAAAGTAAAGCTTCCGGAGACTTCCTCTCCATTAAGGCGAGGAGTTTCTCGATTTCAGCGCGAGACGTCTGAACACCGCTGGGATTCTGTGGCGACGCAATGCTTACCAGTTTGGTTTTCGGCGACAGTTTCGCATCAAGTTGGTCAAGATCCAGCCGATAGCCGTTCTCGAACGACAAATTCACTTCGCTGACGCTGACGCCGGCTCCAAGAAGGCAGTCGCGGCTTGGTGGAAAACATGGCGTCACGAGAACTGCTTCGTCGCCCGGCCGGCAAACTTCAAAAGCAAGAAGAAAGAGCCCGAGCGCGGTACCTTGTGTCGTGATGATCTGCTCGACTGGAACTTTACAGGCATCTGCAATTGCCTCGCGAAGCGTGACCGCGCCGGCGGATTTTCCATAGCCAAGCTTCAGATCGCGAATATTCTCAAGACCAGGTAAATCCAGAAGCTCGCCAACCGTCAAGTCTTGCGATGTGCTCTCCGCCAGATTGAACGGTCGATTCACATCAAGGAGTGAAATTATCTCATTGTAAGGAAATCTACCGCGCCACTCCGCGGAAGTCGATGCGCTGGAGTTAGAACCTTGTTTTTCGTCGAAATTCTTTTGTAAAGCTTTCATATATTTTCCTAGTATTTGTAGAGAATTCTTTTATGTTGTAAACCCGTCGAATATCCGAATCGACTTGCTCTCTAGAGCGTAAGCGAGCCTTCCACACATGTGACACAAGAACCGCCGATGAATACCTTTCCGTTTGTATCCACGCTCACCTGTATGCGTCCGTCCCGACCTACACAACGTCCCTGGGTAGCCACGTAGTCTGTTCCGCTAGCCGACAACAAACCACGGTCCCATCGGAAGGCAGCCACGCTTCCGTTGCCGCTTCCGCAAACGGGATCCTCCTCCACCCCACAAGATGGCGCGAAGGTACGTACTTCTATTGCCGCATCGCCGTACGCGTGATTACCGAATACGGTCAGTCCTGTGACGCCGAGACGACGTTCAAATTCCACCAATTTCGCGAAATCCGGTTTCAAATCGAGCACGGAAGTTGCGTCGTTCATTTGTGCGACCACCCATATGGCCCCGACATTCACGATAGCTGGCGCAGACTTGATGTCCACTTTGCACTTGAGAATGAGCTCCAGTTCTGCAATATCTTCCGCGCGCAACGACTCTAATTTGGCGGGAGGCAGGCCGAAGGTAAGCTGGCGTGCTCCGCCTCGTTCTTCTACTGTCAGTTCAACCAGGCCAATACTGCATTCCTGAATCAATCGGCCACTGCGACTAGGCATGACACGCCCTGCTTCCAGGAGGGCGTGGGCACTGCCCAGTGTCGGATGTCCAGCAAAGGGAAGTTCACTACGTGGGGTGAAAATCCGCAAGCGATAGTCGGCCTCGACCGTAGTCGGCGGAAGGATAAATGTGGTTTCAGAAAGGTTGGTCCAGCCCGCAATGGCCTGCATTGCCTCGGTAGTCAGTCCCTCCGCATCCAGTACCACGGCCACTGGATTACCCAGAAGCGGTCGGAGGGTGAAAACGTCAACTACTTTATAGGATCGTTTCATATTGGCCCCTATTGATTTGGATAAAGAGACTTTCAGCGAATTGTCCATCACGCGAAAGTCTCGTCAAATGCTGCGCCGATATCAGCGATCAGATCGACTGGATCTTCTAGGCCGACTGACAAGCGCAGATGACCATATTCCCGGAACATTTCCGGATAGCGCTCCGATCCGCCTCGTCCCGTTTTTCCGACATGCACGATCAGGGATTCATCGTGACCAAGCGATACCGCAGAAGTAATGAGACGAAGATTGGCCACGAGGCGATTCTGTACCTCAGGCTCACCTTTGACGGCGAAAGCGATTACGGCGCCATACCCCATGCCGCCAAATTGACGTGACGCAAGCTCATGCTGCGGATGAGACGGCAGCCCCGGGTATGCCACGAAGGCTACCCGCGGATCTTTGTCGAGGAAATCTGCAACCTTCTGTGCTGTAGACATGTGCTTGGGCAAACGCAATGGCAGGGTCACTGATCCTCGCATGATGAGCCACGCATTGAAAGGTGAGATAGAGCCGCCCACACCGACGAGCGCATCGCCTTTCAGCCGGCGGATCAGCTCCGCGCGACTGATGACAGCCCCGCCCATCGCATCGCCATGTCCATTGATGTACTTCGTCAGCGAATGAACAACGAGATCCGCGCCATGTTCGAGCCCTCGAAACATCGGCGGGGGCGTGAACGTTGCGTCAATTGACAGCATGGCGCCGACATCATGCGCGATTTTTGCAAGCGCTTCGATATCAGCCACCTTCGTAGTCGGATTGGCAATCGTCTCGGCATGGATCAGTTTCGTGTTCGGGCGCACAGCTTCCCGTACTGCGGCAAGGTCGCTGATGTCAACGAACGTTGCTTCGATACCGTAGCGTTTCGGGATCAATTCATTGAAAAGACGCCAAACGGCCTCGTACGTCACATCGCTGACAATGACATTGTCGCCACTTTTCAGAAGTGTGAAGAATATCGAATGCAGCGCAGCAACGCCGGTGCTAAAAACGGCGGCATCTTCACCGCGCTCCAACGCTGCGAGCTTGCGCTCTAGACAAAGCTGGTTGTGACCTGAGTTACGAGTATAGAACAGCGCTTGAGAATCCGACCAGTCGAGTGTGGAGGGGTCGTCGGGCAATTTGTACGAGTTTGCCATGACGATTGGCGTACGGATTGCACCCGTCGTAGCGTCAATGATATTTCCGCCATGCACTGCCTGACTCCCGAATGAAAGAGTCGCCAGGTGCTGCTTGTCCGGACGTTGCTGGGTATTCTTGGTTGTCATATGCCACCTCTTGCGATAGAAAACGGAATCAAGCGCCCCAGTTTGTTAATTGGTTTTTCTGATACATACAACCTTCGGCTGAGTCATTTCCTCATACGCAAACCGAACACCTTCGCGGCCCAGGCTTCCGTACTTGAATCCCCCGAACGGCATAGCATCGAGCCTGTAGTCCGATGAATCGTTGATCATGACCCCACCAGCTTCCAGTTTGTCGGCCGCTTTAAGAGCTGCATGCAGGTCGTTTGTGAAGATACCGGCATGGAGACTGTATTCGGGGCTGTTCGCGAGCAAAAGCGCGTCATCTAGAGTCTCTATCCGTTGAAGAACGACGACCGGACTGAACACCTCCTGCTGCCATAGGTTGCAATCAAAGTTGACCTCCTCAAGAACGGTAGGCGTATAGAGCGCCCCTTCTTGAGTATTGCCACAAAGCAGTTTGGCACCCTGGTCTATCGCTTCATCCACGACCGTTTTCGCCCGCGCGGCTGATTGCACCGTAATCATCGGCCCAACATCGGTATCCGGCAACGCAGGATTACCGACCTTCAGGGCTTTGGTGCCAGCAACGAATCGCCGCTTGAATTCTTCATAGATGGAAGACTGGATCAGAATGCGTTGCGTTCCGATACAATTCTGACCCGCGGCCCAAAATGCTCCGGAGAGGCATGATTCAACCGCATCCTCAAGGTTGCAGTCGCCTAGTACGATTACTGGTGCGTTGCCACCCAGATCCATCGCTAGCTTTTTTAGGCCTGCGGACTTAGCGATCTTTTCACCGGTTGCGAATCCACCGGTGAAAGAAATCATTCTCACGTCCCTGGACGAGACGAGTGCTTCACCGAGCGCCGCGCCGCCCGTCGCGACCGACACGACGTTCGGTGGCATTCCAGCCAACATGAGATATTCGACAAGCTTGATGGCCGAGAGAGGCGTCAGATCAGATGGCTTGAGGACCACGGCATTGCCTCCGGCAATCGCCGGTCCGAGCTTGTGCGCAACCAGGTTTAGCGGATCGTTGTACGGCGTGATGGCAATAATGATACCGAGCGGTTCCCGTGTGAACCATCCTTGGCGGTTTTCGGATCCGGCATAGGCATCGAACGGTACCACCTCACCGCTGTTTCGACGTGCCTCGTCAGCGGAAAGTTTGAGCGTGTTAATGCAACGAAGCACTTCCTTTTTGGCTTGTTTCACCGTCTTGCCGGCTTCCGCAACGATAAGATCTGTAAATGTGTTCTTATCACGCTCCACCAACGACGCGCAGGTTTCGAGTATGCGAGCCCTTTCATAGCGAGACAGGCTACGGCAAACGCGCGCCCCTTCCTTCGCGGTCTGGATAATCATATGCGCGCGTTCCGGAGGAATGTTCGCGACTGTGCCTACTTCAGCGCCGTTGAAGGGATTGCTCACCGAGATAAAGTCGATCGACGAGCCGACGCGCAATAGAAAATCATTCATTTAGAAAAGCCTTCCGCCGTCTGCGCGGACGGCCTTACGCCTAGCGCAGTTTGCATTCGGGTAACAGGATCAGCACGGATTTGATTTAAGCTAAAGTGGTGAGAAAAATATTGCGGGTCAGACATCTGGACTCCTACGGATGTGACGGAATGCATGCATCGTAGCAGACCCGAATCGACCATAACAGTCACAGTTTTAAGCTGATTAAACCAACACAGTTCGCATTGACAAATCCATTCCGCCAAATCGATAATCGTGTATTCCTTCATCATGAGAGTGACTCCGTGGACACACATATTTCGTTCCGTTACGAGCAATTAGCCGATCTCATCGTCGGCATGATTGACAATGGTGTGCTTGCTCCAGGCGCGCGCGTGCCGTCCGTACGCACTGTCAGCGAGCAGCATCGCATCAGCGTTTCTACAGCACTGCAGGCCTATCATTTGCTTGAGGATCGTGGCGTCCTTGTCGCGCGACCGCAATCGGGTTTTTTTGTTGCTGGGACGGGGCGCGGAGCACTTGCGTTGCCGTCGACCTCGCGCCCGCGTGCACGCGCATCGACCGTGTCGATTTGTGGCGCCGTTTCGGCGCTGCTCGAGCACGCATCGAACTCGGCTCTTGTACCGCTTGGCTGTGCCGTACCCGAGGCGACGGTGTTGCAATCGCAGCGACTTGATTTCGCGCTTGCACGTGCCGCACGGCAACACGGGGCACGGTACAACGTCTATTGCTCGCCGCTCGGTGATCCGAGTCTGCGCCGCGAAATCGCGAAGCGGGCAATGCGCGTCGACCATGCGTTGTCGCCCGACGATGTGCTTATCACGAGCGGGTGCACCGAGGCACTGACGCTCGCGCTTACTGCCGTCGCTAAGCCCGGCGATACGATTGCAGTTGAATCGCCTACTTATTTTGGGCTCCTGCATACCCTCGAAGTACTAGGCCTGAAGGCATTGGAGTTGCCGACCGATCCGACGCGAGGCGTTAACGTCGATGCGCTCGCCAGTTTGCTCGACACGGAACCGGTGGCGGCTTGCCTGCTGTCGTCCAATTTCAACAATCCGCTTGGTTCAGCAATGGCCGAAATTGACAAACGGGCTCTCCTCACACTGCTCGCGCGGCATGCCGTGCCGCTGATCGAAGACGACGTTTATGGTGATATTCATTTTGGCCGCGCTCGACCGAAGCCGTTCATTGCGCTCGATGGCGGCGCCAGTACGATCTACTGCAGTTCGTTTTCGAAGACCCTGGCGCCAGGATATCGGATTGGCTGGATGGTGGCAGGGGCCTATACACAGCGTGTGATGGAACGCAAACTTGCATTTAGTCTCTGCGGCCCTGTCTTGCCCCAAGTAGCACTCGCGGATTTTTTGGCGAGCGGGGTCTATGATGCACATTTACGCCGCATTCGCCGCATCTTCCAAGAGAACCTCGTTCGCATGACGCGAACGATCGAGGAAAGCTTTCCTGCAGATACAAAAGTAAGTCAGCCAGTTGGTGGCTTCATGCTCTGGCTCGAACTGCCAAAGCGTTTCGATTCGCGCCTACTCTTCGACGAGGCTCTCGAACAAGGCATTTGTTTCGCGCCCGGTGATGTTTTTTCCGCGAGCCGGCGCTTTCGCAATTGTCTACGTTTGAGTGTCGGGTCTGGGTGGAACCATCGCGTCGAAGACGGTATTCGCCGCTTAGGTCGGCTCGCACAGGAACAACTCGCGCGATGAACGCGTGGCTCTGGGTTCACCTCCAGCCCTTGCAGGGTGATGCGCACGATGTCAACCTTGCTCCTGATCCAGAGCGTCCAGAAACAGATCGAAGGCAGCACTGGATATCTTGAATATTCCTTGGTATGGATGAGTCAATTCTAAGATGAGAAAATTTGCGCTCGCAACGGCGACGGACCCCAAAAGCAGAAAAAATATTGCAAATACATTTCCGTCGCTTAGACTCCCATACAGAAAAAATAACAGGCAAGCCCAACTAAAGACAACAACAAGAAGCAAAGTCGGCACTAGATTTGAAAGGCTCCTGATAATATTTGACTGAATAGTTGCAAAACTGCTAGAAAACTGGCGAATAGCATTCAAATCATCACGAGTAACGTTTTCAAATTTCTCAGAAATATTATTTATTTTCAATATTATCTTTACGTCATCGGAAAGATGATTATAAGTTACGTCCGCATGATCAGCCCCATGTTCATCGGGCCAATATCGCTTCAATAAACGAATCACCACATCCTTCAAGAGCGCCCTAGGCTCATCCGACACTCCAGGAAATTGTTTCAGCAAAAGGTCCACGTTCGCTAATGCACTGACAAGCGAATTAAAATCAGCCTGATGAGTATTAAAAGCTGCATAAGAGGACGACACTAGCAGACCTAAAACAATGGCAAAAAGTGTACCTATCAATCCCGAAACAGCTTTTATCAACTCCCCTGAAAGATGAACTTGGGAAGGAAATAATTTATGTACGCAAATTCCAGCGATGGCGCACATGAAAGTAAAAATCGCGACTACTATGCAACGTCCAACTATCCTCATTCGTATCACTCACAATAAATTACAAAAACCATCCCAGAATTAAGCGGTAGCCATGCGCTCCCTCAATTTGCAGCGCCGGGCGCTTGACATTCAATGGCATACACAACAGGGATGTTGCCGGCATGCTGCAAAAATACGCGAGGTAGTAGCTAGCGAACGCAAACTTCCGCTGACCGCATAGACCTCCGCGTCGGGTCTAGAACAACAATAAATTACCGACACTATTGCTACTGAGGCACATCCAAGACGGAGGACTCGAAGTGTCCTGCGGCTTTAGTTGTGCCGAACATTGCAAGAGCTTCAGAAACGATAGCGTCGATTTTTTCCAATGGTCCATCATGTAGTACGGTTCGATCCGGTCGAACGACTGCGACCCATCCGACAGGAGCAGCGCTGGGTACGAAGGCATCGCTCATATCCTCCCAGGAGTTTTCACCGGATCCGCTCTGTCCACGATGACGCAGCTGCACGAACTTACCGCCAGCGCTCAACCATTCTCCGCGCAGTTGCAGACTAAGCGGTTTTATTGGATCGCAACCGAATCCGATCAATGTGAGCTGCTGTCCGATTGCATCATCGCTTTTTTGCACCGGGGAACCAACAGACTGGCGCACCAATCCTTGCGGCAGAAGGCCGCCACGCATCAGGCGCGAGCGAGACCTGCCTTGCACGAATAGTCCGCAACCAAATTGGTTTTTCGGCTTCATGCGCAATTCTTCAAACATTGCTCGTGCCGACGGAATAAGTTGCATCAGCCACATCAATCCATGGATTCCAAAGGCTTTCAGGCGATTGGAGGGCATCACAAGGGATCCCATGAAAAGTGCAAGCTTAATGATGGATTTTGCATGTGGTCGGCGCTCAATATCGTAAGTATCCAAAATCGCCGCCGACGCGCGCCCGTGCACGACCCAAGCTAGCTTCCAACAGAGGTTGGCGACGTCGCGCAGGCCCGCAACCAGACCTTGGCCGGCAAACGGCGGTGTGATGTGTGCCGCATCACCGACGAGAAATATTCTCCCGCGAGAGAATCTGTCAACGATTCTGGCGTGAAAGCGATACACCGCAGTGCGTTCAATGGTGATATCTTCAGGCTTGCACCACGGCGCCAGCAATTTTCGGATGCTTTCAGGTTTTTCCATCTGCTCGGGCGTTTCTCCAGGCTGCAGCTTAAATTCCCAGCGTTGACGGTTTCCGGGAGCCGGCATGTGTGGAGTGGGTCGACGAGGATCACACAGAAATTCGACATGGTCGATAGGATTGGGCACGTCTCGTGCATCAACTATCAACCAATCCTGCTCGAACGTTTTCCCTTGGAAATCTAATCCTGCGTGACGGCGCACGAAAGAGCTGGCACCGTCTGCGCCAACAAGGAATCTGGTCTGAACTGTTTGAATTTGACCGTCGGCCATGCGCACTTCGACGTGAATTCCGTGTTCGTTCTCTGTGATATTAATCAATTCAGCGCCCAGTGCAACTTGGACGTCAGGATATGCAGCTAGCCGCGTTCGAAGCGTGCGCTCGAGATCCGGTTGATAGAATGTCACTAGACGAGGATGACCGTCGAGTGGGCCGGCTGTATTTGCACGAGCATAGTTGCCAAAGAGTGGCGACCGCATCTGTACCTTGGCGATCGCTTGTGTTTCAAAAGCGCCTTCTTCCAAGCCAGCCATTTGCAGTATTCGTAGCGCCTCATTGTCGAGCACGATGGCACGAGGCGCCATGAAGATGTCAGGGGATTTTTCAATGACGAGTGTGCGGACTCCGTAGCGGCCCAATAGGTTAGCTGCGGTCGCACCGACTGGACCAAGTCCAACGAGCAACACGTCGACTGAGGAGGATAAGGTTTGTCTCATGATAGTATTTTTTATTTAGTCTACAGAACCCGATCACAGACCGGGAGGGGATAACTCTATGGGGATTGCAAAGTGCCCAAGTAGTTCGTGCACCTTTGCTGCGTGCTCGACGGTACATTCGATGAAAGCAGTCGTCCCGCGCTTGATGTCGGTGCGCACTTGAACCTTGGCAGGAATGTCGCGCGCTGCCAGCAGCTGCTGAAATACGCGCTCAGCCGCTCGCAATCGCAGCTCTGCCTTCGCCACCTTACCGATGGCGGTCAGAGGCATTTGTTCCAAGATTTCAATGTGTACCGGAATAGCCGCGCGCTCTGGAACAAGTTCGCGCGCAGCGATGAGTAATTGGCCAGCAACTGCGAGATGTCCTGGCTTTATAGTGACGTAGGCTACCGGTAGCTCGCCGGCGTGCTCGTCAGGTTGACCTACTGCGGCAACGGAAGCCACTTCTGGAAGTTTGAGTATGGCGTCTTCTATCATTACCGGGTCGATATTGTGTCCACCCCGGATGATTAGCTCCTTTGCCCGGCCTGTTAGATGAAGATAGCCGTCCTTATCGAAGTAACCAAGGTCACCGGTATTGAGCCACCCCGGCTTGAGCCAGATGTCTTGATTATCTACGTGACGTAGATATCCTGGAAAGACATTAGGGCCACAAATGCCTATCACGCCAACTTCGCCGTCACAACATTCCTCAGTGGCATTGCCAGAGCTATCTATCTTCCAGGCCTTCATCTGTTGATGTGGCAAGCGCAAGCCCACAGTTCCTAAACGACGCTCTCCTAGCGGCGGGTTGCAGGACGAGACGCATGCTCCCTCCGTTAGGCCATAGCCTTCGAACAGCTGCACGCCGGATGCCGCTTCAAAGCGACGCGCAACTTCACTGGGAAGCGGAGCGGCTCCGCAGACTGCATATCGTAGCGACGAAATATCAGCGTCGCCAATTGGCAGGTCAGCTAGCGCGGCATAGATGGTCGGCACGGCACTGAAACTGGTCGCCTTAAAGCGCTCAACCAATTTCCAGAAATTAGGCAAGACACCCTGTCCTCGATAGCCTGAAGGTGTCAGCATCACCACTTCAGCCCCGCTATGAAAAGCGGCCAATCCGGTAACCATCGCACCATTCACATGGAATAGTGGCAATCCGCACAGCAGTACGTTGCCGGTGGGGAGTATGGCGCCTAGTGCCCAGGCAACAAAGGCTTCATTCAAATGCGTGTGCGCCGCGATCTTCGGCAAACCTGTCGTACCGCCAGTATGAAAATATGAACACACGTCGGATTCGTCGAACTCTCGCGCCGATACTAGTCGGTCTGACCGTTCAGCATCGAGCGCGGTATCGAATTCCACGATGGAAACATCGCTTCGCTTAGGTTTCCTGCTCTGGGTAAACATATCTTCGATCAGCGCCTTTCCAGGCTGGTCGAGATACTGTCGCGAACTGACGGCGAATACAACGCGAATCCCTGGACACTTATCGACGACGTCCATTGCCTTGTTCCAAATATCGGTCCCCGGCAGTGGTGCAAGTGCGACCAGCACCTCGGCGCCGGTTTCATTGACGATGCCCGCGATGTGTTCAGCTTCGAGCATGGGGTTAATCGGGCTGGCAATTCCAGCCGCCTGTGCACCAAGCAAGGCGTAATGAGTTTGGGGTAAATTGGGCAGCAATAGCGAGACTGCTTTTCCCCTTGATATTCCTGCGCGATGAAAAGCGTTTGCGGCTTGCGTCACCCGGCACCTAAGGTCGCGATAGGTGACAGGGAATTCTGGAGCAGCTGGGTCTCCGTTCATCAAGAAGCGAAGCGCCGTGCGGTCCGGGTGGCGTTCACATGCTTGGCAAAGCAGGTCGTAAGTATTGCGTGCCGGCATGCATTGACGCCATGGCGTTTGTTCAATTTCCAGCACATCCGTCAGGCTGCGCACAGCGGCGCGGATCTGCGTGCGAGAATGTAACGATTCAGACATATTGCTCTCGTGTTTTTTTATGTGGGATTTTCAGGATTACGTCGGTAACAACACGACGCACCCAGGGCGGCGTTGTTCGACGTGCCTGTGTGCAAGTGCAGCGTTCGTAAGCAGGAAACCAGTGCATGTTGCTGACGCGGTGTATATGGCTGCGCGTTCGGACAGATATGCTAGGGCTTGTTGGTCGGGCGCGTACACCGTCCATGCATAGCGTGCACCTTTTGGCGCGCGTGCGCGCATGGATCTTTTCTCGCGCATTATATTGATGCCACCGTGCAATAAGCCATGCTTGTCGAGATTTGCAAGCATAGGATGAACAGTAGTGGCGTGGCCGATGGCATCGTTCGTAAGCAATCTTAGTAATGCTGATTCGTCGTCCCAATTTGCAAAATTGAGGGTGGCCGCAAACTTACGTGTTATTTCGCGTAACGGCTGCTCGTGACGGTCAATAGCGCATACCGCACCTGCACTGCGGCAGGCCGCTGCGCCAGCGGCACTGGAAATGGCTGTAACGTATGCACCCCAACTCGCCAGGGTCCGCACTGCTAGCAAGCCTAGTCTGCCCGATGCCCCGTGTATCAATACATCACGTCCACGGACATTTTCTTCGCGTAGTCCCGCGTCGGCGAGCGCACGTAATACGGTAGTGAAGTTATAAGGCAAAGTCGCCAGTGCGTTTACCGGAATAGTGCGCATATCTCCAGGCTGTGGCACCGCATGCTCAGCGCGCACCACGACATGGCTTGCATGTGTCCCGGCGCTTGACGGCGGCATCGCGCCAAACACTGCATCGCCTTCACGAAAACGGGAAACACCAACTCCAACGGTCGTCACAATGCCGGCAAAATCGTTGCCGAGAACTAACGGGAGGCGAGCAGCGCCAAGTAAGGAGAATAATTTTTTGCCGTAGCCGGCACGGCGGCGAACATCGATCGGATTGACCGATGTTGCCCTTACCATGACCTCAATTTCCCCTCGTTGCGGTATGCGTCGTGGCAAGCGCCTTAGTTCGAGTACGCTGGCGTCACCGAATTGGGGCAGAACAACGGCAGTGGAATATGTACTCACGGGGCTATGATCCGGTTGCGCTGCTCTCCCAAGTCAATAGCACCGTCATCAGTGCTTATTGACGCCGTCATCGTGTCACCAGGCTGCAAGTAGGCCGGATTGGATTTTCCCTTTTTGATGAACATTTTCCATTTACCGTGGTCGGACATCAGATGTTTGAGGATCCACATCGTCAGTTTTCCAGGTGCGCGTGCCGCGCATCCGGCTGGCGTTCCCGTGGCGATCACATCACCAGGGTAAAGATTTTGCAGCGCTGAAAGTTCTGTCAATGTTTCGTGTGGCTTGAAGATCATGTCGCCGCAATATGCATCCTGGCGCGGCTGGCCGTTGACATATAGGCGCATACGTAACTCGGGCCAGCGACTCCATTCCCGGGCGTTCAGGAGCACGAGGAAGGGGCCGGCCGGGCCGAACGTGCGGTAGCTTTTGCCCTTATAAAACTGCGTTTGCGGCAACTGTACATCGCGCGCCGACACGTCGTTTATGATGGTCACGCCTGCAAGCCAATCATGCAGCGCATCGTGCCGAATTTCTTGAGGCTTCGTTATCGGTCGACGTACGACCAAGCCGAGCTCGATCTCGTAGTCGAGCAGGCGAACATGCTCCGGGCGTACAACATCTGCATGGGCGGACGCAAGGCTGGAAGATGCTTTTGTGAAAATTGTATTGAAGCCGATCTTGTCTGGATCCATTCCAGACTCCCGAACATGGCTCGCGTAGTTGGTGCCCTGGCAGATGAATTGGCGGTCGTCGGTAATGGGCGATAGCAATCTCACGTCGTCGAGCAATAGCGACGCGCCGTTGGCCGTAGAGCGCTGTGCTTCTTCAATTCCATTTTTCACGAAGTCGGCTGTACTCGAGTATGTGCCTGACAATGGATGTATCACGCGGCCATGGACCACGCCCCATCCGAGTTTGTCATCATGTTCGTAATGAACCACCTTTATTGCCATGTTTTCCTCTCAATTTTTGACGAAATGTGAAATGGTAAGTATCAAAGCCAGGGACGCGGCGGCGCCGACAGTGCGCTACCGAGCAACCTCAGTCGGTTCATAGAGAGCCGTCGACTGCATAGCAGTCTGAAAATCTTGATCAAGGTGCTTAGATTGTGCTGCGGCCCCATCGACTTCGGGACGTCGTCGCCCCAGGCCCAAATACCGGAGAGATTAAGCGGTGAGTAATGGGGTTCATAGTCAGCAGTAAAGAGGTCGCCGTCTGTGTAATGCTCAAATTCCATCCCGTCCGGGTCGAACCAATAATCGAATAGCTGGCTGCCCAGGATGTGGCGGCCTATTCCCCACATATGACGATGGCCATTTGCGCGAAGGACATTGTTCCCTTGACCGAGGGCGTCAAGGTCAACGACTTCATAGGCACTGTGCTCATATTTTTCTTCCAAGCCACCGACTAATACCAACGAGTGATGGTCGGCCGGTGTGCTACCGAGATTGAGCCGAAAAAAGCATAGATTAGGTGACCCGTCTGCGAGGTATTGAACATCTGAGGGGATGACGCCCAGGTGACGCATGTACCAGCGGGCCATACTTGGAAAATCAATGGTCTGGAGAACGACATGTCCAAGCCTGACGACTGCAGCAGGTTCGAGAGGGGCGCGGACAGTCGTGTTGACACGACGAACCATGCTTGGCCCATTGGTGAGCGGATGCAAGGGCGCTCGCACTGGAAATGGATCTACCTGTTTTGTTCCTGTGACCAGCCATAGGAGGTTGCCGGCGGGATCGACCAACTCGACCCCTATCCCACCGCCGGGAATTACTTCGGGCGGCAGTAGGCGGGCACCGGCTTGAGATTGGAGCACCAAAAGATCTTCCTCATTGGAGACGGTAAACGCTGCACCCAGATAACGAGCGCGCGGGCCACGATGGGCCACATAGATACATGGTGCGCTGCCGCTGCCGCGCATGACAAGCCGGTCTTTGGTCAATGAGACAGTGTGCATCCCGAAATCGGTTAAAAAATCTTCCACCGCTTCCAGATCAGGTTTTTCGAACATCAAGAAGGCAAGTGACTTCGCCTGAACAAGAGCAGCGACTCGCTCAAGCCTTTGAATGGGCGCGGGCAAAGCGCTCTCCGCATACGCTGAATGCGTTGTTAACGGTGTTTTTTTGGGGGACAAGGTGACTCCTAAATTTGTTAGCCTGAATTGTGGGCTTTTTTTTCTTTACAATGACATTATCGTCAAAATGACGTACATGTCAAATAAAATCTGCTTTCAGGAAGAAACCTTCGCACTTTAGATATTTAGTGGCTCGTTGTAGTTGCCGTGCGTAATGGCTGCTGAGCTACACCTCTCCTGTTCGAGCTGACTTGCCATTTTCCCATTTTTCATAATGATCAATGTGTCATCTTGACGTATGGAAAAATTTGAACTATATTTGAAACGTGTGGACGCAATAGACGACTACACGGCTAAGTTGCTACGCAATCAAAGAAGGGGGGGGCAGAATGGATATGCGTGAAAAGGCACTGAAGCATGCGTCCGGGGACAGAGCAGCTAAGCACAAAACGGCTGTCACCATCCGAAAAGTTTCTTCCCCCCTGTGTACGACCGGATCTGAAAATCGAATTAGTAATGAATACGCCATCCCGTTGTCGAGCGCGGCTCACGATAATGCTGCGAAAAATATTACCTATCAATTACTGCTCGCGATAGGCTCAACTTTCAAGTTGCAGAGCATCCAGTCGCTTCTTTCGACCAGCGTTGGGACTACCCGTTTTCCAGATGACGGGGCCAGTGCAAAAGAGTACTTCAAACAACACAATATCGATACCGACCTCGTGGAGCTTGTTGCGTTGTGCTCGAACGTAGGAATCCAGCGTTTGAGCACAGCAGCGAACAGGCACTTGAAAAGTGCGTGAAAGATTTTGGCGGCCTTGAGGGCAATGTGCTGGGTTGGAGGATCGCTGCAAGGTTGGGTGGCCTGTCTACACTCTGCAAATCGCGCCTTGTGTATGAGGCGATTGACCCTGGTGAGTAGGCGGAGTCGGCTCCGAAGTTCGGCAGCCTTGTGCTCTATCTGTGACGGAATTGATATCAAGTATCGGGTCACTGATTAGATAGGCACTCTGGTCAAGCGTGTGAGCAGATGCCAGCAATAAATACCAATAGGCACTGGCATACGTGGCGCCGCCGCCGTGCGACGCGCAAAATGTCCAAAACTGACACTTTCCTCCTTTCCATACTTGATTTTCAGTCATAATGACATTAATATCATTATTAATGTTCGGCGCAATGTCCTCGCAAAGATTCGCCCGCCTTAAAATGTGTTTTGAAAACTTGTCGCTCCCCACGAGGCCTTCCTTCCTTCCTTTCCTTCGCTTGCTCCCTCTCATTTGCTGGAACTTCGTTAAACCGCTAATTTAATTTCGCAACAGCCTCTAAGAGAAACAACAATGAATTTATCGAATTTGTCGCGGCCGCCGCAATCTCTATCCGCCACAAGACAGGACGACACCCGGGCACTCGGCGAATCCATCGGTCTGCGGGAAACCTCGGAGCAAGCCGAGGACGAAGTGATGCAAAACGGGACCTTCACACAGGCCATTCTCAATTCGATCGCCGCAAGCGTCGTCGTACTGGACCGGGACGGCACGATCGTGGCCGTCAACGAATCTTGGCGACGCTTCGGCTTGGAAACTGAAATGGAATCCGGCAAGCTAGTACCGGGCACGGAAGTTGGCGCCAACTATTTTGCTGCCAATGGGATCGGTTGCTGCGTAGAAGCCAGCGCGGGCATCCACGCGGTTTTGACAGGCCATTCACCGAACTTCAGCGTGGAATATCCCTGCCATTCGCCGCTGCAACAACGTTGGTTCAGAGTGAATGCGATGCCGCTGGGGCAGTTAGCACGGGCTGGTGTAGTTATCACGCATACCGACATTACCGAACGCAAGCTCGCCGAGGACAAACTGCGCATCGTCGCCATCGCAACTGAATGCCAGGATGGCATCCTGGTGATGGATGCAAACCTGAAAATTTTGTGGGTGAATCGGGCGTTCACACAAATTACAGGTTTCCCCGAGCAGGAAGCGGTGGGAAGAACAATCGCCATCCTCAGAAAAAATCTCCGTCCGGCCTCCTTGTATGAAGGCGTTTGGAAAGAAATAGAACGCGCCGGGACCTGGAAGGGTGAAACCGTGTGGCAGCGCCAAGAAAGCGGCGAAGAATACCATGTGAGGATCACCTTGACGAAGGTGCAGGACAAGCCGGCTCAGGTCACGCATTATGTCGGCCATTTTACCGATACGACCCTCAGTCAACAGCAGGAAGCACAGCGACTGTTCAATGAAGCCGCGTACCGCAAGACCCTGGTGCGCGAAGTTCATCACCGCATTAAGAACAATCTGCAGGGCATTACAGGCATCCTGCGCCAGTTCGCTGAACAATACCCGGAGACGACCGAGCCCATCAATCAGGCTATTGGACAGGTAAAAAGCATTTCCGTCATACACGGTTTGCTGGGCCGTGCAGTCGCATCGTCGGTGCGCTTATGCGAGCTTACCGGTGCCATCGCGGAAGAGATTCAAGACCTGTGGCAAACGCAGATTGTCATGGACATCCCGCACGCATGGCTCCCTTGCGTGATTGCGGAGGAGGAAGCTGTTCCCATCGCACTGGTGCTCAATGAGCTGATCCTAAACGCCGTCAAACACGGCGGCAAGGCGCATGGCAATGTCGAGATCACACTGCGGAAAGGCGCCGGGGCCGGTGTGGTACAGCTCAAGATCGTCAACTCCGGCCAACTTTTACGCGATCAAAGGCAGTCCGGCACGTTGCACAATGGCTTGCAATTGGTCGAGGCGCTGATGCCGCGCGTCGGCGCCAGCATTTCTAGAGACCAATTAGGCGACCTGGTTGTTACAATGGTGCAGCTTGAACCACCAGTCATTTTTCCAGAATTGGAGACGTCAACATGAATGGAGGCCATGCTTCATCCCGTGACAAGCGAATTCTCATTGTGGACGATGATCGTCTGGTGCTTGCTGTCATCGCCAACGGGCTCACCCGGGCAGGTTATCAGGTCACGACCGCCGAATCGGGAGAAGACGTAGAAGCATGGTTGGCCGGCGGCGAACGGCCGGATCTGGCGATCTTGGACGTCAGCATGCCAGGCTTGAGTGGCCTGCACCTGGCACGGCGCCTGCACGAACTTGATCACATCCCGTTCATCATGCTGAGCGCCTACAGCGAGTCCGAAACTGTCGAGCAGGCAACCCAATATGGGGCGCTGGGCTACGTCGTCAAGCCACAGGACATATCCCAAATGATCCCCGCCATCGAGGCCGCCTTGGGACGCGCGAATGAACTGCAGGAGTTGCGGGAAACACGGAAACAACTGCAACAGGCGCTCGATACTGAACGTAACATCAGCGTCGCCACCGGGATCATCATGATGGAATACAGACTCAAGCGCAGCGCCGCCTTTGCCTTGCTTCGTGACACTGCCCGCAAACAGCGTCGAAAATTGGCAGAGGTGGCAGACGACATCGTCGGGGCGCGTGAAACGCTCAATTTCGATGGTGAGCACTCCAGCCTTCGATAAAATATCGCATGACGGAAGTTCATTGACTTTTAATAATTTCTTTGTGAGAATTGGAACTCAATAGCCCCTGACCCTGGCTCCAAATTTGAAGCCCTGAACACGCTTCGTTAATTATTCGTGTGCGCCTGTTGCGCACTGCGGAAAGTGACGACAAGTCTCTGACTAGAGCGAGGCACGCGTGTTCGCATTACCCAACAAATTTCCTTCCCGTTGTACCGGATGGCTGATTGACGTCAACGTCGGCCTGCGGCTGTTCGCCAATCAAAAACCACTGCACCACCCTCAACCGACGCGCTTGCTTGACAAGCACGGAAGGCGACCGCGCGTCCGATCCGATCACCCTCCCCAATTGGCACATCCAACCGGCTCCTGGAATGGGCTCCGCTCCCATCGCAGCGGTGAACACGAGACCCATTCACACCCTTTTTAAATGCAATATTAACAACTTACGCAATCGGGATCGAGCTATGCGAAACAACATGCCAATAACCAATGTCGAGTACATTTTGGACGATACAGAGACCGTGGTCTCAAAAACCGATTTGAGCGGAAACATCACCTATGTCAATCAGGATTTCGTCAACATCAGCGGTTTTTCGGCAGAAGAACTCATTGGATCGCCGCAAAGCATCGTGCGCCACCCTGACATGCCGGTGGAGGCGTTCGAGGATTTTTGGCGAACCATCAAAGCCGGCAAGGCATGGACGGGCATGGTCAAAAACCGCTGCAAGAACGGTGACTATTATTGGGTCGAGGCCAACGCCGCCCCCATGCTCGAGAACGGCAAGATGGTCGGCTACACGTCGGTTCGGGTCAAACCGAGCCGGGACCAGGTAGCAGCGGCCGACAGGGCTTACCGCGAGATCAGGAATTTCAGCAAAGAAATCAGAGTGCGCGAAGGAGCGGTCGTGAGGCGCTCATTCGTAGACCGGTTTGACTTGCTGACAATGCTTTCAATCCGATCGAAAATCATCGTCTCATCCGGTCTGTTGTCGCTGCTGTTTTTTGCCAACCTGCTGATCACGACAAGCCCAGGCCGACACTACGAGGGATGGTCAGGCGCCGTTTCCGGTCTCGGCATCGTCACCGGCCTGCTGTTTGGAATCCTGCTGTACCGCGCCGCCGTCTTGCCGCTCGAAAGGGTCAGGCGCGACATTGAGCAGATGAGTGCCGGTGACCTGACCGGAAAGATCGTCTCCCGTGGCAGCGATGAATTGGCGCAACTGGTGCAATCGCTGCGCGTACTGCAAACCAATGTGAAACTCCTGGTCGGGCAGATCAAGGAATCTACCGATGCCGTCAATATCGGTGCGGCAGCGATCGCAACGGGCAACGCCGACCTGTCGGCCCGTACCGAATCGCAGGCCAGCTCGCTGGAAGAGACAGCGTCCTCGATGGAGGAGCTGACCAGTACCGTGAAACAGAATGCGGACAATGCGCGCGAGGCGAACCGGCTGGTTGCCTCTGCCTCCGATACCGCCCTCAAAGGTGGCCAGGCCGTCGGCCAGGTGATTGGCACGATGGCGTCTATCAGGGATAGTTCGCGCAAGATCGTCGATATCATCGGCGTGATCGACGGCATCGCCTTCCAAACCAATATCCTCGCATTAAACGCGGCGGTGGAGGCCGCGTGGGCCGGTGAACAGGGGCGTGGCTTTGCGGTGGTCGCTGTCGAAGTGCGCAGCCTGGCACACCGCTCGGCGAGCGCCGCAAAAGAGATAAAGTCCTTGATAGGCGACTCGGTCGAGAAGGTCGAGGCTGGTACCGCGCTGGTCGACGATGCCGGCAAAACCATGGATGAGATCGTCAATTCGGTCCAGCAGGTCGCTCGTTACATGAACGACATCACCTGCGCCAGCCAGGAGCAGAGCCAAGGCATCGAACAGGTCAATCAGGCAATTGCGCAGATGGATCAAGTCACTCAACAAAATTCCGCCCTGGTCGAGCGAGCGGCAACTTCGGCCGAGGGTATGCAACGTCAGGCAACAAGGCTGGCACAGGTGGTCGACTCCTTCAAACTTGTCTTGGTCGGACAAACGGCGCCAAGCGTCAATGCGCAAGGCATCGGTAGACGGCAGCAGTTCGCCGACGTCAAGGGGGACGCCGCCGGTGAGACGCAACACCGGCGCAAGCGCATTGCTCCGAATGCCATGCGTTAGTGCTGGCCGACGACGAGTGGGGGAAATTTTAATGCGACTCTGGATGCTTGATTCAATTGATTTATTGCGCAAACGATGGTTGTTCGAACGGTTTGTCCTGCTTGTCGCTTTGCTGGCATTGGATGGCTACATCGGCTATTTGCAGAGTCAAGGGCATCATATGCGCAGCATCGTGCTCGGCGTAATCACCGTATTGGGCACGATCGCATTATTGAGCACCGATATTACGGAGCGCAGGCAGGCCGCGATGGATCGGCGAATTGCCGCGATTGCCTTCGAATCGCAGGAAGGGATGATGATTACTGATGCCCAAAGTGTGATCCTGCGCGTGAATCGTGCCTTCACTGAAATCACGGGCTACTCGGACACGGATGTCATAGGCGAGACACCCCGTCTGCTCCAATCCGGCCGCCACAATGCCGATTTCTACCGCGCCATGTGGGAAACCATTCATCGCACCGGCGGATGGCAGGGGGAAATCTGGGATAAGCGCAAGAATGGCGAGGTGTATCCCAAATGGCTCGCCATCTCGGCGGTGAAGAACGACGATGGTGCCGTAACCCATTACATTGGCACCCATTTCGACATCTCCGAACGAAAAATGGCGGAAAAAACGATCAGGCAGTTGGCCTACTTCGACCAGTTGACGGGTCTGCCCAATCGATCGTTGTTGCTCGATCGTTTGACGCAGGTGATCGCAGCAAATGGATACAGCAGCAGTCACGGTGCAGTAATTTTTATTGACCTCGACTACTTCAAGACACTCAATGACACGCTCGGTCACGCAATGGGTGACTTGCTTCTGCAGCAAGTGGCGCAGCGCTTGAGGACGTGCGTGCGCGAGGGCGACACGGTAGCACGATTGGGCGGCGACGAATTCGTCGTGATGCTGGTCAGCCGCGCTAATGATCAGAGGAGTGCCAGAACAGGTATCGAAACAGTCGCTAAAAAAATACTATCCGCACTCAACCAACCGTACCAGCTCAACAATGTGGCGTTCCACAGTACGGCAAGCATCGGTATCGCCGAGTTCGGACGCCAATCCGCCACAGTGGATGATCTGATGCGGCAAGCCGATCTTGCCATGTACCAGGCGAAGGACGCTGGACGCAACCGATTTCGTTTCTTTGATGCGCGCATGGAGTGCGCCGTTAAGGAACGCGCGGCGCTGGAGCATGATCTGCGGCGGGCGGTGGATCAGAACCAGTTCACGCTCCACTATCAGGCCCAAGTGGTGCGCCCAGATCGCGTGACTGGAGCGGAAGTCTTGGTGCGCTGGCAGCATCCCCGACGCGGCATCGTGTCGCCATCCGAATTCATTCCCTTGGCCGAAGAAACCGGGTTAATTTTACCTTTGGGAAATTGGGTGCTGAAAACTGCTTGCGCTCAATTGGCGTCTTGGGCCGCCCGGCTGGAGATGGCCCATCTTACACTGGCGGTCAACGTCAGCGCCCACCAGTTTCGCCTGCCCGACTTCGTCGATCAAGTGCTGGCGGTGTTGGAAGATACCGGCGCTAATCCACAGCGGTTGAAGCTGGAACTGACCGAGAGCCTGCTGGTGGACAATGTGGACGACGTCATCAGGAAAATGCTCGCCCTGAAGGCCAAGGGGGTAGGTTTCGCGCTGGACGACTTCGGTACCGGCTATTCTTCGCTGTCCTACTTGAAACGCCTGCCGCTGGATCAGTTGAAAATCGACCAGTCTTTTGTACACGATGTGCTCATCGATCCGAACGGCGCAGCGATTGCCAAGACAGTCGTTGCGCTGGCCAATAGTCTGGGTTTAAACGTCATCGCAGAGGGTGTTGAAACCGAGGCTCAGCGGGACTTCCTGGCAAGTTCAGGGTGTCATGCCTATCAGGGTTATCTGTTTGGCCGGCCCGTTCCAATAGGGGACTTCGAGGACTTTGTTCGGTTGAAAGCCTGTTTGAAGATTGCTTAATGAGGATCTGCAAAAAGTCATGCTGCCTTGTTGGCGTGAAGGCGTTTCCGATTATAGCGTCACCGAGAAAAGCCGCGCCGGATCAGTAGTGGAAGTGGGATTCGTCACCAGAGCCTGACTATGAAATTTCATTTAATATAAATCCGACCGGCAGAAAGGAAGTGAGCGTCGCGCGAAGCACCTTTGTGACCTTGGCAGCTATCCATCTTGCCTTAGTGCGCTGCGAAAAGCACGGCCAAGTAGCCTAAAGGTCTGCTAGAAGGACGCTGATCATCTGTCTTGCCACTGGTCTGACAACACCGGGCTGACCACGGCTGGCCACCATTCCATCTGATTAACTCAGGACTTGTCGGTCACACTAGCGCGCATTCGTGTGCGTTCCAGCGTTCTTCGCAAAATGGATTTGTCGTCGAGTGCAATAGCCGGTAGCGGGGTTGCAACAAGACGTGAAGCCAGCCTCTTCTCCACGCCCAGGCCTCGGAGAACAACTAATACCATCGCCTCGGGATAGTCAGGTTTTGAACGTTCTTGCACTAACGAATTTACTGCTCCGAACATGGCGCCAACCACGAGATCAAAGGCAATTCTCTTCGTGCACGAAAACTTCTCTTGTGCGATCCCCATGTCTATATCTCGTGCAAGAAAAGCAATCCCGTGCAACGACTTGCCCAGCGTCGGCCAATGCAAGCGCGACAAAAAAGAGCCGAGCAACGAGTATTCGCGCACCGCATGCAGCAATAAGCGGCAGCCACAAGTAATTCGAACAACTGGATCGTCATGTAGTTGTACAACTGGATCAATCAGACTCAACAACTCGTTGCTGATTTCCTCGGCGACTGCTTCGAGCAACTCTTCGTTTGTGCGGAAATAGTTGTAAAACGAGCCGCGAGACATGCCAGCCAAAGCGATGACTTCATCAATTACGGCTGCTTCGGGACCCTTATTTGCAAAAACCACCAATGCACTTTCCAGTAGACGCGCACGTGCCTTTTCTCGCCGCTGGGCGCCTACTCGGGTCCTATGATTTTCTGGCAGCTCGACTTTCATTCATTCGAATGGTTGAAATGTAATTGCTTCATTATACGTTAAAACATGAATTGACATCAACGTCATAATGATAGTGTCGGCAATCAAAGATGCGATATCCATTTCACGACGTGCGCTCACAGAGAGATGAAGTCAACCACCGCAGCAAGCCTAGGCTGCCGCTGCCCCACCGGGGAACATTGCACGGGCAATGGTTTTTATACTTTTGGTCAATATGGATACGTGACGAAGTTCCCTTTGTTGGCTGTGCGCACTATCCCGTAGCGAGGCCCTTGATTGCGCGACTCACTCATAGCTGTTCCGCGTGTTTTTTGGTGGGATTCGCTAATCACATCCTTTTAATTGACACATACGTCAATATGACTATAATGTCATACTGAAAACGCGTCAAGCGTATTCGCAATAGATGATGGAGGCCATCGACAATACATGGCCAGTCGCCGGTTGTGGCTGTCAGAATGGAATATGAAAGCTGAAGGAACATTAAATCATCGCAGCCGCGTGGCGGCCGAGCGTCGCGAGAAGACTCGCACGAGGCTGTTACAAAGTGCCCTACTTGTCTTCTCGCAGAAAGGACCGCAAGCGCTCATTGAGGACGTCATAGCGCAAGCGGGGATGGCGCGCGGCTCTTTTTACAACTATTTCAAGACGAATGAGGAACTGTTAGTCGCCGTCGCCAGTGAGATTAACAATGAATTGCTTCGCGCCATCGATCCGGTTGTGCAGCGCTGTTCGGAGCCAATCGAGCGGGTTGCCTGCGGAGCGCGCTTGCTACTGCACGCGGTGACCAGGTTTCCCCAATTTGGTTCCTTTATGTCCCAGTTACCCGTCCCTACGGCGAACAGTAGCCTGATCGGCATTCGCTTCCTGGCACGCGATATTGCGCTGGACGTAGCGGCCAACCGGCTCCTGCGTGTCCGGCAGAGAGCGGCCATCGACCTCGTGGCCGGTGTTGTGTTCAATGCTGCCTATTCCCTGGCCAGGGAGGTCCTGGAGCCCGACTATCCAGAAGCGATCGTGAAGGCCGTGGTGTTGGGGCTGGGCGTGACGGAACTCGAAGCGGGAAGGATTATTGCGCAACCTCTGCCGGATCTTGTGCTGCCGGCGACATCAATCTTGCTGTACACCCAGAATGTGAAGACCTAGCGCCTGCATACGCCGCTCTATCGATTGCTATTTCCCCATCCTCCTCCTGACGGTATACCGTCGTAATTGCTATCCCATGTCGCCGGATGCCAGAGCGCTTGGCCGCATTTATTCTCGTCCGATGAAGTTGCCACGGACTTTCCTAGCTTGCAACAAAAAATTTTTTCAAATTAAACGTTCCGTCATCATGACATTTTTGTCGTTATGGTGTATATTACCGATACCTAACGTGGCAACGGGCCGGGATTGAATGGGTTGAGTGGCTGGCAACCCGCCTCGGACATGCTTTTGCGGAGAACCGCGATGGCATACCGTATGCGCCACGAGGATGTCGTCGGCATCGGCCGACAGTTGGACCCGACAGGAGGACGGAAAGTGGTTAAGTACAATCAATCGGCAATTCTCATTATTCTTGCGACGCATATCCTTGCCGGATGCGCTCCCGCTCCGGCACCGGAGCACGAAGACGTGCGTCCAGTACGGACTCTTATTGCAGGTCGAACCCTGAGTTCGGTCGGCGCTAACTATTCAGGCGAAATTCGTGCGCGGTACGAAAGCCAGCTTGGCTTTCGTACTGGGGGCAAGATTGTTGCGCGCCTGGTCGAAGTTGGTAGTCACGTCAAACGCGGCCAGTCGCTGTTGCAGCTCGACCCCTCGCAGGAAATGCTGATGGTGAATGCCGCGAGCGCCGACGTCGATGCAGCGCGCAGCCGCGTTGCCCAATCAAGAGTTGACGTACAGCGCGCCGAACAATTGCTGGCAAGAAACTTCGCTTCCCAGGCGGAGCTTGACCACCAGCATTTGGCGCTCGATCAAGCCGATGCACAGCTGCGCTCGGCGCTGGCACGTCAGCAGTTGAACGCGAATTTGCGCGGCTTCACAACCTTGGTTGCAGATCGCGACGGTGTCGTGAGCGCCATCAATGCTGAAGCAGGCTCGGTAGTCGCCGCGGGCCAGCCGGTAGTGATTGTGGATGCCGACGGAGAACGAGAAGTGACGATAAGCATTCCCGAGTCACGTGTGGACGAGCTGCGCAAAGCGAAATCCTTGCAGGTTTCGGTCTGGGCCCATCCCGGCAAGCTTTGGAATGGCACTCTACGTGAACTGGCCCCGGCCACGGACAGCGTGACGCGCACCTACTCGGCCCGCATCACGATCGAGCAGCCGGATCCTGTCCTGCTGCGGTTGGGTATGACCGCATCGGTATTTGCTCCCGACGTGGAAGGTAGTGGCGCAATCCGCTTGCCGCTGACGGCCATTGCCTATCACGACGGTCAGCGTCAGGTATGGATTGTCGATCCGAAGACGAAACGTGTTGCACGTCGCAATGTCCAATTGGGCGCCGCGCAGAACGACAGCGTGTTGGTTGTCGCCGGCCTGGCCGGTGGTGAAGCCGTCGTGACTGCCGGCGTGCATCAGCTGCATGTTAATCAGCAAGTCAAACTGGCCGATGCGGCACCCGCCTCTGCTTCAGGGAGTGCCAAATGAGCCGCATCAATCTCTCAGAATGGGCATTGAAACACCCACAGATGATTGCTTTCCTGCTGCTGCTTCTATCAGTGGCAGGGATACTGGCATATAGCAGCCTGGGTCAGAAGGAGGATCCCGACTTCACGATAAAGACCATGGTCGTGCAAGCCTATTGGCCTGGTAGCTCGACGCAGCAAATGGCTGATCAGGTGACCGACAAGCTGGAACGCGCTCTGCAGGGAGTCGCCGAGATCGACTATATGTCCACCTATGTCAAGCCGGGCGAGACGCAGATCAAGGTCAATCTGCGTGAGGAGGTATCGCCGCGTGCCGTGCCGGACGTGTGGTATCAGGTGCGCAAGAAGGTGGGCGATATAAGGCCCACGCTGCCGCAGGGGGTGCAAGGACCTCTCTTCAATGACGAATTCGGCGACACCTTCGGCAATCTATATGCAA